>SXOA01000013.1 GCA_005778405.1 Planctomycetaceae bacterium
GGCATCGAGCCGGACATCGCCCTGGTGAAGTACAAGACGCTTGCCGGCGGCGGCAGTTTGAAGATCGTCAACGGCACGGTCCCGCTGGCCCTGGCCAAGCTCGGCTACGATGAGCCGCAGATTCAGGCGATCATCAAGTACGTCGATCAGAACGACACGGTGGAAGGTGCGCCGGGCCTGGCCGACGAGCACTTGTCGGTCTTCGATTGTGCCTTCAAGCCGGCGAATGGCGTGCGGAGCATCAACTGGCGGGCCCACTGCCGCATGATGGCCGCCGCCCAGCCGTTCCTGTCGGGGGCGATCAGTAAAACGGTGAACATGCCGACCGACGTAACGCCGGCCGACATTGCCGAGGCGTATGCCTGGGGCTGGAAGCTCGGTCTCAAGGCCCTCGCCATCTATCGCGACGGCAGCAAACAGAGCCAGCCGCTCAACACGCAGTCCGACGCAGGCAAGGCGAAGGACAAAGACGAAAAGGCGTCCCGCCCGCGCCGCGAGCACCTGCCGGATACCCGTCACTCGCTGACGCACAAGTTCAACGTCGGCGGGCACGAAGGGTATATCAACGTCGGGCTTTACCCCGACGGCCGCCCCGGCGAGCTTTTTATCACCATGGCCAAGGAAGGTTCGACCATCGGCGGTTTGATGGACGCCTTCGGCACGGCCATCTCCATCAGCCTGCAATATGGCGTACCGCTAGAAGCCCTGGTCAACAAGTTCTCGCACATGCGGTTCGAGCCGATGGGGCACACCACGAATCCCGATATTCGGATCGCCAAGAGCGTGGTGGACTACATCTTCCGCTGGATGGGAGTGCAGTTTCTGGCGGGTTATAAAGAGGCGAACAGCGGCATCTTGCCGGGAAAGACCCCGCCTTCCGCGGATGACGATGTTGACTCACAGAGGTTGCCCGCCGCCAAGAAGGCCGGCGGGCAGTCGGTAGGTCAGGGATCGACACAAACCCGTAGCGCCAGCGAGGGAGCTAACGGCACCCCCGGCTCTCACGTGAACGGTAACGGTGCCGCCAAGCGGATCGATGCCGACATGCTGGAGCGGGCCGGTGTGGCGATGAAGGTCGACGCCAGCGGAAAACCCGCCGGCCGTAACGACCAGTTCGCCAAGTTCCAGCTTGATGCCCCAAGCTGCGACAACTGCGGAGCGATCACGGTTCGCAACGGCAATTGCTACCTGTGTCACAACTGCGGCAACAGCATGGGTTGTTCGTAAAACGTAGTCCGCTCGCACCGTGAGCAGCTATGCCGGCACACGGTGTGTGCCGGCTACTAATCCTACGGCGTCAGTTCGATCTCGCTCTCGCCGAGAATAGGCGTGCCGTCTTTTTCGGCCGTGGCCCGCACCCGCAGCGGCATGTTGAAGGGGCCGGGGAAAGCGCCAAGGCGAATGCGAAACTGCCCGCGGTCGGTCCCGGCCGGCAGGGTGACGGTTTCGGCGGATACATCGCGGATGTGCCTCGGAACAATGAGATCCAGCTTGATGGAGGATGAGATCGAGCGGTCCCGTTTCAGCTCAACCTCCACGACAATCTCGCTGCTGGGAACGGCGGCGAATGATTTGCGGTCGGTCACAATCCGCAGCGGGCCGGGGGCGACCAGGGCGACCAATTGTTCGTTCTGCTCTTGATTGGTGAAAGAAACTTTGTGGGTTGCCCCGGCGCTATCCTTGACTTCGCCGGTCAACATCAGATTGGTGCGGCTGGTGCGGCTCAGTTCCATCCAGGGAGCCAGGGTAAGGGGATACTCGAACTCGTTCACTCCCGATGGAATCGTGATGACCGGGCCGCTGACTCCTTGCAAATGCCGACCTTGCTTGTCCGCCAGCCTCGCTTCGAGCGGCCCTTCAAAGCCGCTCCGCTCGAGAACGTATTTCTTTTTGAGCACCGTGCCGCGAGCTGCGAACCGCAAGTCGTAAGTCCCCCGTAGCTTGAACGGCGTCTTGAGCGTCGTCACCAGTCGAAGCTGTTCCACGGGCGAGTCGCCAGGAACAGACGCCACATGAGCGATGCGCTGCACCGGTTTTCCCTCGACATCGGCAGTGCCCGTCACTTTCAGCAAGGCGGTCGTCACTGGCGGATTAGGGGCTGACTTGAGAACGAGCACTCCTTTGGGTGCTCCGTCGGGAAGCTTGACGTCTTCGGCGGTGATGCCCGCCGGCAAACCCTCGACATGCAGGTTAATCGGGCCTTTGAAATCCCCGCTGCGGAGAACCTGTACTTCCAGATTCTTGGCACCATCCGCATCCAGCACGAGAGCATCGGCCATGACCAACTCAAAGTCCAGAGTCTTCTTCGGCGCGGCGATGCGAATGCGATAGGCAAACGTAGCTCCGCCGCGAGCCGCGAATCTGTCGCCGATTTCGAGCGTGTATTTTCCGTCGGCAGGCGCGGTAAAGTTCAAAACTGGATCGCCGGTTGCATCGAGCGCATCCGATCGGGCCAGGTCTTTGCCCCCTTCGTCGCGAAGAATTAACTCTGCGGCCAGCGGCGAGCCCAGCAGCGCGGCGCGGCACTCGATGCGAATGGCCTGCCCCTTGGCGAGCGGCAGTTGCCAGTGGTCCTTGTCTCCCGGCTGGTCGATGCGTCCGTTGGCGACGGCAGGCACCGACACGGACTTCGCCGCCGCAGCTCCATTGTTCGGCTCGGCTTCCAAATGTTCCGGCAGCTCATCGACATCGAAACGAACTGGATTGAGCGCACGGCCGGAGAGGTCGAAGGCGTGCCATAACAACGCTGGAGCAGCATCGGGCACATTCGCCGCCAGCGACCCGCCGAGATTCTGGCCGAGCCCTTCGAGTTTCACTTCCGCTCCCCGCTGGCCGCCGAGGGGATAAACACTGTCGAGCCACGGGCCACTCGTCACGCTCAGCCGATACACATAGGTCTGCAAACCGCCGAACTGAATGTCGTGAATCCGCACTTCGTGTTTTCCCGTTTCCGCCGCCACGAACCGCAGCCGCACATCGCCAATCGGCGTGCCGGTCGTTTCGGCCACTGGCTTGCCACCCGGCGAACGAACCTCCAGCCGCCCCTTAAGCGGCGAGCCGAATTCCGCGGCAGCCAGCGAGCAAGTAATCGACTGGCCGGCGGCGGCATCGAAGGCCCAGACATCAATATCTTCGCGGGGAAAGATGCGGCCGTTGATGGTGACTGGCAATGTGACCGGCACGGGAATCGGTTCCCCCTCCAATTCGTCTTCGATCACCTCCGGCAGATCGCCGATGACGAAGCGAGACAGCGGTGTGATTCCCTGGGCGTTCCAAACTCGCCACCGCCGATAACCAATCGCCGCATCCGCGGCGATCTGCACTTCGCCGGCATAGTCTTTGGGATAGTTCTCCGCGGCCTGACTGGCAGGCTGACGGATCAGTGGCCCTTCGAACCAGGTCGTTTCCGTCCGCTTGATTTCACCCACTGCCGTGATGCCCGGCCCGAGCATCTCCAGCGGGGCTTTGTCGTACAGAAACATGCCGCCAACGCGGAAGGGGACCTTCGTCCCGCGCTGGCCACCAGCGGGGTAAATGTAAGTCGCAGACGGAGGCTCGGCGAGTGATACGGAGCCGAACGCCCCCACGAAAATCGCAGCCGCAGCAGCCAACGCCAGGTTTTGCAGAATGGGCTTCATTCCCAACAGTATAGCCGTGGAGCAAGGGGTCTGGAGGAGTTTTCGGGGCGAAAACCCCTCCCGACCTCGTCCTACCTTCGCCGCGGCAGTGGAACCTTGCTGGGGGGCAAAGAGCCGAGGGTCAAAGTCTTGCCGTCATCCACTTCCAGTGTGTTGGTCTTCCGCTGGAAGCGGATCTTGCCCGCCGCAGTATGCGAGTGCTGGCTGCCGGGAGTCGCCTGGTGCCAAAACTGAGCGTCGTTGCGGCCGTCCCCTTCCAGCACGAGCTGGTCTTTGTCCGACGTGTAACCGATGCGGGCGGCCTGGGCGGTGAATGCCTTGCCTTCGACGATCACATTGCCGGTGGCTTCCAACTCCACCCATTTCTGAGTTTTGGAAAGGGACATTTCCGTCACGGTCAGCGCTTCGCTTTTCATGTGAGCCCCGGTCGGGCCGAGATCTTCGGACTTCGTGGCCAGCAGACGCTCTTTCCAGTCGTTGACCCGGCCATACGTGGTCTCCACCTGCCGCTCGAAGCGAATTTCGCGTTTATCGAGCTTGCCAATGATCCCCCCCTCGAACTTGACGCAGATGTAGGTCAGTTTGCCGTCGCTCGGTTGTTGGGGACCGTCCGGGGCCTGCGCGGTTTCCGGCATCAGAGCCGGCGCATCTTTGCGGACGGACCAGACCTCGCCCGGCCCTTCCGCGGTCAGCGTATTGGCCAAGCGGTCAATCGTCAGCTTGCCGGTCCGAAGATTGTCGAAGGAGGTCTGCTCCCCTGCTTTGTCCCGAGTAACTTGCTGGACGATGACGGGGGACTTCCCTCCGTCGAGCGTGAGTAAGGCAATCTCCGCCGGCCCCGCCTGCTTGGGAGCGGAGAAATCCATTCGCTGGCTGAGCGTGACGTCGAGCGTCTCGCCAGCCGCGTATTCTCCTTCGCCGCGAACCTGAACCTTCCCCGCGAAGGAGGCCTTGAGGCCATCGAAGTTCAGGCCGCTGGCCCAGGTTACTTTCACGGGTCGAACCTCGCCCGTCGCGCCCGTTGCGGGACCCTCTCCCACCGGCGGCAGGAGAGAACGCATTTGCAACCCTTCTTGCGGCACCGGCAACTCCGCTTCGCCCGGGCCGTCAATCCAGAGTCGGTTTTCGCCGCGGTGCAAATGAATCGTCGCGCCCGACATTGTCAATCCGCGGGCCGAAACCTGCGCCGGCCGCCCCTTCACTTCCAGCTTGGCACTGGGCCCCGAGCCGCGCACGATGGTGACGGCGTCGCCCGCCAGTTTCAGCGGCACGTCCTCGGGCCGCTCGGTCTGAATCTCTTCCACCTGTACCTTGCCGGTGATGGCCAGATCTTCGACCGCTGGCTTTCCCTGCAAGCGAAGGAGCTTCATTTGGATGAGGTTTCCGGTGACGCTGAGCTTTTGAGCTGTGGCGGATTGTTCGTTCGGCTCCGTGGTGTTCTCACGCTGGAAACCTGGGACACCTAACTGTCCCTTTGGTGCTGCGGTTGCCAGTTGCTCTGGGGTGGCTTCCACGAACCACGCTTCCAGACGATTGGTCCTAGCCTTGAGCTGTGAGGAATCAATTTCCACGCTGTCGAGCGGATTTCCCTTTTGGTCCAGTTGGCAAATGGCGAGCATCCGCTCGGGAATGAGCGAGAACGATGGCTTGGCCACGTCGCCTGATTTCGCTGTCGCCTTGGCCGCACGCGGCACTTCCTTCAGCCACAAGTGCAATTCGGCCGCGGAGAACGTGCCCATCGATCCGGCCGAGACATGGGCACCCTCGAGCAGCGAAATCGCCTGGCTCCCCAGGTCGGGACGGATGTGGAGCGATTTTTTCCACGCGGCATGCACTGTTTCGCCGCTGGCCTGCACAAGTTCCAGCTCTCCCGGCCCCGTGGCAAACAGCTTCCCCAGGCGACCCTGCTCCGCCGCCTCGTATTCAATCCCGCGGGCCTCGAACTGGTCTTTTCCGAGGCGGAGCATGACCGGTGCCCCGGTCGGACCATTGTTGAGCCGCACCAGCCGCGTGGCCAGCGTGAAATCCATGCTGGCCGCTTTGACATAAAGCTGCGACTGCGGAGCGTCGATGATGGCCGGCGTGCCAACCGCAATGATTCGCTCGATGGCGTGCGCCACATCGGACGTCGGCTTTGGGGTGGCATGTCTACGGCTTGGCGTGGCTGTGGTTTCCTGCATCTGCCCCTTTCCCTTTCCAGCCAGCCGAAACAGCAGCCGGTCGCACGTCAGCCTATCGGGCGGTCCCTGCTCATAGACCCGCGTGACCTCGACATGGTCATCCAACCGAGCCTGGGCATTATCAAAGTCGACGATCAGCGGTCCCTGGCAACGAACTTCCAGCGGCGGGTCGTTTCTGGGTGCATTGGGTTTACCGGCCCCCTGCAACAGTGAAGTCGTTCCTTCCAGGTGCAGCCGTTCGACCTGCGAGAGCTGCAAATAGCTGATGCCACCGAGAGACTGCGTGCGGTCCTGCCGCTCTTCGCTGGCCGGCAGCAGCGTAATGGTTAAATCTCGCCCTCGTCCCGACGAAGCGCCGTAGCGGAAATCGACGACGTGCGGCGTGTAGATTTTCTGCCGCTCGATTTGCACCCCTTTGGTATCCACGCTCAAGGCGTCGTTGCTTTTGCCGGGTTCCGTCTCCGGGCTGCGAATTTGGATCGCGCCGCGAAGCTGACCACCGACAATCCGGCCGAATTCCGCCTTGCCCAGGTCGAGTGGGCGGTCGAACGTCAACACGGCACCGTCGAGCGCCCGCATCACGACCGGCCGCCGCTGGGCAGTCTTGCCGCCAGCCTTTGCCGCTGCCGCTACGGCCTCTTTGGTCGGGGCCATGTAAAAGATCAGCGTGCAGGGCATGATCTCCATCCGCCCATCCGCGAGCGGCTTGTAATCCTTGAGCAGCACTGTGCACGTGGCCGTCTCGATGACCTTGGGGTCGTCGAGCTCCCAGGATTCCTGGTCAAAGAGATTCTCAAAGGGGCGGAGCGTGACCGTGGGGATAAGTTGCTGGCGATTCTTGTTGAGCTTCTCCTTGGCGACTTCCGGTGGCTCCAGGAACGGCGCGACCACGAGCGCATAGACGCCAAACACCAGACCGGTGACGAGGAGAGCGGCGAGGAATCGGCGGAGGGGAAGCATTGGGAATGACGAAATCCGAATGGCGAATGACGAATGAGAGGCGAGAAGATTCGGTTTTCACTTCGCCATTCGTCATTCGAATTTCGTCATTTCTCTCCCTTTCATTGATAAGTCTGAATGATCTCTTCCCACCGAAACTGGGCTTTCAAAATCAACTCCACCACTTCCCGCACGGCTCCCTGGCCGCCGGAGAGACCGGTGATGTGACCGGCGGCGGCGCGGACTTCGGCAGCGGCATCGGCGACGGCGACACCCAGGCCGACGTGGCGAATGGCCGGCAGGTCGGTCAGGTCGTCCCCGATATAGCAAACTTGCTCCGGAGTCAGCCGCAACTCCTTCAGAATCTCGCGGACCACCGGCAGCTTGGTTTCAAAACCCTGTCGCACGATTTCGATCCCCAGCTCCGCGGAGCGGACCTTGACGATGTGGGAATTGCGGGCGGTGATGATCCCGAACTTGTGCCCCGCCCGCTGCCAGAGCTTGATTCCCAGGCCATCTCGGATGTGGAACTTCTTAAGCTCGATTCCCTGGTTGTTGTACATGATGCCGCCGTCGGTCAGGACGCCGTCAACGTCCGACAAGATCAGCTCGATGGGGCGGCAGTGGTCGGCGAGCTTCATAAACACCAAATCCGAAATTCGAATATCGAAATCCGAAATGGAAATCCGCCTTTGTTTCGGATTTCGATCTTCGGATTTCGAGTTTATCCTCTTATCTCTTCGGCCGTTTCTTCGGGGGCGTCACCAGCTTCAAAACCTGCGGACTGCTTGGACCGGTCATCCGGCTGCCGCTGGTGCCGACGATGTCGGTAATATCGACCAGGCCCAGCGGCTGGCCGGCGGAGTCGACGACCGGCAATTCGCTGATTTTCTTGGCGGCCAGGATTTCGCAGGCCGCGGGAAGGAGCGTGCCCGAGAGGACCGACTGCGGACTTCCCGTCATCACCTGGCTGATCGGCTGGTCGATGAAGGCTTCCCGCCGCGACTCGAGCAGCCGGGCCAGATCGCTATCGGTGAAGATGCCGGTCAGCTTGCCGGCCTCGTTCACGACCATAATCGCTCCGGTTCGGCGTCCCGGCCGGCTTTGATTCACGAGAGCGGATCGCAGAGTCTGGTTCTCGCGGGCGACGCGGCACTCGGTCAGCGGCCGCATGAATTCCTCCACCTTGGCGAGCCTTCGTCCCAAGCTGCCGCCGGGATGAAAGCGGGCGAAATCCTCCGCGGAAAAACCGCGGGCCTGGCTGACGACCAGAGCGAGCGCGTCCCCCAGCGCCATCATCGCCGCCGTCGTCGCGCTGGGCGCGAGACCGAGCGGACAAGCTTCTTGAATCGGTCCCAAGTCGAGCGTGATCGTCGCCCCTCGCGCCAGAGTGCTCTCCGGTTTGCACGTCACGGCAATCAGGGCGGCACCCAGTTTTTGCAGTGACGGAATCAGCCGCACGATCTCTTCAGTTTCGCCACTGGCGGAGAGGACCAGCGCGATGTCCTCCGGGTGAATCCGCCCCAAGTCGCCGTGAATCGCTTCGGCCGGATGGAGGAAATAGCTCCGCGTTCCGGTCGAGCAGAGCGTGGCGGCAATTTTTTGCCCTACGTGTCCCGCTTTGCCCATGCCGCTGACAACGACCGCGCCTTTTGCCCGCAGCAGCAGCTTCACCGCCTGGGAGAAATCTTCCGACAACAGCTCGGCCAGTGTGCGCAGCGTGCTCGCTTCCGCCTCAATAATCTGGCGAGCCAGCAGCAGGGCATCGTGCACCAGCCGGGGCGAAGAGTTGCTAGCAGCAGTAGCGGGCATGGCACGTCATCCTTGACGTATGCGAAATCCGAACCCTCAAAACCAGGGCCGGATTGTAGGCCATTACTGCGAAATCAACAACACGAACGCCGAGCAGGATTTACTTCTGCGCCTTCGTGAAGATGAATTCCATGGACTCAGGGGTCCGCTGATTATACTTGGTGTCAAAATCCGCTTCACTCATCAGGAGCAACAAGATGAACTCGATAAAAGGCAGAATGCCGCCTATCCCGCAAGTCAACCAGGTTGCCGCAATGCAAATGATACCCGCCGTTGTGGAGCCCAGATAGAAGTGGTGTACTCCGAAGCCACCAAGGAAAAATGCGAGCAGTGCTGCCACTAGTTTATTCTTGCCATTACCATTTGCCATGCGCGCACCTCAATAGGTAGAAGAAAAATACGGACGGGAAGCTTCCAAAGTTCTCTACTTAACGCTCGGGTCCGATTTCATCGAATCGATGAGCCAAGGGATCCAGCAGAAGCACGGACCCGTAAGGAGGAGCAGGATGATAAACACAATCACCCCGGTCTGATTCAACCCTAGAAAGACTTCTTTTCCCTGCGGCATGATGTGCGCTCCATGAATTGGTCGAAAGAACGAGTCCGAGAGACAGGCTTAGATTACCAAAACGGAACTTTCTGTCAATTCGTTAAGGTTTGCAAATTATTTGCTCGACTCTCCCCACACCTGCACCAGTTCCACCAGTACCTGGCGGGCGAAGTCCATTTCTTCCAGGCAGGTCCATTCCAGGGGAGAATGGGGGTTATGCTCGCCGGTGGACAGGTTTGGAGTCGGCAAACCCCGCTCGGTGAGCTGACTCCCGTCGGTCCCGCCTCGAATGATGCTCAATTTCGCCTGCCGCCCCAGGCGGCGATGGGCTTCCTGGGCGAAAGCGACCGCGCGGGGCTCCTGGGCGAGTCCATCGCCGAGATTGCGATATTGCTTGATGACCTGAACTTCAATCCGCGTGCCGGGATGGGCCGTTTCGACCTCCTGAGCCAGTTTTCGCAGTAAATCAGCTTTGACGGCCAGACCCGCAGTATCGAAATCCCGCAGCAGGCATTTGATCTTCACCTCGGCCACACCCCCTTCGATCGTGTAAGGGTGCAAAAATCCCAGCCGGCCGTCGGTGGTCTCCGGCGACATCCCTTCCCGCGGCAGCCGCTCGAGCAAGGTGCCGGCAGCCCTGAGAGCATTCACCAGCCGCCCTTTGCCGATGGAGGGATGGATGTTGACGCCGCGGACGGTGATGGCGGCCAGGTCGGCGGAGAAGGTCTCGGTATCAATCTCGTCATGCCCGCCCCCGTCGAGCGTGTAACAGACATCCGCGGCCAGCTTCTTCAGGTCCACATGGTCAATGCCGTGGCCGATTTCTTCATCGCAGGTGAAGAGGACGCGAACTGGGCCGTGTGAAATCTCCGGATGCTCCAGCAAATGATTCGCCAGCTCCATGATCACCGCCACCCCCGATTTGTCGTCGGATCCGAGCAACGTCGTGCCGTCGGTGGTGATAAGCGTTTTACCGATGAGGCCAGTCAATTCCGCGTTTTCGGCAACTTTGATGACCTTCGTATGATCAGCGGGCAAGACGATGTCGCCGCCGGCATAATTGGGCAGCACCTGCGGACGGACATTCTTACCTGTCGTCTCGGGGGACGTGTCGACATGGGCATTGAACGCCACAACCGGTTTGGATTTGCCGTTGGTCGCCGGCACTGTCGCCCAAACCAAGCCATGCGAGTCGTGCTCCACGTCCTTGGCCCCCATCTGCTGCAGTTCCTCGGCCAAAAGCTTGCCAAGGACGAGCTGGCCGGGGGAGCTGGGATAGGTTGACGATGAGTCGCTGGCGGTCGTATCAATCTGGACGTAGCGGAGGAAGCGGTCGAGGAGACGGGACATGGGGGTCAGGGGTCAGGGGTCAGGATTTCTTGCGAAGGATTGCTGACATTCTACAGGTTGGCTTTGCTGCGCGGTACGATGCCGATGTCTGAGACTCCTGACTCCTGACCCCTGGCTCCTATGCGAACTGCATCCAACGTCGCAATATTTTGCACTGCTTTGGTCGCCGCTATCCCAGCTTCCGCCCAACCGCCGGACTTGATCCTGCATCACGGCAAGGTCGTGACTGTCGATGAAAAGTCCTCGGTCGCCGAAGCGATTGCCATTCGGGGCGAGCGGATTGTGGCGGTTGGCACGAGTGACGACGTGCTGAAGATGAAGGGGGAGAAGACGCAGGTCGTCGACCTGGCGGGGAAGATGGTGCTGCCGGGGCTGATGGACTCGCATGTCCATCCGAGCGGAGCGGCCATGCATGAATTTGACCACCCGATTCCCGAGATGCTGACGATTGCCGACGTGCTCCAGTACATCGAAGGCCGAACGAAGGTCGTGCCTGAAGGGAACTGGATTCTGATCCGCCAGGTCTTCATCACTCGGCTGCGGGAGCAGCGGTATCCGACGAGGGAGGAACTCGACAAAGTCGCGCCGAAGCATCCGCTGATGTTTTCCACCGGCCCGGATGGAATGCTTAACTCGCTGGGTCTGCAGGTCAGCGGCATCGACAAGGACTTCAAGGTCACCGGCAACGGGCTCATCGAAAAAGACCCGGCGAGCGGTGAGCCGACCGGCATGTTGCGGAGTTGCACACGGTATGCGAAGACCGGCGAAAACAAATCCCCCGCGACCGGCAAGCGGGCCACCAGTGACGAGAAGCTGGCCCGGTTGGCGGAGCTGTTTCATGATTACAACGCGGTGGGGCTCACCAGCGTTTGCGACCGGGATTGCAGCTCCGGCGCGATTGCCGATTACCAGGCCCTGCATGAAAAGGGGAATCTGTCCGTGCGGATGATGATTTCGCACGGCGTCGATGCCCAGTCGAAGCCGGAGGCAATTCAGGAAGCCATCAAGAAAATCGCCGCTCACCCGTTACGGAAAGCCGACTCTCGCCTGCGGATCATTGGCATCAAGTGCTATCTCGACGGCGGCATGCTCACCGGCAGTGCCTACATGCGCGAGCCGTGGGGGGTGAGCAAGATTTACTCCATCACTGATCCGCGCTATCGGGGTGTGCTGTTCATCGAGCCCGAAAAACTACTGCCGATCGTGAAGGCCACGGTGGAGAGCGGGTTGCAATTCACGGCTCACAGCGTGGGGGACGGCGCGGTGACGAACCTGGTGGATGCCTATGAGGAGGTTAACAAGACGACCCCTGTCCGCGACACTCGCCCCTGCATTACCCATTGCAATTTCATGACTGCCGAGGCCATCGACCGGATGGCAATGCTTGGTGTGAACGCCGACATCCAGCCCGCCTGGCTCTACCTCGACAGCCGCACGCTGCATGCTCAGTTTGGCGAGTCCCGGACCCGCTATTTCCAGCCGCTCCACACGCTTTTCGCAAAAAAGGTCATCGCCGGGGGCGGGAGCGACCACATGCAAAAAATCGGCTCGTTGCGAAGCGTCAATCCTTACAACCCGTTCCTGGCGATGTGGACCACCATCACCCGCCAGGCCCGCTGGTACGAAGGGCGGATGCATCCCGAAGAGGCCCTCACCCGCGAGCAGGCCATTCGCTTTTACACGATGAACAATGCCTATATCCTGTTCCTTGACAAGGAAGTCGGCTCGCTCGAAGCGGGCAAGCAGGCGGACCTGATCGTGCTTGACAGGGACTTGCTAACTTGCCCGGTGGACGACATTAAAGAGACCAAGGTGCTGAAGACCTGGCTGGCGGGAAAGCTGGTGCATGATGCCGACAAAAAGTAATTCGCTCGAATGGTCGGCGATGGTCTTTGCCCTGGTCTTTCCAACCACTCTGACCTGGGTCTACTTCATTGCGCTGGCGGAGAGCGACCCTGGGCTACAGAAGGGGGCGTATGGAATCGGCAAAGTGATTCAATTCGCGTTCCCACTCGTCTTCGTTCTCTTGATTTGCAAAGAACGCTTGCAGTTTCGCGGACTGGACACGAGCGGACTCGTCATGGCGGTTGGCTTCGGCCTCTTGGTTGCGGGTGCAATGCTCGGACTCTACTACTTCTGGCTCAAACCCGCGGGCTTTTTCGCCGGGCCAGTGACCTTGGAAGTCCAGAAGAAGCTCAAGGGATTCGGCATCGCTTCCCTTGCCGCTTACGCGGTGCTGGCGGTCTTTTACACGCTCGTCCATTCGCTGCTGGAAGAATACTACTGGCGATGGTTCGTATTTGGGCGGCTGCGGAATCTGACGCCACTCGCCGCTGCCGTCGCGATTTCCAGCGTCGGTTTCGCCGCTCACCATGTGCTGGTGCTGGCGAAATACTTTGGTTGGGACTCCCCCGCCACCTGGTTGTTCTCCGCTGGCGTGGCAATTGGGGGAGTCGTCTGGGCCCTCGTCTATCAGCGAACCAAATCGCTGCTCGGTCCCTGGCTCAGCCACCTGCTGGTGGATGCGGCGATTTTTGCGATTGGGTATGACCTGATGACACCAGCCTGAAGCGCAAGCGAAGGAAACGTGTCCACTCCAATGGATGCCTGTCCTTCGCTTGCGCTTCAGGCTGGTGTCCGATACAATTGGGCTCATGACAGCGACCATTCTCAGCGGCAAAGCGATGGCGAAGGAGATTGAGGCGGAATTGGCCGAGCAGGTCGCCGACTTCGTGCAGAACAATGGCGTGGCACCGTGTCTGGCGGCCGTGCTGGTGGGGGAAGATCCGGCCAGCGCGGTCTATGTAAAGAACAAGCGGCTGGCGTGCGAGCGGATGGGACTCGAAAGCCGGCTGCACAAATTGCCGGTGGAAGCGACGGAGGAAGAATTGCTCGGCCTCGTCGCGCAGCTTAACGCGGATGACGGCGTGCATGGCATTCTGGTGCAACTGCCGCTCCCCAGGCAGATTCGCTCGGCCAAAATCCTGGATGCGGTGCATCCGCTCAAGGATGTCGACTGTTTCCATCCGGAAAATGTCGGCCTGCTGACGCAAGGGCGGCCGCGGTTTTTGCCCTGCACGCCGCACGGCTGCCTGCAGATTCTGCATCGGCACAAAATTGACGTGGCGGGCAAACACGCGGTCGTCGTCGGGCGAAGCGAGATTGTCGGCAAGCCGATCGCTACACTTCTGGCAGCCAAAGATTCGCATCTCGGCCCTAAAGTTTGCAACGCCACTGTCACCATCGCCCACAGCCGCACCAGCGATTTGCCCGCCATCACCCGCCAGGCCGACATCCTGATAGCCGCCATTGGCCAGCCGAAATTCATCACGGCAGCGATGGTGAAACCAGGCGCAGTCGTCATCGACGTCGGCATTAACCGGCTGCCAGAGGGGCTGTGCGGGGATGTGGATTATGAGACCGTTAAAGAGAATGCATCCGCGATTACGCCGGGTCCCGGCGGCGTCGGCCCGCTGACGATCGTGATGCTGCTGCACAATACGCTGCAAGCGGCACGGGGACTGGAAAACTAAATCCGAAATCCGAATATCGAAATCCAAAACAGAATCTGCTTCTTCGTTTCGGATTTCGTGCTTCGAATTTCGAATTTGCCGCGCTACGGCATTTCCGTCACATCGATATTCACATCCGCCAACCTCGGTCCGGATCCGCCCAACGGCGGCAGGCTTTCGAGGAACGAATCGAACGCGGCGCGGTATTCGTCGGTCTGGCCGTCGTTGTGCTTGCCGCCGGCATTGGTAATGAAGCGCTTGTTCTCGCTGGGGCAAGCTTCAAAGAGAGCCTGGCCCTGCTTGTAGGGGATGACCTCGTCGGCATCGCCGTGGCTCATCAGCAGCGGGCCGCGATAGTTCTTGATCTTCTCCCGCGAGTTCATCTTCGTCGCCAGCATCCATTTCATGGGAAGATACGGCATGTGATACTGGGCAACATCCGGGATCGAAGTGAACGTGCCGGCGAGCACCAGGCCGCGAGCACCGTCCTTGGAGGCGAGATCGACCGCCACGCCGCCGCCAAGCGATTGGCCGAGCAGGATGACGTCGCTTTCTGCAATCTTGTTCTTGGCCGCCAGCCATTTGCGGGCGGCGCGAGCGTCTTGCAGGATGCCTTCCTCGGTTGGCTTTCCTTCGCTCTTGCCATAGCCGCGGTAATCGAGGGCCAGCACTGCCAGGTTGTGCTTGCGATTGAGAATGCGGATGGTGGGGGCGAGCAGCGTCACGTTGCCAGCGTTGCCGTGCAGCAGCAGGGCGTGTCCCTTCGGTTCTTCGTGGCCGGCATACCAGCCGTGGAGCTTGGTTCCGTCGGCGGCGGAGAAGTTGGCGTCCTCGACGAAGACCTCGGTCTGCACCCATTCGCCGGCCGGATACTTATTCGGTTGAAACAGACTCCGCCGCTCCCAGCCCGGCGCTTTCGCCCCCGGAATCACCGCGCAGCCGGTGCAAGACGCGACAGCGACGAAGACAAGGCAGGCCAGAGAAAAGAGCTTCATGGGACACGGAAAACACGGAGGACACGGCGGGAAGAAAAGGCCGCGAAGAGTAGCTGCCGCATTGCCGGGCCGTCAAGTTCAATGCCGTGCTAGCAGCGGGTGTGTCCTGATCGCTTGCCTTGTTTCACGGTCAACATCCCTCTACTATCCAATTTTCCTCATTCGCCATTCGTCATTCGGACTTCGTCATTTCCCCTTCCCATGGATTTCCACGTCCATCTCGACACGTTCCGCGGGCCGCTGGACCTGCTGCTCTACCTGGTGCGAAAGCACGAGGTGGACGTGGCGGAGATTCCCATCGCCAAGATCACCGAACAGTATCTGGATTTTCTGGAGGTGCTGGAGCAAATGAGCGTGAATGACGTGGGAGATTTTTTGGAGGTGGCCAGTACGCTCGTGGAAATCAAGTCTCGCATGGTCCTGCCGCACGGCGGCGAGGAGCCGGCGGAGTGGGAGGATCCGCGGGACGAGCTGGTGGCCCGCCTGCTGGAATATAAGAAGTACAAAGACGCCGCCAGCATGCTCGAGGAGCGGAGCCGCGACTGGCAGCAGCACTATGCCCGGCTGGCGAGCGATTTGCCGCCGCGCGAGGTCGATCCTTCCGACCAGCCGATTCACGAACTGGAGTTGTGGGATCTGGTCAGCGCGATGGGGCGGATTCTGCGGGAAAGCGCGCGGGTCAAGCCTTCCACCATCGTCTACGACGACACGCCGATCCAGGTCTACATGCAGCGGATTCACGCCACCTTGGCCCACCGGCAGCGAGCGGCTTTCAGCGAGATGTTTGAGCCGGGGATGCACAAATCGGCCATCGTCGGCGTTTTCCTGGCGGTGCTGGAGCTCTGCCGCCACCACAACGTGCGGGCGGAACAGAACGACTTCCACGGGGAGATTTACATCGTCCCCACCGAAGGTTTTGACCCTGCTAAAGAAATCACCACGGCCGACGACTACTCCGGCCGGCGGCCCGTGGCGGAAGATTTGCCGGTGAGGCCGCGCTGACGTAGCCACGCGCGGTCCGTGTGTGTCCTTCATCGTCGGCCCACGAGCAAAACAGAAGCCCACACGCGGGCCGCATGTGGCTACTGGTTCTCCTCCGCTGCTTTCTCTTCGGCTGCTTTCTCCTTCACTTCCTCTTCGACCGGCTGCTTGGCGAGAGGCGGCTCCTTGGCATCCACCGCCGCGCCCCAGGTGATTTGCGAGCCGACGATCACAGTGACTGCTCCGACCGCTACCAGGATCATGCCGGCCAGGAACAGCGGATTCAGATTCCATTTATTCCGAGTCCACATGGTAAAGACCGCATTGACAACCGGCGCGCAGCCGAAGACCAGGGGCATGACCAGCAACGGGGGTGGGTAGGGTTTGGTCGGCGCGTAGTTGAGCGCGACCAAAAGAAAGAAGGCACCCAGCGCACCAGCGCCGCCAGCAACCAAGCTCCAAAAAATTCCCCACATATTCCAGCCGGAAAACAGCCCTTCTCCAGGCTCCATGATGCCGAACTGAATGAACGCTGCCGGAGCGACAATCGCCACGATGAGATACGCGATGCCCACGCAAATGAAGGGACGGAGCCGGCCATAGCTCACTTCTTTGCCATCGACGTCAACAACCGTCATTGCCAGGTGGCCCTTGATCAGCAGCGGGCCGTAGACGCCCCAAAAGAGAGCGGTCGTGACTGCGGCAATGGCCATGAAGAAAATGCTGGGGCTTACCTGGCCGTGTCCGCTCATGGTGCTGTCTCCGTCACGCGAATTGCAGGAAGAATCAGGCCCCAGTTTAGCACGACGGGCGCGAGGCTTGTAGGTCGGAGCACTGCTCCACCCTATAGCAGAAGACGGCACGCGGGCCGCGTGCGGCTACGAGTTACCTCCACCGGAAAATCCAGAGCGCAATCACAAACGTGACGATGCCCCAGACCGTGAGCGTCGCCAGCTCGGGCCAAAGTTGCCAGGCGGATTGGCCGTCGAGCATGACGCCGCGGAGGGCGTCATTGAGCGCGGTCAGCGGGAGCAGGCGGAGGAGCGGGTGGACGGCTTCTGGGAACCGCTCGTAGGAGAAGAAGACGCCGGAGAGAATCCACATCGGCAGCATGACGAGGTTCATCAGGCCGGAGACCGTTTCCACTGTTTTCGCCCGACTCGCGACGAGCAGGCCAATGCCGGAGAAGCTGACGCCGCCGAGTGTGATTACGCCGAGCAACAGCAGCAGGTTTCCCTGGCAAGTGACACCGAAGGCCAGCCACGCGAAGCCGAGCAGAATTAACACTTCCGGAACGGTGAAGATCAGGCGGCTGAGCATTACGCCCAGCAGGAAGTCGCTGCGGCGCATCGGCGTGGCGAGGAACCGCTTGAGCAGCTTGCGAGTCCGCAGGTCGGCGAGAGCAAAGCCGACGCCCCACAGCCCGCCTCCCATCAAGTTCATGCCGAGCATCCCGGGCATCAGGTAGTCGATGTAGCGGGTGCCCTTGTCCTCAAGATGCTTTTGCTCGATGGTTGGCGAATTTTTCGAATTGGCTGCTGTTGCTTCTGTTCCCCGAAGCGCCAGCTCCGCCGCGTAACGGGCGAGAAGGCTTTCCGCCCGGTGCGGCTCATCCCAAACGATGTATTTCGAACCGTCCGCGGATTCCGTTTCAATGACGAGGTCCGTCTTCCCCGCCCGCAGCCGACGTTTCCAATCTTCTTTGGGCGAGACCGTCAACTTGAACCGATTGTCTGTCTCCAGCTTCTTCTGCAATGCTTCCGCTCCACTGCCGACCAAGTCCACGGCAATCGGCTGCTCGATGGGACGTTGGCGGAAGGCAATTCCGAGTGCCGCCGCCATGATCAGCGGAAAGCCGTAGACCCAGAAGATGGCGGCTGGCTCGCGATAGAATTCGCGGATGCGGGAAGCGGTGATTTGCAGGAGGGCGTTCACTTTTTCTTGCCCTCCTCGTTTTCTTCCTGCAGATGCCGGCCGGTGAGCGAGACAAAAACGTCCTCAAGCGTGGCATGTCGGGTAGTTAACGTGGAAAGTTCACAGCCTCGCAGTTTCAGGAACGATAACAGGCTCGGAATCGCCAGGTGCGGCTCGGAGACGGAGAGACTGAACGTGCCCGCATCGTGGCGGACGGAATTTACGCTCGTGACTTGCTTCAGCTCCTCACCCGCAAACGGGGCTCCGCCGCTGACGGCGAAGTCCACGACGTGCTCGCCACCCAGGCGGGAAATGAGCTCTTTCGGCGAGCCGAGGGCGATCACCTTTCCCTGATCAACCACCGCCACTCGGTCGCAAAGCCGCTCCGCTTCGTCCATGTAGTGCGTGGTGATCATCACGGTTCGGCCCGATTTGCGGAAGGCGTGAATGATCTCCCAGAGCTGTCGCCGCGATTGCGGGTCGAGCCCCGTCGTCGGCTCATCGAGAAAGAGAATCTGTGGATCGCCGACAATCGCCAGCGCCACGGCCAGCCGCTGTTTCTGGCCGCCGGAGAGATTCTTGATCCAGGAGGTCGATTTGTCTTCCAGCGAGACGCGGGCAATCGCCTCCTCCGGCGTCAGCCCCCGCGGATAGAAGCTACGGAACAGGGCGACCGTCTCCCTCACGGTCAGCTTCTCCGAAAGCTGCGTCTCTTGCAGTGAGATGCCGATGAGCTGGCGAATGGCAGCTGCGTCCTGGCCCCACTGGTGGCCGAGAATTTCGACCTGCCCGGAAGTGGCGTCGAGCAGTCCTTCCAGGATCTCCATCGTCGTCGTTTTGCCCGCCCCGTTCGGACCGAGCAGGCCAAAGCACTCGCCGACTTCCACGGACAGGTCCACGCCACGGACGGCGTCCACCGGTGGGCGGGCGTCATACCGCTTGGTCAGTTTCGAGCAGATAATCGCCGCAGTCATGCGGGGATTATAGAGGGAGAGGGGTGAGTCGGTGAGTGGTGAGTTGCTCCCGCGTGCATTTCGTGGAACTCATGCACCCTACTCACTCCACTCTGATGTCCGGCACTTCATTCTTGCCCGGTACCACTTTGTGCCGCAGCGGCGTTTCCGCCGGGCTGGCATACTTCGGCGGCAGAAGGTTGGGGCCGTCGCGGACCACTTCTTCCCCAACCAGCCGCGGCTCGCGAAGCTCGATCGTGATCGCGTACTCTCCGGCAGGTGCTCCATCGCCGGACCTGAGCGTCGTCATCACAAAACGACCTTCCGCATTGGTGGTCGCAACCGGTTGAGGGGTTTTTTCAATCGGCGGCGTCAGCGGATGAAACACCACCATGGCCTCCGCCAGCGGCTGGTTCTGGTAGACGATTTTGCCTTCCACCGGATGGCATTTGGGGCCGGTCTCGCCGCCGCAGCCGGGGAGGAGAGAAAGAGAGATGGAGAGAAGGAGAGTAGAGGAGTAGAAGAAGCGCCAAGTAAACCACAAATCCAATGACACTCTGCCGCCCCTTTCTAACCTCGGTCCTCTAACCTCTGCACCCTACTCACCACTCCTCCGTCACCGGCTGCCCGCTGCCGCGGGTGACGAGGTCGGCGAGGGTGCGGAGGTTGGTTGACTCTCCCATGAACCGCACCGAACCGTCGGCCATCAGGAAATTGGCCCCCTGCGGATGAAAGCTGTAGAAGCAGTGTCCCCACTCGTTGGAATTGTTGATGGCGGGAAAGCCGGGGATGGTGGTATAAGAAGGATGCCACGGCTTGCGCTGGCCAATTTCGTAGGCGTTATCGGTGGTGGCCCAAGCTCCGCCACGGGCCCGGATTTTGATCGCCCCCAAATAGTCCACGCCGAACTGGTTTCGTTTCCGCCAGACATCCTCGCGCCCGGCGCATTCGCCGACCATGATCGTGTTGGATGTCCCGTCGTTGACCATCGCCAGCGAGTTCACCTGGTTCGTCGCACTGAACCAACAGATGACCCCTCGCAGGTCTCCCGTGGTGTTGATCTGCGACGCCGCCGGAAGCGAGAGATTGATGTCCGGATGAACGCCGGCGGGAGTGAAATAGTCCCCCACCGCGCCGGTTTTGTTTGGCGGCGAAGCCTCCGGCTTGTCCTGGATGCGGAACGGATTTGGCGTCGAATTGCATTGCAACAGCGGCAGCCGGCGCAGCGCAATGGTCCGGTTGGGCTCCCGCCACCAATCGACGGACAGGTCATACCCCTGAATCATGTTCTGCTGCTCCAAATACGGCAGCACGAAGGGAGCCCAGTTATTCTGCCCACCGGCAGACGGATTGGTGTAGGCGAGCGGCAGTTGTTTCGTGGTGTCGTGAAACGTATGAAACGCCAGCCCCAGTTGCCGCAGATTGTTGAGGCACTGAGCCCGGCGCGATGACTCCCGGGCGAACTGCACGGCCGGCAGGAGCAGGGCCACCAGGATGCCAATGATGGCGATGACGACCAATAGCTCCACCAGCGTAAAGCCGCGGTGGGGGGAACGTGGGCCAAAGATGCGGGGCATGGTTGCTTGGGTTCGAGAAGCCGGCGAACTTGATGTCCTCTACCCTACGAGCAATTCGAGTGCCGGGGGGAAATCGGCCTGAAAACAACCGAGAAGTGCGCCCCGTGGTGAAAAGATGTCCCAGGAGGGTGAAATCATCACCATTCGCTAGAAATGGTAACGGTACTAGCAACGTTTTTTTGTTCGTAGGCTGCTGGTACAATCCCGGAGGACCAGTTCTCCACCTGTGTTGGGGAGACTTGAACAAGGAAATATCTATGCATCGCATTACGCTGCTGTTTGTCCTGACCGCCCTGGCCGCCGCTTCGTTGGCCCGCGGCGAAGATATCCCCGTGGTTCGCTCGGCGAAGACCGGCCTCTGGTCCGCTGGCGAAACCTGGGAAGGGGGCAAGGTGCCAACCTCCGGGGTGAAGGTGCAGATTCGGCCCGAACATGTCGTGACCTACGACGTTCAGGCGGCCGATGAGCTGGTCATTCGCTCGCTCCATATCGCCGGCACTCTCCGCTTTGCCACGGACAAGTCGACGCAGCTCAATGCGGGGCTGATCAAGATTGAGGCGACCGACAGCACTGACGAAGAGGGGTTCGACTGCGATGCCCATATTGAAGATGCCGACCCCAACATGCCGCGGGCCTCGCTCCTGGTCGGTTCGCCCGAGCAGCCGGTGGCGGCGGGACAGAAGGCGCTGATTCGGCTGGTCTATGTCGAAGGAATGCAGAAGGAATCTTGCCCTGCCATCGTCTGCTGCGGCGGGCGGATGGATTTTCATGGCGCGAAAATGAACCGGACCTGGGTCAAGCTCGGCTCGCCAGCATTCAAGGGTTCGCGGGTGGTGACGCTGGCCGAAGAAGTCAGCGGCTGGAAGGTGGGAGATAAAGTCGTCATCACGGCGACGAATACCGAATATCGCAAGGAATTTTTCAGCGAGGAGCGGACGATTGCCGCTATCGAAGGGACGAAACTGACGCTTAGTGAACCGCTCGTGAGCGACCACAGCGGCGAAGGGATTTTCCGGGGCGAAGTCGCCAACTTGAGCCGCAATGTGGTGGTCGAATCGGCCAGTCCCGACGGCGTCCGCGGGCACACGATGTATCACAAGGGCTCGACCGGCTCCATCAGCTACGCCGAGTTCCGGCACCTGGGTAAGAAAGACACGCTCGGCCGGTATAGTTTGCACTTTCATCTTTGCGGCACGTCGATGCGGGGTAGCTCCGTCGTTGGAGCTTCCATCTGGGACAGCCACAACCGCTGGCTCACCATTCATGGCACCAACTACCTGGTCGTTCGGGACTGCGTCGGCTTTCGCAGCATCGGCCACGGATATTTTCTGGAAGACGGGACCGAGGTCTACAACGTGCTCGATCGCAACCTGGCCATTGAAGCCATTGCCGGCAAGCGGCTGCCGAAGCAGGTGCTGCCGTTTGATGGCAACGAAGGAGCCGGGTTCTGGTGGGCGAATAGCCTGAACACTTTCACGCGGAATGTTGCTGCCGCTTGCGATGCATACGGCTTCCGTTTCGAGGCGACGAATTCGAGCGCCCTGAAGCTGGATCTGCGGATCATGCAGCCCGATGGCACGACGAAGATCACGGACATCCGTACGCTCCCCTTTGTCCGTTTCGACGACAACGAGATCCATTCCAGCCGCGGGCTGTACGGGCTGAACCTGGGTGAGGGAGTAAATCGGATCGGGCCGGACGCGAAGCATCCGTTCATCGTTCGCAACACGAACATTTGGGACGTGCATTACGGCTTTCGGCCGCAGGTGCCGTCGCTGCTAGTGGAGAACATGACGATCCGCTCGCACTACGGTGTTTATCATCCGAACTTCGATAACCATCTCTATCGGAACTTGACGATTCGCCAGACCAATACCGAGCCCTTCAACCGCGGGCACGACGACGATTCCACGCAGTGGGGCGTCCTCGCCGTGGATGGACTGACATTTGACAATATCCGCAGTGGGGGCATGCCGCTCATTCAGATTTCAGACGACAACATGACGGGCAAGGCGGTCTCGCACTTCCGCAACGTGAAGCTCGTCAACTGGACCGACAATAGCCGCCAGAAGGCCCTGATCAATCTCGGCGGCGGCCCTCGCCCCCAGCCGAAGACGGAAAAGGGGGTGCCCATCTACGTCCACGACTGGTTCGGCTCCGGCAAGTCGGCAATGGTGGTCAGTACCCGCTCGCCGGAGTACAAGGCGCATCCTGGCGACTTCCGCGAAGAGAAGGAGCTGACCGGCGATGAGTCACGAGCGCAGGAAACCACGAGCGTCGAGTTCCCCACCCCGGTCACGCCGGTGGACGACCTGCCGCCGGCGACGGTCATCACCAGCGTGGTCAATCGCGGCGGCAAGCTGCTCGTCTCCGGCACATGCAGCGACAACGGCACGGTGAAGCAAGTGCTCGTCAACGGCAGCCAGGCGAAGGGGACTTCGCCAAACTTCGCGACCTGGGA
>SXOA01000139.1 GCA_005778405.1 Planctomycetaceae bacterium
GACGCGAAGTGCCTGCCGTCTCGCTCCCGATTCAATCCTTCTCCCCCTGAGAGAAGGTGGCCGAAGGCCGGATGAAGGACTCAACCGCCAAAAAAGTATCGACTGTCCAATGGAGTCCCTCACCCCGGCCCACTCCCAAAGGGAGGGGGGGTAAAGACGCCGACATTCCATTCCATCGCCGTCAGCAGCAGCTACGAAGCCCCGGTGATGAAGGCGATTGGTTCCATCGGCGGCGGGAGCGTGCGAAACGTCTCGGGCGAGAAAGGTCCGCAGCAAACGGCAAAGGATCTGCTCGCCGAAATTGCCCGCCCGTCGCTCAAGAACGTCATTGTCAAGTTCAACGGCCTGCGCACCGCGCGGGTCTATCCCGCCACGCATACCAACCTCCCCCTCGGCACGCAACAGATTGTCCTGGGCCGTTATCTGCCGGAAGGAAAGGACCAGACAGGTGAAGTCATCGTCACCGGAACATTGGCCGGCAAAGAAGTCTCGTACCGCGCGGCAGTCTCGCTCAAGGATGCCGAGCAAGGCAACTCATTCATCCCGCGCCTTTGGGCGCGGATGCATTTGGATGAGTTATTGGCTCAAGGGAATTCGCAATCGATTCAGGACGAGATCATCAACCTGAGCGAAGAGTATCACTTGATGACACCCTACACGTCGCTGCTGGTACTGGAGAGCGATGCCGACCGGGAGCGGTTCAAGGTCAAGCGCCGCTTCCAGATGCGGGACGGCGAGCGGTTCTTTGCCGATGCCAAGGACAAGGCCCAGTACGAGCTCGTCCAGCAGCAGATGCGCATCGCCGGCAATTGGCGGATGCAGCTACGCAACCGGGTCCTCGCCGACCTGGCCCGGCTGGGACGCAATCCGCAGCTCTTCGATCAGCAGCGGCAGAGGCTCCTTGAGGAACAAATAGAGCAGCTAGGAACCAAGGACTACTACGGTTTCCTGGGTCGCTCCTCTGGCTCGACAAACTGGGGCATGGTCAGCGGCGGGGGTGGGATGGGCATGGGAGGCGGCATGGGTGGAGGGAGCACCGATTATCTTTTGGCACTGGGTGACGGCGAAGAAGTGTTGGAGGATCGGCTGGCCAGAGGCGGGGACGTTGCCGTTGATTTCGCCTACAACAAGCGACTTGGCGAGTATCTGAGCGACAGCGGTGTGGTGGCCGATTTCGATGGGCTCATCGACATGATTTCGAACACCATCGACCCAAACACTTGGAACGACGTTGGGGGTCGGGGTTCCATCAGAGAATTTCAGACGAATCTGAGCCTGGTAATACGTCAGGATCATGACCTCTACGACGTGGAATCCGACGGCCCCCATCCCGACGCACGCGGCGCCCGCCCGGCCTTGGTGGCAATGGGAAGAAGACTTCGCAAGTACAGAGGCGCGGTCCTCCTGAGCGATGGAGCTGAGCCGGCGTTCGTCGTGCCTGCTGAATTTGACGAGGAATTTGGCATTTCGCGGAGCGAGTATCCCAAACTGTTCCCTATCTCCTTGCCCCGCCCGCCGCGCAAGTCCAAGCCCGTGGCGGAGCTGCTGAGCAAGCAGAGCAAAGAAGTCCGCGACCTGGTTCTCGCTCTTCAGCGCGAAAAGGAAGTTCGGGCCTTGCCGGGGGGAATCGAAATCCGCCATGAATCGCAGTCGCTCGAACCCCGGTTCGCGGAAGTCACCTGGAAGTCCAGTTCCCGCAATCTCCTTTCCGGTTCGCTCGGCTGGCTGAATTCCACCGCCACGGACAGCCAGGGAACCCAGGTGGAGTGGTGCGACGCCAAAGAGCGCGGAAGCTGGACCGCAGCGTATGAATTGGCCCAGGTACGCAAAGCGGCGAAGGACGAGCACCAGCGCTGGCCAGCGAGCGCTGAGGATTATCCGCTGCTCGAGGCGATTGCTTCTACCAATCCAGAGCAGATTTCGGTCGAGCAGCTTGCTGGCGACCAGGTGGTCCTCATCCTGGGTGACGCAGCCGATGACGACGAAGACGAGTCCGTTTATCAGACGCGCTTCCTCATCGACACAAAGCGAAGTGTCCTGATGTCCGTCGAAGAGCGTTACAACGGCAAGACCAGCCGCACAGTCAAGTTCTCTGACTTTGTCGAAGTTGCTGGCCGCGTTTGGCCGCAAACGGAAGAAGCGCTGGATGGCGAAGGCCGTCGCCTCAGCCTGACGAAGATCAGCGTCAAAGTTCTCACCGCCGCGGAGTTCACCGCTGAGTTGAAAGCCGCCCAGGCCGCCCGCGAGTCGTCGCTCACGCTCCAGTTGCCACTCCCGACGCTGGCCGTGGCGAAAAAGGCCCTGACGAGACTCGGCGAGATGACCCCCGAGGTGTATCTGCGGCTGCTGCTCCATGCGATCTCGAAACAGGATTGGGAACAGGCCCACGAGCGATTGGCCCGGCTGGAAGAGCTCATCAAGGACAAAGCCTGGTTCGGGTGGCTGCGGCTTCACGTCCTGGCCGTCAGCCGGCGGCACGAAGAGATGAAGGTGGAGCTGAAGAAAATGGCGGGGGAGCTGGCTGCCAGGCCTCACGATGGAGACGCAGCGCTGTCGTCCGCTCTCCTGGAATTCGGCAGCTTCTATATGGGAACGCAGGAAGTGCTCGACCTGTTGGCGGCGCTGAAGCCGGTCTATGTCCGAGCGCCGGAGTATCTCGACCGCCTGAAGGAATACGACGAAAAGCGGTTGGAGCTGCTGGTCATCGAAGGCCGACTTTTGGAAGCGGATGTACTTCGCAAAGAACTGGCGGAGCGGTATCCGCGCGATTTGAATTTGCAGTTGCAGTACTCAAGGTCGCTGGCCGAGCGCGGTGATTTTGAAGGGGCGTATGCCTGGCTGACGAGAACGATTGCCGTCGCGCGGGGGAAGTGGCTGCCCGGCGAAATCCAGCAGTTGCAAGGAGCCTACCTCAACTTGCTGGACCAGCAAGGGCGATTTGCGGACAAGCTGGAATACCTCGCGCCGATTCTCGCTCAGAATTCGGACAATGCGCAGTTCTATTCGCAGCAGCTTGTCGCGCTCATTTACACCAACCGCGAAGCGGAAGCGGAGAAATTAATGAGGCAGTGGCTGACGGCCAAACTCGACGGCAAGGAGAACGCTCCGGCTCGCGCTCGGGCTCATGCCGCCGTCCACCAGGCGATGAACGTCGCACATCCCTTCGCCAGCCGGCAGTACGACGTTTCCTGGCACCAGTCGCTGGGGGAATTTGCCTTGCGGAACGGAGCTAGTTCCGATAGCACTGTCCGAAACTGCGTGTGGTCGATCCTGCAAAATGGGCAGTTCGCCAGTAGCGACGAAATGCGAAAGGTGAGCCTGGCGCTAAAAGCCCGACTGCTCGCGGAGGCGGACAAGCTCCCACCGCGGCAACTGACGTACCTGGTCGAGCATGTGCGGATCTCCCGCAACCTGGTCAGCGACGAGGAGTGGAAAAAGATTGCCGCCACGATTCAGTCCCGTTGGGAAAAGGAAAAGAACGAGCGGAGGCGCGAAATCCTGGACCAGATTCTGCGGAATATTCATCAAGAGACCGATGCCGAGTCCCGCATCGCCTATCTTCGCCTGCGGGTGAAGCTGGCGGACGACGAATCCCGCCCCGAAAAACAGCGGCAGCTTTTTGACGAGCTGCTGAATCAATCATGGACGCCAGAGCTCGAAGCCGAAACGCTCGTGCTGGTCGAAAAACTCGGCAGCGGCGAAACGGCCGACAGCCGCCTGCTGGAGCAACTGTCCCACCTGCATCGCTGGACGGACCAGATGCAAGTCTTGAGAACCGCGCTCTTGGAAAGCAAGATCGAGAAGCGGGAGCAAATGACCAGGCAGGACCTGGCGGCGAAGCGCAAGGAGAACCTCAAGCTCGTCCAGTCCGAACTTTCCAATCGCCTGGTCGCGGCCGCAAAGGACCGTAAGGACGACCTGGGCCGCTGGCTGCTCATGGAAAGCCAGTTTCTCGATATCGGCGCGGAACACGGCCTGCCGAAGGTAACGCAGTCCGCCTGGAGGCTGCTGGAAGAGAATCTGGCCAGCCAGGCGGCGTACGACAAGACAAGGCGAAACCTGGATGAACTGGAGCAGGAAGAAATCGAAGCCCTGGCTCTACGCGACAAGCTGCACATCGCTGCCCAGTCCCGCCTGGTCTCCACGCTCGTCCACCTCGCCGCTCAGACAACCGCCAGGCCGCAGGATGCGGAGCGGGTTTTCAGGTTGTGCGACGAGCGGATTGCCCAGTTGGGCAAACAGCAGGACGACCAGCAGGCTCCCCCGTCGCTCGATTGGCGGAAAGTGAAATACAACTTGCTCGTCGCCCTCAATCGGCCCAAAGACCTGGCCGCGCAATTGGTCCAATGGTCCGCCGCCGACACGGCCGACCGCCGCTGGCAGAAGGCGCTGGCCTATCTGAACGCCGAGCTGGGCAAGCTCGACGAGGCCATCAAGGTTTTCGAGGGGCTGGAATCAGCGGGCGAGCTGAGCGCCGAGGATTTCCGCGCCTTGGCGACCTGGTATCAAACGACCAAACAGGATGCCAAGAATGCCCAGGCGAAACTCGCCATGTTCAAGGTCATGGACGAGGACACCCTGCAACAAATGCTGACCAGTCACGCCGAAAGTGCCACCGAAGTCACTCCCGACGACCTGCTGGCGTACCAGGCGTATTTTTCCAAAGCATCGAACCCGCATGTCGGCCTGCCGGCGGTCGAGAAACATTATCGCTCCACGCACGACTTCCGCTTGCTGGCCGGTCTGGCCGACGCGGTCATTGGCCACACCAGCGGACAGGTCTATGGCTTTCTGGGACAGGTCGATAGCGTCCTGGACGAGATTCATGACGAAGCGACCGTGGACCAGCTGGCGAAGCGGATCGGCGAGGTCCGTGCGAAAACGAAGACTCCCGTCGATCTGCGAGCGCTCGACCTGTTGGAGCTGCTTGTGGAACGCCGCGGGGCCCAGCTTCAGAATCAGGCCGGCCCGCACCTGGCCGCCGCAGTCGCCGCCCTCAAGCGAGCGGAAAAGCGGGAATGGTCCACCGGCGAAGGGGTCGAGTTCGCGCAGTTAATGGCCGCGATCTCCTTCACCGAGCAGCCAGCTATTGCCCAGGAGCAGTTGCGGATCATCAGCACGTTCCATGCTGCCACGCAGCAGGGTTCACTGGACCGTTTGAGAATCGCCGACTTGATGTCCGTCGTTCACTGGCGGCATGGCCGCAAGGACCAAGGCATCGACATTTTGTCGGCGGCTTGCGACGAGTACCGCGCCGCCCGGCAGGGGAAATCGACCCTCGAAATGCGCCCCTATCTCTACAGTCTCCTCAACCGGCTGCAGGAAGTGGGGCAGTATGCTCGTGCAGAACGCCTGGTGGGGGAGGAGATGGCAAAGGCCGCGACGCCGCAGGATGACTATCAGCTTCGCCTGCGTCTCTTCGAGCTGTATACCTCGGCCCTGTATTACAGTGGCGATACGTCGCCCGGCAAGGACCAGGCCCTATTCACAGGCGCTCAGCAGCAACTGCTCACGCTGCTGGCCGAGTCAAAAGACCAGCGGCAGCGGCTGGATTACGTCCATCGCTTGTGCTCACTGTTCTCGTCCGCGGACCATCGCAAGCTGGCCGCGGCGAAGACCGACCTGGCCCAGTTCGTGGCCAAATCCTTCCCCGACCTCGCCCAGCGGCAAGTCGTCAACTATCGCAACATGGTCTCGACGCTGGGGGGGACCGTTCGCAATGTCCTCGGACCGCGCGATGCGCTCGCTTTCTACATTGAGCGGATGGAGCACGAGCCCAACTGGATGCTCCGCGCCGGCGACGACGGCTGGAACAACTATCACAACGACCTGGCCCACCTCCGCGAGGAAGTGGAGAACCTCGGCCCGCTCGAGCCGCGGCTGCTCGCTCTCGTCATCGCCGAGCTCAAACGCCACATGCGGACACACTCCGCTCGCGGCCAAGAGATGTATTACAACGACTACAACCGCTTTTGGATGGACAAGGCAGCCGACTTCGCCAAGGCCGCGGAAGAAGTGCTGGCGGAAAACAAAAACGATCGCGAGAGCATCAAATACGTCGCGGGCTATCTCCTCAACGGCCTCGACCTCGCGGATCGCGGCATCGAGATTCTCTTCGACGCCCACCGCCGCGAACTGCTGGATGATGGCGGCAAACAACTCCTCATCAGCGCACTCTTCAGCCAGAGGCGGCACGGAGAAGCGATCGCCCTGCTCGAACCGCTCGTTGCCAAACAGCCCAAGGCATTCGGCTGGCGGACGCAGCTCATGCATGCTTACTTTAAGACGAAGCAGCCAGAGGCTCTGCTGAAGCAACTTGCCCAGACGCATAAGCTGTTCATCGACCCGTATCCGAATGACGAAGGAAACCTCGCGGCGATGGCCAGCAGTACGCTGGAGAACGAGCTCTACGAACAGGCGGCCAATTACTACGAAAAGGCCATCAAAATCCGCACGGATGCCCTTCAGAGCCGCACGCAGGGGGATGGCACCTTGGCCGGATATTTCCAGCAGCAGGCGAAGGCGTATTCAGGGCTGGGAAACACGGCCTTGGCGGTGGACAAAGCTTCCGCGGCCATCGTGCTCTGGCCCGCTCGGCATGACCAGCGGACGGAAGCGGTCAACCTGCTCTATAGCCTGCTGAACATGTCGCCCAGTCTCGACGCCTACGTGATGCATCTCGACAAGGAAGTCGACAAATCGCAGCAAGACCGGCCGATTGTCCGCCAGCAAATCGGCAAGGTCTATCAAGAGAAGTTTATGGCTTGGGACAAAGCGATCAAACAGTTCCGCCTGGCGATGGAAGGTGCTCCCAATGACGCCGATCTGCATCAGCGGCTGATTGACTGCCTGGACGCCAAGGGGGACGCGGCAGGAGCGCTCGCTCAATCGCTGGAGTCGCTCGAACTGAGTCGGCGGAATCTGGAACTCTGGAGTAACCTGGCCGAGCGGTTTGCCGGGCTCGAGCAGCCGATTGAAGCGGAGCGGGCCGCGACGTCGCTCGTCGAAGTATCGCCCCACGAAGCGGAAGGTCACGCCAAGCTGGCGTCGTATCGCGAGCAGCAAGACCGTTGGGACGACGCAATTTTCAACTGGCAGGAAGTCGCCAAGCTGCGGAAGCTCGAACCGACCGGCCTGCTCGGCCTCGCCCCGGCCCTGCTGCATCAAAAACGGCTGCCGGAGTTTGACGCGGCGCTGAAACAACTTGAGAATGGCACCTGGCCGCAGCACCTTGAGGAGAGGCTGAAAGAGGAACTCCCCAAGCTGCGGGAATCGAGACTCAAGGCGGACAAATGATGTTTCAGCGACGAGAGTTTTTGCGGAGCGCCCTGGCGGCCTCCGCGAGTGGAGTTCTACTGGGAGCTGCGTATGGAGACGAGAAGGAAGCCAAGAACAAAAGCCCTATCAAGATTGCCCAGATCGGCGTTGGCCACGCGCACGCCAGCAAGCTCTCTGTCTTTCGCGCCTCGCCCGATTACGAAGTCATTGGGGTCGCCGAGCCGGATGCGGAGCTGCGTAAAAAGGCCGAGTCGCAGGAACTCTACCGCGGCCTCCCGTGGATGTCGCAGGAAGAGCTGCTAAAAACGCCGGGCTTGCAGATGGTCCTTGTGGAAACCCGCGTCCGCGACCTGCTGGCTACGGCAGAAGCCTGCGTCAACGCAGGAAAGCACATTCATCTTGACAAGCCGGCCGGCGAATCGCTGCCTCACCTCCAGCGGATTCTCGATTCCGCGGCCAGGCAAAAACTTCTGGTGCAGATGGGTTACATGTTCCGGTACAACCCGGCGGTGGTGCTCTTGCGGGATTTTCTCCGGCACGGGTGGCTGGGAAAGGTGTTCGAGGTCCACGCGGTGATGAGCAAGGTGGTCGATCCGGCCTCCCGCCGCGAGCTGGCCCAGTACCCCGGCGGCATCATGTTCGAGCTCGGCTGCCACATCATGGACCTGGTCGTGGGCATCCTCGGCAAGCCGGACTCGGTCACGCCGTTCATCCAGCACAGCTCGCCCATCGATGACAAGCTTGCCGACAACATGCTGGCCGTCCTCAGCTACCCCGAGGCTACGGCCACCGTCAAGGCAAGTGCCCAGGAAGTGGACGGCAGCGACCGCCGCCACCTCGTCGTCTGCGGAACCGAAGGAACTTTCCACATCCAGCCGCTCGACAATCCCTCCGCCCTCGTCACCCTCTCGAAACCTCGCGGCGACTACAAGCAAGGCCGCCAGGAAATCAAATTCCCCAAATACGTCCGCTACGTAGACGACGCCGCCGACATGGCCCGCATCATCCGCGGGGAGAAGCCAGCGGATTTTTCGTACGAGCACGACTTGAACGTCCAGGCGGCACTGTTGCAGGCCTGCAAACTGCCGCTGGATCGATAGTTGTTGTCTCATGCGCTAATCCAATTCCGTCTCACACCCTTCGCAATTGACAATGCCTATTCCAACGAAGTACGCTAAGATCACATCAGCTACCGTTCATGCGTTCAGCCGCCTGCTTGGAGCGCAAACTCGCCGGGAGAATACTGGGGTGGACCACCGCCGAAGACTTCGAACTCCCCTTCGCGACATCGCTTTGATTCTCATCGTCGCGATTGCCGGGATCGCCGCGAAATCGGCGATGGTGGTGGCCGCTGACCCTGTGCCCGCTGCCAGGGACATGATGGACAAGGTGCTATCAATCTCCATCGAGCCGAAGGAAGTCGTGCTGCGAGGAGAGAATCGCCGCCAGCAACTGCTGATCACGGCTCATTTAGCGGAGGGGCGCGACCGGGACGTCAGTCATTTGGCGACTTTCGCATCGGCCAGCGAGGCGATTGCCCGGTCGGAAGGCGCTGTCGTCACCGGAATCGCCGACGGCACCACCGAGATTCGCGTTCAAGTCGCGGGACTTTCGCAAGCTGTTCCCGTGAAGGTTGCGGGGTTCGCCAGTTTTCCGAAGGTGCATTTCGTCAATGATATTATTCCGGTCTTCTCCAAACTTGGCTGCAACAGTGGTGGATGCCACGGCAGGGCTGCCGGCCAGAACGGCTTTAAGCTCTCCGTATTCGGCTTTGATCCAGCGGCCGATTACGATGCCCTGACCAAGGAAGGGCGGGGGCGACGGATTGTGCCTTCCAGCCCGTCGCAAAGTCTGCTGCTCGCCAAACCGGCGGCCCTGGTGCCGCACGGAGGAGGAATGCGGCTGGCGGCGGATTCTCCCGATTACGAATTGCTGGTGCAATGGATTCGCCAGGGGATGCCGTGGGGGGAACCCAGTGCGCCGACGCTCGTCAGCCTGCGGGTCAGTCCGGCTGAACGAGTGCTTGGCATCCAGTCCCAGCAGCAGATTCTGGCCACCGCGGTCTACTCCGATGGCCAGGAACGGGACGTCACCGCGGCCGCGGGCTATGGCTCGAATGCAGCGCATGTCGCCGAGGTGGACCACGACGGGGTGATTCGCACGGGAACCTTTCCCGGCCAGGCGGCGGTGACGGTTGCTTATATGGGGCAAGTCGCAGCCGTGAAGGTGCTGGTTCCTCGCCCTCAAGCTCCGCCATTTCCCACCATGCTTGTCCGTTCCCCCATCGACCAGTTGGTCTGGGACCGGTTGAAGCTGCTCGGGATTCTTCCGTCCGGCCCCGCCGATGACGCCACTTTCCTGCGGCGACTGTTTCTCGACACGATCGGCCGTTTGCCAACGCCCGAAGAAGCGAGGGAGTTCCTGGCTGACGCCGGTGCCGACCAGCGGAGCCGCTGGATCGACCAGGTGCTCGCTCGCGATGAGTATGCCGAACTGTGGGCGATGAAATGGGGAGACATCCTGCTGGTCGACCGCCAGAAGCTGGGCAACCGCGGGGCCTACGAATTCCATCGCTGGCTGCGGGACCAGTTTGCCACGAACCGTCCCTATGATGCGTGGGCTCGCGACATGATCACGGCCAGCGGAAACTCGGCGAAGAACGGCCCCGCCAATTTGTATCGCAGCATGGACAATCCCGAGGGATTCACGCGCGTCCTGTCGCAAGCCTTCCTGGGAGTGCGGCTGGAATGTGCCCAGTGCCACCATCATCCCTTTGAAAAATGGTCCCAAGATGATTTTTATGGACTGACCGGTTTCTTCACCGGCCTCGAGCGAAAACCACTGGGCACCAATCAAGTGCTCGTCTATCACGCGGGTCTGCGAGAGACGCGTATTCCCTTCTCCAACAAACTGGTCCCCACGCGCGTGCTGGACGGACCAGCTTTGACGTCGGTGAGCGGAGATCCACGCCGCTTGCTCGCTGACTGGATGACTTCGCCAAAAAACCCGTGGTTTGCCCGGCTGGCAGTGAACCGGCTCTGGAAGCATTTTTTGGGACGAGGGTTGGTCGAATCCGAGGATGACTTACGCTCCACGAACCCGCCCACCAATGAGCCGCTATTGGATTACCTGGCCAATCGCCTCGTGCAACAGGATTTCAATCTCAAGGCGGTCATGCGAGAGATTCTGAATTCGCACGTATATCAACTTTCAGCAGTTACGAACGACAACAACCAAAGCGACGAGCAAAACTTTTCGCATTACCTCATCAAGCGGCTTTCCGCGGAAGTCTTGCTCGACGCGATTTCCGATGTGACGGGTGTCGCCGAGCCCTTTCCTGGCCAGCCGGCGGGGACTCGCGCGGTGCAATTGTGGGACAACCGCTTGCCCTCGTATTTTCTGGAGATTTTTGGGCGCCCCGAACGGACCAGTCCCTGCGAATGTGGCCGGTCCAGCGAACCGACGATGGCCCAGGCCTTACACTTGATGAACGCGCCGGAAATTGAGACTCGTCTCGCCGCGCCCACGGGGCGAGTCGCCCGGCTGATCGAGCGCGGGCTGAGCCCCCAAAAACTGGCCGATGAATTGTCGCTAGCGGCCCTGGGTCGCTTTCCCAATTCCCAGGAGCGGAAAATAGCCGATGATATGTTTGCCGCCGGGCCCTCGCGCGAAGCGGCAGCGGATTTTTTGTGGACCTTGCTGAATTCGCGGGACTTTTTATTCAATCATTAGGACCACCCCATGCTTGGCGACTATTGCGATGGATTGGACCGCCGGGGATTTCTGCGGGTCGGCTCGGTGGCCGGGCTCAGCCTGGCGCAGCTCATGCAATTGCAAGCGGCGCAAGGGGGGGACAAGCCGCTCAAGGACGTGAACTGCATCTTCATTTTCATCATCGGCGGAATGGCCCACCAGGACATGTGGGATCCCAAGCCGGACGCTCCCGCCGAAATTCGCGGGGACTTTCGCCAAATCAAATCCGTCGTGCCGGGGATGAATCTGACGGAGATTTTGCCACATGTCGCCAAAGTGACGGACAAGTTGTCTCTCATTCGTTCGATGATGCATAACGATCCGGATCACACGGCGGGTTACCACGTGATGATGACCGGCCAGCATCCGGGCACGGGGCCGGCGTTCAACCGCAACGTGGCCAACAACAACGTGCATCCCTCGTTAGGTTCGATGGTGGCCAAGCTCGGTCGCAGCGGGGCACTTCCACCGTACATTTCACTCCCCAACTTCCTGAACAGTGGCGGTCCAGCGTTTTTGGGGGCGAGCTGCGCTCCTTTTGTGATCGAAGCAGATCCGGCGTCGCCGGACTTTTCCGTGCGGGACATCGTGCTTCCCGAAGGTGTGACCAGCGCGCGAAGCGTCCGCCGGCAGGAAGCCCTGCGCCGCCTGAAGGACTTCGAGCAGCAGGCGGAGCGGGCCAGCAAGGATGCCCAGTCGCTCGACGTGTTTCAGCAAAAAGCCTACTCGCTCATGACCTCCAAGGAAGCGAAACAGGCGTTTGACATCAGCCGGGAAGACGAGAAAACCCGGGAAGAATATGGCATGACGAGCCTGGGGCAATGCTGCTTGATGGGCCGCCGACTGGTCGAAGCCGGCTGTCGGTTTGTTTCCATCGAAAATGGTCACTGGGATACCCATCGCCAGAACACGATGAGCCTGCGCGACCTGTTGGTGCCGCCGCTGGACCGTGGGCTGGCGGCGCTGCTGACCGACCTGGATCGCCGCGGAATGCTCGATTCCACGCTCGTCGTGGTGGCCACCGAATTCGGCCGCTCTCCCAGAATCAACCAGATGGCTGGCCGCGATCATTGGCCGGGCGCGTTTTCTGTTGTCATGGCCGGCGGGGGGATCAAGCCTGGCCAGGTGATTGGCGCGACCGACAAGGACGCCGCTTCCGTCACCAACCGTCCCACCTCGCCCGCCGACTTCGCCGCCACAATTCTGAGCGTGCTCGGTATCGATCCTCAAACGATTCTACACACACCGGTTGGTCGCCCGATCCAACTGGCTGGCGGCGGCCGTCCCGTCCATGAACTGCTGTAAATGGTAACGATGATGGCAAAGAACCTCCTCGCAGGCTGGCTGTTGGTGTGTGTGCTTGCGACGCTGGTTTCGGCCCAACAAGTGGCTACCGATCCGACCAGCAGCCATATTTTTCCCGCGGGGGGACGACGAGGATCGGTCGTGAATGTTCGCGTGGGAGGGGAATGTCTTCCACCACAGACAAGATTTCTCCTGGAGGAGCCAGGTTTGAAAGCGTCCGAGGTACTCGGGCCGCGAAGTCAGTTTCGGGGCGAGTTGTCGCCGCGACGGAAGCCTGGCGAACAACATATCAACTACCCCAAGGAATGGGACAACCAGGTCGATATTGCCGCGGATGCACCGCTCGGCCCGAGGCTCTGGTGGCTCTCGTGCGCCCGGGGCGGTACGGGAGGAAGGCCGTTTATCGTCGGCGATCTACCGGAATTTATCGAGACGGAATCCAACTCGACTGCTGAGCAGGCCGAGCCGCTGACTCTGCCGGTCACGCTGAACGGGCAAATCTCCGGCGAGCGGGACCTGGATTATTTTTCCGTTTCCGCGAGCCAGGGGGAAGTCATCGTCGCCAATGTCGTCGCCGCTCGCATTGGCTCGCCGCTGGAAACGGTGCTCGACTTTCGGGACGACGCAGGCCGCCGGTTACGTCCCCAGGAAGTCCGCATCGGAAATGATTCGGTCCTGGCCCTGAAGGTTGCCACGGCAGGAAGAATTGTTTTCTCGGTCGCCAATCTCAGCGTGGCGGGGGGGCCGAACTTTGTGTACCGCATCACGCTCACCAAAGAGCCTTTCGCGAGACTGGCTTTTCCTGGCGGAGGACAAACGGGCCAATCGCAAGTCTTGGAGCTGTTGACATTGACCGGCGAAGCCCCATTTCGGTCGCTGCAGCAATCGATCACTCTCCCGGCCGTCCCTGGTGATTTCTGGTGGAACCCTCCCGGCCAGAGCGGCGCTCTGCCGCTGGGCGTGGGCACGATTCCGGAACTGATCGAGCAAGAGCCTAACGAAACAGCAGGCGAGGCTAACAAAGTCGCGCTCCCCATTACCCTCAATGGCCGCCTGGCAACCTCCACCGACGAGGATTGGTTCACCTTTGCGGCCAAAGCCGGTCAAACCGTATCGGTCCAGTGCCAGTCCGCCGGCGCGGGCCTTCCGACGCTCCCTCTCCTCGGCATCCATGATGCGACGGGCAAGGAGCTGGCCAGAGCCAGTGCCGTCGATACGCCCGACCGCCTGCCCGCCATCGAAGCTTGGGCAGTTCCCGCCGATGGCGATTACCAGCTTCGGATTCGGGACGTGCAGCAGGGAGTTGCGGGTGGCCCGGAATTTCTCTACCGCGTTCATCTTCAAGTTGCCCGGCCTGATTTTGAGCTGACGCTAAAGACCGACTGGGCGAACCACATGCCTGGGGGACGCACGGAAATCGACGTTCAGGTGCGCCGCCGAGGCGGATTCGCGGGACTGGTGAAAGTCTCCGTGGAGGGTCTCCCGACTGGTGTCCGCGCCGAGCCGCTCGAAATCGCGGCTGGCGCACCCAGCGGCAAACTGGTGTTGCTGTCGGAGGCCGCCATGGCACCTCCTGGTGATGCACTTCTGAAAATTCGCGGCACTGGCGACATCAACAGTGTGACGGTAACGCATGTCGCGATCGCGCCGCACTTGGGGCAGGACGTGGAAGGTGTTTCTGCCGGCCCGTCAAACACGGAGTACTTTCACCTGACGGTTCAGCACAAGCCCCTCTTTCGCCTGTTTTGCAGCGAGGCATATCAGTACGCCCATCGGGGAACCATCCATCACTATCAAATGGAAGTGGAGCGATTGGACGGCTACAGCGGGCCGATCATGTTGCAGATTGCCGATCGGCAGATTAAGGACCTGGACGGAGCGGAGATCCTGGAGACGACAATTCCCGCGGGCGAAAACCAGCTTCGGCTGCCGATCCATTTGCCGGAGACGATGCACATCAACGTGCAGGCCCATTCCAACATTTATGCGCAGGGAATCGCGACTTTTCAAGACAAGTGGGGGCAAAAACAATCCACCTGCATTGTCTCCGAGATGCGCTGCATGGTCCGGACGCTGCCAACCGTCGCCCGCTTACAGGCGCTCGACCGCGAACTCACCTTTGGTGCGGATGATGCTGCCCCTTGCCGCCTCCGTCTCGAACGAACCTCGCTGTTTAGTGGCCCGCTCACGATCGCACTCTCCCAGGACGAGTCTAGCCGTGGATTTAGTGCGGACCCGGTCATCATTGCCCCTGGCACAACGGAAGCTCTGATTGTCGTCCGACGTAAGTCGGGCGAGAAACTCGCCCCCACGGCGACGCTTCGTTTTCGCGGCACTGGGGACCTGGGAGAAGGAACCATTGTCGTGACGGAAGCGGTAGTTCCATTGCGGTAGCAGGCCCACCGGGCGCTAGGAATCGACTTCAAATTATCCAACCGCCACTTTCTGATCGAATGAAACACCCTACCTTTTCCGTGTCTGCACTCGTTGGCGCTTTGCTGCTGACCTGTTCGGTTCCGGCTGCCGACAAGCAAGTCGATTTCGCGCTTCAGGTGCAGCCGATCCTGGCCGCCAAATGCGGTAAATGCCACGGGTCGGGCAAGGCGTCCGGCGGCATCGCTTTCAACACCCGCGACCGGGCGCTGGCGGCTGCCGAATCGGGCGAAGTCGCAATCGTGCCCGGTAAGCCGAAAGAAAGCGAGCTCCTGAAGCGAGTCTCGTCTACCGACGATACCGTGCGCATGCCGCCTGAGGGGAAGCCGCTCTCGGCGGCGGAAATCGATGTGCTGCGCCGCTGGATTGCCGAAGGTGCGGAGTGGTCGAAACATTGGTCGTTGCGACCCTTGAAGAAACCGGAAGTTCCCTCGGTTCACGACGGCACTTGGTCCGGAAACGAGATCGATCGCTTTGTTCTTGCCAAGCTGACGGAAGCAGGTCTGAAGCCGTCCTCTCGGGCGGACAAGGCCGCTTTGGTGCGGCGAGCGTACTATGACTTGACCGGACTTCCGCCGAGTCCCCGCCAGGTCGCCCATTTCGTGAGCGATGAACGTCCTGATCGCTGGGAACGCCTGATCGATTCGCTGCTGGCTTCGGAGCACTACGGCGAGCATTGGGGGCGCAAATGGCTGGACGTTGTCCGCTACGCCGAAACCAACAGTTTCGAGCGCGACAATCCCAAGCCGCATGTCTGGCGTTATCGGGACTATGTGATTCGCTCGCTGAATGCCGACAAGCCTTACGACACTTTTCTGCGCGAGCAGCTTGCTGGGGATGAGTTGCCCATAGTCACCGCCGATTCGCTGATTGCGACGGGTTTTTATCGTCTCGGCGTGTGGGACGACGAGCCGGCCGACCGCGACCTGGCACTGTATGAAGGGATGGACGACCTCGTCACCACGATTGGTCAAGGATTTCTGGGGCTCACCTTCAACTGTGCCCGCTGCCACGACCACAAGATCGATCCGATCACTCAGGCCGATTACTACCACCTCGTCGCGTTTGTGCGCAATATCACTCCCATGCAAACGAGCGGGCCAAGCATCGAGGAGCCGATCTTTCCGACGGAAGAGTCCCGCAAACAATACGACCAGGCGATCGCGAGCCGTACCGAGAAGCTGAACGAGCTGCAGAGAGAGATCATCCGCCTGGAGAAAAAATTCATCGCCGCCTTCGATGCCGATCGCGTGGCGATCCGCGACATCGACGAGCTCAAGTATGCGTTCTATCGCGATACGTGGGAGAAACTTCCCGATTTCGACAACCTCAAGGCGGAAGATCAGGGCAAAATCGAATCCGGTCTGTTTGACATTTCCCTCGCGACTCGCGAATTCTCGTTCGGTTTCGCGTTTACGGGCACGCTCAAGGTGCCCGTGGATGGGGAATACACGTTCTACCTCGATTCCGACGACGGCTCCCGGCTTTCGATCGATGGCAAGACGGTCATTGAGTACGACGGCATTCATGGCGCAGGAAACGAGCGGTCCACCAGAGTGGTTTTGAAGGCGGGCCGCACGCCGATTCGCGTCGACTATTTCCAGGGCCCAACCGGCGAGAAAGGTCTCTCCGTTGCCTGGTCAGGGCCGGAACTCAAACGCCGCTCGCTGTCGGTCAGCAAACTTGCGCCGGCCAAGCAAATCGACATTGTTCGCCTCTTCAAGGGGAACGGAAAGGAGTTCCTGGGAGAAGAGGAAACGGACCGCTACAAAAAGGCACTTGCGCAGCTCGAGGAGATGAAGAAAGACCTGCCGGTCGAAAAGGCACTCTGCGTGAAGGAAATGGGGCCGATTGTGCCCGATGTCTTCATCCTCGGCCGCGGCATGCCAGCTAGTCCCGGCGCGAAAGTGGAGCCGGCGTTTCCCGCTCTCTTCGAGTCGCTTAAGCCCCAACTACCAACGCCCAAGCCGGATCAGAAGTCCACCGGCCGGCGAACCGCGCTCGCGAATTGGATCGCTTCGCGCGATAACTTGCTCACGGCCCGCGTCATGGTGAACCGCGTCTGGCAGGGGCATTTTGGCCGCGGGATTGCGCGGAGCCCGAATAATTTTGGGGGCCTTGGCGTTCCCCCCACGCACCCGCAGCTCTTGGATTGGCTCGCGAGCAACTTCCTGGAGGGGGAGTGGAAGCTCAAGCGGCTTCACAAGCTCATTATGATGAGCGAGACCTATCAGCAGTCGTCGCAGGGAAATCCGGAAGGGATGGCGAAAGATCCCGCCAATAATCTCTTCTGGCGGCACGACCTGCGCCGTCTTAGCGCCGAGGAGCTGCGCGATAGCATCTATGCGGTGAATGGCCGGCTGAATCTGAAACGCGGGGGACCGAGCATTTATCCCGAGATCCAGGCCGAAGTACTGCAGGGTCAATCCGTCCCCGGCAATGGCTGGCCCGTTTCGTCTCCCGAGGAGCAAGCTCGCCGCAGCGTCTACGTTCATGTGAAACGATCCCTCATCTTGCCGGTGCTGGCGAGCTTTGATTTCCCAGAAACCGATGCCAGTTGCGAGGCCCGCTTCACGACTACGCAGCCGGGACAATCCTTCGCTCTCCTCAATAGCAAGTTCATCAGCGATCAGGCAGCCGCCCTCGCGGAGCGGCTAAAAAAGGAGGCTGGGGACGATCTCGACGCCCAAATCAAGCTCGCTTATCGGCTCACTACTAGCCGTGAAGTGACCGAAAGGGATCTCGAACGGGGACGAAAACTCGTGGCTAGTTACCAAGCGAAGCACGGCCAGACTCGCGATCAGGCGCTCGCGAGATTCTGCCTGTTCATGTTCAACCTGAGTGAATTCATTTACCTCGATTGACAGTTGAAGCAGATGACCCAAACACCTCGCAATACATTCTGCGGCCAAACGCGGCGGGAGTTCTTGTGGCAAGCCGGAGCCGGCTTCACGTCGCTGGGACTCACGGGGCTGCTGTCGAGCGACGGCTTTTTCGCGAGCTCGACAAGAGCTGCGGAAGCGCCAAGTGTCGCCGGCCCCATTGTGCCTCGCGCATCGCATCACCCGGCCAAAGCCAAGAGCGTGATCTTCCTATTCATGTACGGCGGGCCCAGCCATATCGACACGTTCGATTACAAGCCAGACATGTACGCCCTCGACGGCAAGACCATCGCCGTCAAAACCAAGGGGCGCGGCGGCTCCAAGAACGAAGGCCGCGTCGTGGGACCGAAGTGGAAGTTCAAGCAATACGGCGAGGCGGGCCTATGGGTCTCGGAGCTCTTCCCTCATCTCGCCCAGCATGTGGACAAGATCGCCTTCCTCAAGTCCATGACAGCCGACAGCCCCATCCACGGCTCAGCGATGCTCATGATGAACAGCGGCAAGCTGCTGAGCGGCAGTCCGTGCCTGGGTTCGTGGGTCAATTACGGCCTGGGCGACCCCAACGCCAACCTGCCGGGTTTCGTGGTCATGCTCGATCCGACGGGCGGACCAATCAGCGGAGCCAAGAACTGGTCGAGCGGCTACATGCCGGCGACGCACGCGGGGACTATTCTGAAGGCCAAAGGAGCGCCGCTTGTGGACCTGGGTTTGCCGGCTGGCACTTCGCCCGAAGATCGCCGCGAATTGCTTGATGCTCTACGCAGCGCGAACGAAGAGCACGCCAGTTCTCGCGCCGACTACAGCGAGCTTTCAGCGCGGATTTCGTCCTATGAGCTGGCGTTCAAGATGCAGCGGAGCGCGCCGGAGGCCGTAGATCTGGCTCAGGAGACCCAGGCCACGCTCGACCTGTACGGCGTTGGAGACAAAGAGCGGACGGACGACTTTGGTCGTCGCTGCCTCATCGCCCGCCGGCTGGTGGAACGAGGGGTTCCGTTTGTGCAACTCTACTCGGGCGGCAATCACAGCGACTCCAATTGGGACGCCCACGGCGACCTGGTGAAAAACCACGAGTACCATGCGGGCAATACGGACAAGCCCATCGCGGGGCTTCTGCAAGATCTCAAGGATCGCGGCCTGCTCGAATCGACGCTCATCGTCTGGGGAGGCGAGTTCGGCCGCCAACCAACAGCCGAGTATGCCGCGGGAACGGGACGGGACCACAACAGCTACGGCTTCACGATGTGGATGGCGGGCGGCGGAATCAAAGGGGGCCAGAACGTGGGGACCACCGACGAGCTCGGCGCTGCCGCGGTGGAGAATCCCTTTCACGTCAAGAATCTGCACGCCACGGTGCTCTGGCAAATGGGATTCGATCCCAATCGACTTTCCTACTTCTACGGCGGACTCGACCAGAAGCTGGTCGGGGTCGAAGAAGTGCATCCGATCAAGCAGGTAATTTAGCGGGCTAATGCAGAATCACTTCACCAACGCACGCAACGTCGGTGGAATCTTTATCTCTCACCGCTTGGTCGGCCTGTCCTCTCCCGTGTTGGTCCATTGCCGGCCGATGGTGTCGAGGGACTTGGGAGGAGCCACACTGGGGACTTCGAGGCCGAACTCCTTGGCGCGGGCTTCGCGGATGGCCTGGGTCGAGCAGCCGAACTCCTTGTCGCGGGCAGCGACGAGTTTTTCGTCGACCTGACCGTCCCCCATCAGCGACCAGATGAGCATCGGTTCTCCCATGGGGACCGGGTCATCGGGGTTGGGCCAGGTGTGCCAGGCCTTGCCCCAGGTTGGCAGGATCATTTTCATGAACTTCAGCTCCTCGTCGGGTTTCATTCCCGGGGCGATCAGCCCTCCGGCGAGCACCTCGTAGGTGTGCGCGTGCCAGTACTTTTTCTCCTCCGTCGGCAACTTGCGATAAGCGGCGTCCGAGATGAGATATTCCACGCCGATCAGCCGGGCGTTCTTTCCGACGGAGTCGAACAAGACGCACTGGAACATGTCGTCGTGGCCCTCATCGGAATGGCCCGCGCAAAAGTGCTGCGTGATGAACTGCAGCTTGGGGTTTTTCTTCGCCATGTGGATGCCGCAGAACTGGGCATGCGGCCCAGCCAGCGGTCCCGCGCCGGCGGCGTGCTTGCCGTGTTCTTCCTCCGCGACTGCACCCGCCAACGGCAAACCCGCGGAAAGCGCCCCGAGTGCCCCAAGCAATTGTCGACGGTCCATGCAATGTCTCCCGTAGAAGTGGGTTATGGAAAACGTGATCCCGCAGAACTGCGTAATGCCGAATGCAACCAACCTCGCTGCTGAAGAGCAGCCGAGTTATCATAGTAGTAATCGAACCAGATCGAAACAGTGCCAGTGCCATGGATCATTTCCTCGAACATTTCCTGCTCGTCAACCGCCGCGAGTTCTTCGGCCGCTCCGCCTGCGGCATCGGCTCGGCTGCGCTGGCGTCGCTCTTGGCGAAGGATGGGATGTCGGCGGAAGGCTCGCCAAGACCAGAAACCCGCATTGGCGGCCTGGACGGTGTTCCCCATTTCGCCCCCAAGGCCAAACGGGTCATCTATCTTTTCCAGAACGGCGCGCCGACGCACTGCGACTTGTTCGATTACAAGCCGAAGCTGATCGAGTTGCACGGCAAGCCGGTGCCCGAAGCGGCCGTCGCGGGGAAGCGGTTTTCCACGATGACCGGCTCCCCGTCCGGCAAGCTGATGCTCGCGCCGGTGGAGCCGTTTGCCCAGCACGGCCAAAGCGGCGCTTGGGTCAGCAATTTTCTGCCGCACACGGCGAAGATTGCGGATGAAATCTGCTTCGTGAAGAGCATGCACACGGAGGCGGTGAATCATGCTCCGGGGATTTCGTTTTTTCTGTCGGGGGCGGAATTGCCGGGGCGGCCGACGCTGGGGGCCTGGCTGAGCTATGGGCTGGGGAGCGATACCGAGAGCCTGCCATCGTTCGTGGTGATGACCTCCGTCAGCAAGGGGACCACCTGCGGCCAGATTTTTTACGACTTCTACTGGGGTGCTGGTTTTCTGCCGTCGAAGTATCAGGGAGTCAAGTTCCGCGGCGGGAGCGAGCCGGTGCTGTACCTGGATAACCCCGACGGCCTGAGCCGCCAGGTTCGCCGGACGCAGCTCGACGCGATCGCGAAGCTCAACGAAATCAAGCAGCGGGAATTCGCCGACCCGGAGATTGCCACTCGCATCGCCCAGTACGAGATGGCGTATCGCATGCAAACGAGCGTCCCCGAGCTGGCCGACTTTTCGGACGAATCCGCTGCCACGTTGGAGATGTATGGGCCGAGCGTGAGGGAGCCGGGAACCTTTGCCCACAACTGCCTGATGGCCCGCCGTCTCGCCGAGCGAGGGGTCCGCTTTGTGCAGGTCATGCATGCTGGCTGGGACCAGCATGGCAGTTTAACCACGGAACTGTATACTCAGTGCAAAGATACCGACCAGCCTTCAGCGGCGCTGGTGAAGGATCTGAAGCAGCGTGGTCTGCTCGACGACACGCTCGTCATCTGGGGAGGGGAATTCGGCCGCACGCCGTTCCTGCAAGGGAACATCAACGACCGCCCCAAGTGGGGTCGCGACCATCATCCGTATGCCTTCACACTCTGGATGGCCGGCGGCGGCATCAAACCCGGCATCAGCTACGGAGAGTCCGACGAACTGGCCATGTCCGCCGTCAAAGACCCCGTTCACGTCCATGACTTCCAGGCCACGCTCCTGCACCTGCTCGGCATCGACCACGAGCGGCTCACCTTCAAATTCCAGGGCCGGCATTTCCGATTGACGGACGTGCATGGGAAGGTGGTGAAGGGGATCTTGGCGTAACTCCCCTCGTCCAACTTGGTGGCCTAAAAGCTGAAGTCCATTCCCAGGCTCAGACCCTGCACCCAGTAATCCGTGGCGTTGAGAAGCGGGGCGGGGCGGGCCGGGCCGACCAGGGGGCCGGGGTTCTGCGAGAGGTTGACCGAATGGTCAATCTGGCCGCCGGCGACCACGACATCGCTGAAGTAGAGGAAGGAGTAGCCCATCGTGAAGGTCCACTGGTCGTTCACGCGGCAGCTCAGATTGCAGTTGACTTCGGGAATGAAGGCAAAACGGTTACGCGAGCGGGTGCCGATATTGGTTCCCTGGGCGAGCAATCCGCCGGTCGTGGTGACCGGGGCGAGAGTGGGCTCGGTGACGGTCGTGCTGCCGCCGACATTGACGGTCTGGTGCATGTTGCCCAGGGCGATTTTCGCCAGCAGATCGAGCTGCCAGACGTCGTAGCGGTTTTCGACAACAAGGCCGATGGTGCCGCCGTGGAATTCGCTGCTGGTGCGGAAGTTGTCGGTGGTGGAGATGATGGTGCCAGCCGGAAAGATGCCACCGGTAATGTCGGTCTGGCGGTCCCGAATGAAGATGGAATCGTTCATCCGCACAAACTGGTAACCGGCCAGCCAGTCCATTTGAAAGCAGGCATCGCGCGCCAGGCAGCGGCGGAACCAGGCGTCGGCTCCCAGAATCTCGTTGCCGGTTCGCACGGCAATGCTGCCGTCCGTTGTCACGCCGGGAAACGCCGAGAGCAGAGCATCCTCGCCAGGTAACTGCGTATTGAAAAACGGACGGGCCAGAATGGGATCGCCTGTGCTGGCGGCAAAGGAGTTTTCGCGGGCGTTCTCCAATCCCCAAAAGCGGAAGCCAAGGACGTCGCCGCTGTCGAGTTCACTGTTGATCGTGATGCGGGCACCGCTGCGCAGGCGCTGATGAATTCCCTGGTCGCCAAAGACGGCGGTGGTGTCGGGAAAGCCGAGAACGCCGGCTTCGGCTTGCGGAGTGCCGTTGGGGCTGGTGGTGACGAGAGTGGGGATGTTCTGTCCGCGGCCCCACCACATCAGGTATTCCAGGCGAACGGTCGTCTGGGGAAAGCAGCAGTCCTCGGCGCAGCAGCCATCGCTGATCCAGCCGCAGTTCCCCTGGCAGCCTTGCAACGGTGCGTGTATCTCGGTTTGCTCGGGAGGCGGGCCCATGAAAGAGGCGAGGTATTCGAGCGGCGATTCCTGGGCCGTGGTTTGGGTTCCAAGCGAAAGGCAGGCCGCAATGGCAAGCAGCGCGACTGTAAACCAGGCGTTGAGTGGCTTCTGCATGGTGGTCACCTGCGAGAGGGGCGAGCGAATAGCGGCCCTGCCGTTTAATCGCGACGAGCCGAATGTGCGCAACGTAGCAAAGAAGCAGCTTCCTCCGGTTTTGTCGGCAATATCGGTTGTAGCGAATCAGCAGGGAGGCGTTGGTTCCGCTTATGGCAACTGGGCAAAATGGAGAAGGCTGCCTCGACCAACGGAACAGCGCGGCAAAGTTTGACGTAGGTTTGGGCACCGCAGACGTTTACAGCCGTTCCGCCGCAGATGCTATCACCTTGGCCCCCTTCATTCTCGTCATCGGTGTCTTCAACTTCGTGCTGGGGTACCTCCTGGCATTGGCCCTGGCCGATCCACCGCTTTTGGGGCTGCTCCGGTCAGAACTGTGGCGAAACGTCCGGCAAGCATTGCTAGCTCGCTGGACAATCCAGCCGCCCGAGACACCGCCAAGCGCTTCGCCAGTGGACCAGCCGAATGACGTGCCTGTCGTCGCGACCATCAGCGAGCTGCCTGATCTCTGGAAGAGTGCCCTGCAGGATGACGGCCTAAAGCTGAACACGCTGGTGACGGGAATCGCCCATTACTTGCGGTTAGAAGCAGCCATCTATCGGGAGCATCTGCTGACGGCAGAGGGCCGCGCGCGGCAGGCTCAGGCCGAGCAAGAGCCAACGACGATGGAACAACTGGTGAGAGATCTGCGGTTTATCAATGCTGAGTGGTCACGTACGCTTCTTCAGGCGGCGGAGTTGATCGAAGGTCGAGTCGGACGATTGGGGCCGGCGGAGGAATCGGCAGTCGAACTTGCGCGACTTTTGCGCGACCAGGGAGGGCAGATCGCCGAAATCGATCGCGCGGTCCACACCCTTGAATTCCGCGTCGATGGTTCAACCGGCTGCCGACGGATGGCGGGGGAGATGCAGCAACTCATCCAGTTGGCGTATGGCATGCGGGATGAATTGCAGCGAATCCTGGCGGCAATCTGTCGCCAGGAAGGCATTCTCGATCAGCTTGATCGCAAGCTGCACCATGACGTCGCTACCGGTTTTCTCGGCCGGCTGGGACTGGAAGTGTTGTTTGGCGCGGCCTTGCCGGCCGAATCGCTGCCCGTGGCGGCAATGCGGATTTCGCTGGACCGTTTGGCCAAAGTGAACCAGCGCTTGGGAGCGCGCGTGGGAGATCAGGCCATCAAAGCCATCGCTCAGTTCCTGGCCGAACTCCTGGCCGCAAACTGCGAGAATAGCTTGATTGCCAGGCAGGCCGGCGGCGATTTCCTGATTCTGGCGAATAAGGCGACTGTGGACGAGCTGACTGCGATTGGCGAGCATCTCCGCCAGTCCTTTGAGGCCACGGGATTCAATTACCAGGGTACCGAATTCTCCGTGACAGTCTCGATCAGCGTGGCCGCAGTGGCGGCAGACTTCGGGCTGCAAGAACTTCTTGAACGGCTGGAAGTGGTCCGAGCGGAGGCCCTGAAGGCGGGCAAGAACCGGAGTGCCCGCTGGGAAAACGGTGCGGCCATGCTCACTCTGCCAGCGGCCATTCCCGTGGCGGCGAGGATCATCAACATCGAAACGACCGCGGCCTAAGCTGTCTGGATGTCGACGTGTCAGGTGGTAACATGGGACAGCCTCCCTTCATTTCCCGGTGGAAGCGAATGAGCGTTGAATTTCACCGGCCTCACCACGGATTTTCAAGGACACGATTGTCATGAGATGCATTCCCATGTTCACTGCGGCGATTTTACTCTTTGCCGCTTCGCTGGCCTTTGGTCAGCACCGGCTCATCACGCAGGGGAATGACAAGCTCGCCGTTGTTGGCAAGGACGGGAAGGTGGAGTGGGAGATGAAGTGGGGGGGGATTCACGACATCCACGTCCTGTCCGGTGGAAACATCATGGTGCAACAGGGAGCCAGTAGGGTTGTGGAAATCGATTCCAAGACCAGAGCCGTTGTTTGGACCTACGACTCCGCCAGCAGCAACGGCAACGCCAAGAAGCCTGTCGAAGTCCACGCCTTCCAGCCACTGGCGGATGGCAACGTGATGATTGCCGAAAGCGGACCCGCCAGGATCATCGAGGTTAATCGTGACGGTAAGCTCCTCAAGGAGATTAAGCTCAAGGTCAATCGCCCGCACCCGCACACCGATACGCGGCTTGTTCGCAAGCTTGCCGTCGGCAACTATCTGGTCTGCCATGAAGGGGACGGGTTTGTCCGCGAGTACGACGGCAAGTCCGGCGACGTCGTCTGGGAATATGAAGTCCCCATGTTCGGTAATGAAGCCAAAGGTGGTCATGGCCCCGAGGCGTTCGGCAACAAGTGCTTTGCCGCCGTTCGGCTGACCAGCGGAAACACTCTCATCTCCACTGGCAACGGGCACAGCGTACTGGAGGTGACGCCAGAGAAAAAGATCGTTTGGGAGCTCCATCAAAAGCAACTGCCCGGCATCACACTCGCCTGGATCACCACGCTCGAAGTCCTTCCCAATGGCAATTATGTCATTGGCAACTGCCACGCCGGCGAAGGCCAGCCGCTGCTCATCGAGCTGGAGCCGAAGAGCAAGAAGGTGGTGTGGCAGTTCGACCAATATGGGACGTTTGGCAACTCCGTGTCAAACTCGCAAGTGCTGGATGTAAAGGATGCGCTCCGATAACTCGCCTGTTCCTGTCTAACTCTCCGCCGGGTGTTCCTTCTTCCACTGGGCCGCGAACTCCACATCGTCCAGTAAGTGCCGGTTCTTTCCTGCGAGTCTCTGGCGGATGTGGTCAACCGTGGTCCGAATTGGCTTGGAAAGCAGCCGTACGATTTGTTCGGGGCTGTATTGCTCCAGGTCCTTCACGGTCTCGACTCGCAGAAACTCAAAAACCTGGCGGGCTTCATAGTCTTCGTGGAAGAGCATGTAGAGCTTCTCCTCGTTCGTCACCAGCGGCCTGCCGAGCGAGGGCACTTTGGGTTTTGTCCTTCTTGCTGCGGGTTGTTTAACAGCAGCTTTCGACCTCTTGCTGGGCTTCTTGGATGATTTCTTGGCCATGATTACTCTCGATTCTCGCCTATACGAATGAGGCAGCGATGGCGTTGGAAAGGGCGACCAGCCGCCAGGGACCACGGGCCCGTTCGCCGCTGGTGAAAAGGATGCAGAAGCCTTCGGTCTGGGGATCAATCCAGAATAGCGTCCCAGTCGAGCCGATGTGGCCAAAGATGTGCGGCCCAAGGACGTCGCAGAGCACATCGTCATGCTGCCGGTGGTTCAGGCTCCAGCCGAGTCCCCAGGGACGCGAGCGGCGGATTGATTCTGGCAACTCGGGATGGTCGTCCAGCCGATTGGTCGTCATGAGCGCCACGGTTTGCGGGGATACCAGCCGCACATCCCCATACTTGCCGCCGCCGAGCATCAGTTGGCAAAGGACGGCAAAGTCCTCGGGCGTGCTGAACATGCCTCCCCAGGGGGAGCCAAGCTCCCGCCAGTAGGGGCTGTTCCAATTGAAGCTCGGCTCCTGGTACGCCTGCGTTTGGACGCTCACAATCCGCTCTACCGTTTTGGCGGGAAAGCCGCGCGAGCCGAGCGACGTGGACGCCAGGCCGAGCGGTTCGAAAATCTCCGTGCGGAGGAACTCGTGAATGGTCAGGCCGCTAAGCATCTGCACAAGTTCGGCGACAACGAGCGTTCCCATGCTCTGATAGCTGTAGCCTGTACCAGGCGGAAAGAGCGGCACCGTCTCGTGAATGGCTCCCGCGATGAACTTCTCCAGCGGAGCATGAGCGCGGCGGAGCTCTTCGTTGTCCTTCAGCATGTCGGGCAATCCCGAGGTATGCGTGAAGAGCTGCTGCACCAGCGTGGCTTCTTTGTGATGGGCAGCAAAGTCCGGAAGATAATCCGTGACCCGCCGGGACAAACTCAAGAGCCCTCTCTCCACCAGTATCATTGCGCCTAAATAGACAATCGGCTTGGTGAGGGAGGCCAGGAGAAACATCCCATCGCGGCGGATGGGCGGCGCATCCGCTTCCGGCCCTTGCCGCCCAAAATAACGGGGCTCGACAAGCTTCCCCCGCCGCCCGACGGCAATCGCGCCGCCGGGAATCGTTCCATCGGCAGTCCACTTGTCGAGCAAATCATAGGCGTGCTGCAAGCGGCGCGGGTCGAGGCCGATTTCTTCAGGGTTGGCGAGAGGAAGGTGAGGCATGGCCATTCTCAACGGCTGGGGATTCGATCCACTTGGCAGAATTATGGAGACAGAATAACGAGAAGGAGAGTATTCATGGTGCCTTCTTCCCTCCGCTCTCCAGCCACGCCATCAGGTCCAGAATTTCGGCTTCGGTCAGCGTATTCAAAAGACCCGTCGGCATCGAGGAGACAAACGACGCCTGGCGAATGTCGATGGAGTCGCGGCGGATGCGGGTGATCTGTGCCGGTTCCAGGGGGTTGGTCGAGAAGTAGAGCTGCTCTTGGTTGCCACCTGCCAGTTGTCCGATGATGACTTCGCCATCGGTCGTCAGGACGCGCGTATCCCGATACTTCTCGTCAATGACGCGGGAAGGATTGATGACGGAATCCAGCAGGTCACGCCGGCTGTAGCGGGCTGCTGCGCCAGCGAGGTCCGGGCCGATGGTTCCCCCTTCCCCTCCCAGCCGATGACAGCGGCTGCAGAGGGCGACCGCGAACATCTGGCGGCCGTGGTCCAGGTTGCGGGGCTGCTCCTTGGCCTTATCGAGCGAAGTCAGGACTTCTTCCAGCTTCCATTCGCGGATGTGTGGGCGGTTTGTAACCGCAGGGAGCGCCGGCTCATCGTTTTTGCCCAGCGTGGCGATGAGCGGCCCAAGCTCGCGATGTTCCTCTTCGCTCAGGCTGGCCAATACATCGGAGCGGATGAAGGTGAGGAACCGCTGCATGTAGCTCGAACCCTCATAGCCGTCCATCTTCTTCACCGCGGCCAGATACTGCCGCCGCTGATCGAGCGACCAGCCTTGAGCGACGTTGCGGAGAACGTAGATATAGAACATCTGCTCTTCTTGCTTGCTCGCGGCCGCCAGGAGCTTAATTGTCGGTGCAATGACTTGCGACGAATTCAAATACGCCAGCAGTTCGCAAAGTAGGTAGTTTTCGACGAAAGATTCAGCCGGATAGATTGCTTCCAGTCTGCCGAGGAATCGCCTTTTCAACTTTTCGGGCGGGCCGAGGCGGATGAACCCAAGTTCCAGCGCCCGCAAGGCAATCACCCGCTCTTTGTCGTTCAGGGCTCGGCTGCCGAGCAGTTCCAAGAGCTTGGAATGCACCTGGTCCCGATCCGCAGGAGGGGCCACGCGGACCAAGGTGAGCAGTTCCATCGCCCGGCGGAGACCCGAGTTGCGGGCATCACCGAATTGATCATGGTTGTGCGGCGGATGATTCTCAAGGGCCACCCGGGCCGCGCTGCGAAGGAAAGGATCGATGCTGTCCAGATCTTTCCAGGCTTCGCTCAGGGATTCCGCACCGCTGGATGTGGCGAGGACTTCCAAAACTCGGCGCTTCTGGCGAATGACCTCGCTTGATTTGGAGGCCAGTTCAGCTTTCTCCGCAATCGCTGCCGGCACTTCTTCCGTCCAGCGCACCCGGTAAATCGCCGATTGTGTCCCCCGGCCGCCGACCGTGAAATACATCGCGCCGTCCGGGCCGAACGCCAGGTCGGTCAAGTTCAGCGGCTTGCCCTTCACGAAGATCTCGGCCCGCCCGGTGTAGCTGCTCCCCTTGGGAGTGAGATGGACAGCGATGATGCGGCCGTAGGACCAATCGAGAATGAAGAGTGCTTTCTGATACTTGAGCGGGAACTTGCTCTGTGTGCCGAATTCCACACCCGTCGGCGAGCCCAGGCCTATGTCCATCACTCGCGGCAGTGCGTCGGCAAAAAAATCGGGCCACAGGTTCGTCTCCTGCCGCCAGCCGTACTCGCCGCCGGGGACGACGTGCATCACGCAAGTGGGGCGATACCAGGGGGCCCCAGCATCCCACTCCATGTCGGCGTCGTAGGTGAACAGGTCCCCGTCGGGGTTAAATGCCAGGTCGTACGGATTGCGAAAGCCACCGGCGACGAGCTCCCAGGTCTTTCCGTCCGCGTCAAATCTCAGGACGTGCCCGCACGGCGGCCGGGCGTCGGAATCGAACAGGAACTCGTTCCAGACGCATGGCAGCAGGCGGTCCTGCTGGGGATTACGGTAAGGAGACAGGGGGGAAATATCGGGCGAAACTCGCACGTTGTTTCCGCAGCACAGATAGATTTTTCCGTCCTTTCCCAGGGCCAGGCCGTTCCGCCCATGCCCGGTTCCCCCTTCCAGTTTCTTGAGCAGCTTGATCTCGTCGTAGGTGCCGTCGCCGCGAGTATCTTTGAGCCGGTAGATGCCGAGCGAGTTATTGGCGCTGACATACAACGCTCCGTGAGCGAACAGCAGGCTGCGACATTCGAGCAGATCGGCATTGATGGTCTCGACCTTGGCGACAGACTTTCGCTCGGCATCGAGCGTCATTCGCAGCAGCCCTTTGTCTTCGCGGGCAATCACGATTCGCCCCTGCGGATCAAATGCCAGGCTAATCCAGGAGCCTTCCCCCGGCGCGGACGGCCGCACCATTTCCACGGCATACCCTGGCAAGGCGGAGATGGCGACGGGACTGGCGACACCGCCGGCATCCAGGGCGAGCTTCCACTGGTTGTAGTCGTTAAGATTGGCCTCGGGAAGTTGCGCGCAGAGCGGCGCGGCTTGAACGACCAATGTGGCCAGGATTGCCGCCAAAAGTCTCCACCGAGTGAGCGTGGTCTTGATCATGTTCTTCCTCGTCACTTGAGTGAGCTCAAATACGCCAGCAAATCGGCCACCTGGTCGGCAGTCATGTCGCGGAGCAACAAGTCCGGCATCAAGGACTGCTGTTGCGGGACCAGCCGCTCGACTTCCTTGGTGGGGATGCGAACTTCCTTGTCCTGGGCATCTTTGAGCAGGACTTCGCTGTCGTCTTTTTTGATCAGCAAGCCCGTGAGCAGGCGGCCATCGTCTGTTTCGGCCAGATAAGTGACGTACTTCGGATCAATCAGTTTCGAGGGTTCGAGCATGCTCTCCAGGAGCTGTGCCCGGCTAAGCTTTTTGCCGATAGCAGTTAGCTCTGGGCCGATTACCTTGCCTTCCTTCTGGATGCGGTGGCAGTTTTTGCAGGAGACGCTGGCTGTCTCGAAGAATACCTTTTTGCCGCGGGCCTCGTCTCCCTTCAGCAATAGAATCTGCTCAGGCCGGATGACGCTGCCTAGACGTTTGACGCGTTTTTCCGGCGGCAGGTAGCGCTCAAAAAGGTCGCGGATGGTGACGTCGGAGTGCTGCGATGCTTTTTCGATTGCCAAGGCTGTTGCCTCATTCTTGAACTCACTTCGGTCGATGGCTCGCTGAAGAATCAATGCGCCGCTGGTCGATGAAAGGAGACGATTCACGAGTTCCGCTTGCTTCGTGGCCTGCCTTTCCGTGAGCAACTCCGCGATGTCCTTTAGTTCTCCTCCGCGGAGCTTGGCGGCCGCAGCATTGCCCGTTTTATCGCTGGCGGATTCCGGCGGCAGCTCTTTGATCCACTTGTAAATGAGGTCGATTCCTTTGGCGTCCACCTCGGTTGAGCCGATGTGCGGCATCCGCCCACCGCCCAACTTGGTCATGCGATAGAGGAGGACCGAGCGGAAAGGATCACCGGGAGCAATGACTTGGGCAGCATGAATACCGAACGTCCCTTGCGTCGGGCGGACGCCGATCATGTCGGTTTTGTCGAGCGGCAAGTCAAAGGGCATTTTCGAAAGGACCGCGCTGCCGGCGTGGAGGCGGTGGCAGTGGGCACAATTCGTGTGGAGGTAGGCGCGGGCCCGATCTTCCTGATTCGCCGAGGCATCGTATGGACTCGCCAGTTTGGGAAGTTTTGGATCGATTACCACAGGCTTCTCGAAGAGTTTCATTTCCGCCAGAGCATCAATCTGCGAAACCAATGAACCGCCGTAGTCGTGCGGTTTGTTGAGCTGCGGAGTGTTGAAAGCAATGGCCGGCCCGGACCACTTGTTGTGGCACCGCTGGCACTCGGCGCGGCCGGCGAATCGCCAGGTCTGCTTCCGCTTGCCACCACGCAATGTCGAGTCGGCAATGTCGAAGGCCTGTTCCGTTCCCGCGGCGGCCACCAGCAGGGCGTCCGATTGTTCGTCGTTCCATTGATACGTATAGGGCATCCACTCAATGCCGTCGAAATGGAGGATTTGCGTCTCGATGCGGCGACTGGTGAGGGGATTGCCGGATTCCAGTTCTAGCGAATGCGTTTTGACAAGGACCGAGTCCTTGGGATAGGTCCATGCCGCCCCCTCGGCCTTGATCGACAGTTCTCCCGGCACCGCGACCATCCGCTCGGCCACGGCATAGTCGGCCCACGGCTCTGCGTTGATGGAATAGGGAACGACTCCCGCGACCGGAGTTAGCTCTTTGACAGATGAGAAAAGCCCCGTTTCGCTGAGCTTACGGGGAAATGTGGCTGATTTATCTTCCTGCGGATTGGGAATGAGCCGGTGAATGGTTCCGGCCGTGTGATCAAGCAGATAAAACTCGCCGGCGTTATCTTCGCCGAACCCGACGATACGGTGCGTGGTGTCGGCCAGTTCCCGGTGATCGACAACTTTGCCATTCTCGTAGCGAAAGCCCCACATCTTGCCCGTGTCGTAGTCGCCGTAGATGTGATGTCCGTAAAGTTCCTTGAGCCGCGAGCCGTAATAGGTCAAGCCATCAGTGATGGAGGAAGATTCGGAATGGGGATGCTCGATCGTCGGTGGCAGGATGGGAGTCGGCCCGCGCGGCCATTCGGTGTTCGTCGGCTGTCGCCCTTCCATGACGCTCCAACCGTAATTGCCGCCGCGCTCGACCCGGTCGAGCAGCTCCCAGAGTTCCCAGCCGACATCTCCGGCCCAGAGATCGCCGGTTTTCTTGTCGATGCTAATCCGCCAAGGGTTGCGAAAGCCGTAGGCCCAGATTTCGCCGCGGGCTCCTTTCAAATCGACAAAGGGATTGTCGGCAGGGATGCGGTAGTTCTTACCGCCTTCGACGTGGTCGACGTCGATCCGCAGAATCGCGGACAGCAGATTCGTCACGTCCTGCCCTGATCGTTTTGCATCGGGCGGATTGGGACCGGTGCCATCTCCCGTGGAGATATAGAGACATCCGTCCAGCCCGAACTTCAGCGAGCAGCCGTTATGGCCGCCGCCGAGCCAGGTGATGATCGTCGCTTCGCTCTTGGGATCGATGGTCGGCGGATCCGAATCGCTCACCTTGAACCGGGCGATGTGCGAGCCATCGGGAAGCTCGTTTCCCTTGATGTAGCAGACGTAGCAAAAGCGGTTCTGCTCGAACTTTGGATGGAAGGTCAAGGCGTACACTGCGCCAACTCCCGGAATCTCCTTGGCGATGTCGATCATGAGATCCGCGGACATCACGTCGGGCTGGTTCTTGAACGAGAAGATTTTGCCGGCCTGCTCCACGACGAAGAGTCGGTCGCTGCCGGGTGCACTGGTGAGGTCGAGGCAATCTTTGAACTTGAGATTGGGAAAGGACCGTTCGGTGATGTAGGGAAGCGGTTTCTCGGGAGAGCCCGTGATTCGCGAAGTGGTCCAGGGCGCACGCTTCGGCACCGCCGGCTCGGCAGCGACTGATTGAACCGTGGCCACGAGCAGGGCTGAAATTAACAGAAGATATGCGGCACGTGACATAGCGGCGGTTTTTCCTGGGGCTGATAGCGGACGTCAATTTCCAGCCGCATCATACCGCTGAAAAGTGCGACAGGGTACGCGCCCGCTGGATGCGGAAGTAAGATAGGGGTATTCCCGCCGACTCCCTCCGCCGGACCTCCCTTCTCATGTTTCTACCTCCTCCTTCGTGCGTGAATTCCCGTGTTCGCGCGTCCGCCATCGGGCTGTGCGGCATCTTCATCATCACTGGCCGGCTGGCCGCCGCCGCCGATTTTCAGCGGGACGTGCAGCCGATTTTGTCGGAACATTGCGCCCAGTGTCACGGCACTGATGAGAAGGAGCGGAAGAGCAGCTTGCGGTTGGACCAGCGTGAGGCGTCACTCAAGGGGGGCGAATCGGGAACAGCGGCCATCGTGCCGGGGAAACTCGATCAGGGGGAACTGATTCGTCGCATCACGTCAACGGATCCAGACGAAATGATGCCGCCACCCGACCATAAGAAACCGCTTTCAGCCGGACAAATCGACACGCTGAAGCAGTGGATCAAAGACGGGGCGAATTACGAATCGCACTGGGCCTTCACCGCGCCCAAGCAGGTCTCCGTCTCCGCTGTTGGGATGACAAGTCCCATCGACGCCTTAGTCGTCGCCCGGCTGAAGGAGCGCAAGCTGGCTCTGTCGCCGGCCGCCACGCCCGCGATGCTCTGTCGCCGATTGTACCTCGATTTGATCGGGCTGCCGCCGTCGCCACAGGAATTGGCGGAGTTTGAGAAAGTCGGTTACGAGGCGACCGTCGAGACGTTGCTCAAAAGCGAGCGGTTTGGGGAAAAGTGGGCGCGGCACTGGTTGGATTTGGCCCGCTATAGCGACACGAATGGCTATGAGAAGGACATGCAACGCGAGCAATGGAAGTGGCGCGACTGGGTTGTGGATGCTCTCAATCGTGACATGCCCTATGACCGATTTCTCACGGAGCAAATTGCCGGTGACCTGCTCCCAGGGGCAACGCAGGACCAGATCATCGCCACCGGGTTTTTGCGGAACAGCATGATCAACGAGGAAGGGGCAATTGTTCCCGAGCAATTCCGGATGGTTGAAATGATTGACCGAGTCGATTGCCTGGGGAAAGCCGTGCTGGGTCTGAGCACCCAGTGCGCCCAGTGTCATACGCATAAATTCGATCCGCTGAGCCACGACGAGTATTACGGCCTATTCGCGTTTCTCAACAATGCCTATGAGGCCCAGTCGTGGGTCTACACGCCCGATCAGCAGCAGGCGATTGCCAAAGTGCGAGAGCGCATCCAGGCGGCCGAAGAGAAGCTCCGCACAGCTCACCCGCAGTGGCAACAGGAGATGGCCGCCTGGGAAGAGGCGATCATCAAGCAGCAGAAGGAGTTGGCGTGGGAACCGCTGATCGCAACCGAACTGGGGACCATCAGCGGTCTGAATCATCCGACCCAGGAGGCTGACAAGTCCTTGCTCATGCTGGGCCATACGAGTGCCGACGTCTTCATGATCTCCGCCCCCAAGCTCGATAACGTCACCGGCCTGCGGCTCGAGGCACTCAACCACCGCGACCTGCCGCACTTTGGTCCCGGCCGCAGCCGCGTGGGAACCTGGGTGATTCAGGAAGTGGAAGTCCTCGTCAAGAAGCCGGACGGCAAGAACTGGGAAAAACAGAAACTTGTGAATGCCTCGGCGGATTTTTCGGAGCCCGAAGTGAAGCAAGCGGATGGGAAGAAGGCGAGCGGCCCGGTCGCTCATTTGATTGACGGCAAGGACGACACTACCTGGAACGCCGATCGGGGAATCGGCCGCCGCAATCAACCCTCCGTCGCAGTCCTCCAGTTCGAGAAGCCTCTGAGCTTCCCTGAAGGGACGCAGTTCAAAATCGCCTGGCGGATGGGGGACATGCTCGGCTGCGGCCGCTGGAGCATCACTCGTCAAGCTGTCCCCACGGTCCCGCCGGTGAATCATGCTGCCATCTTGGCGATGCAGGCATCCGCCGATCAGCGGTCCACCGAGCAGCAAGCGGCCATCTTCACCGCCTGGCGGATGAGCCTTCCGGATGCCAAAGCTATCAATGACGAGATCGACGCCGTCTGGAAAGACTATCCGCAAGCCGCCACATCAATCCTGCATCTGACTGAGCGTGAACCGGCCAATCATCGAGAAACTCATTTGCTCGACCGGGGAAGTTGGGACCAGCCGAAGCAACGGGTCGAGCCGCACACGCCAGCGGCATTTCATCCATTCCCGGCGGATGCGCCGCGAACCCGCTTGGGCTTCGCGCGCTGGGTTGCAGACAAGAACTCTCCCTTCACCGCCCGCGTGGCGGTGAATCGAGTCTGGCAGGCGATGTTCGGCACGGGATTGGTCGAGACCCCCGAGGATTTTGGCACCCGTACCCCGGTGCCGGAATATCGCGAGCTTCTCGACTGGCTGGCGGTTGACTTCATGCAGCACGGCTGGAGCCATAAACATCTCATTCGCACCATCGTCCTCAGCAATACCTATCGGCAATCATCGTTTGCGTCCCCCGAGCTTTTGCAGCGCGACCCGCGCAATGTCTGGCTGGCACGGGGACCGAGATTTCGGGCCGAGGCCGAAGTGGTACGGGACATCGCCCTCAGCGTGTCGGGCCTGATGTCGCATAAGCTCGGGGGGCCAAGCATTATTCCGCCAGTTCCGCAAAACGTACTCGACTACAACTACACCTATCCCTCCTACTGGAAGCCGGCCGAGGGGCCGGAGCGTTATCGCCGAACCTTGTACGGCTTTCGCAAGCGATCGATGCCCGATCCCGTGATGGCCAACTTCGACGGACCCAACGGCGACTTCGCTTGCGCCCGACGGCTGCGGTCCAATACGCCGCTGGCCGCGCTCACGGGGCTCAACGAAACCATCTTCGTGGAAGCAGCCAGAGCATTGGCTCTGCGAGTGCTCCGTGAAGGGGGCAAGAGCGATGCGGAGCGAGCGGACCATGCTTTTCTGCTCTGTACTTCGCGAAAACCAACGGCTGAGGAGCGGCAAGCGGTTCTCGACTTGCTTCAATCGCGGCGACAAAAGTTAGCCGAAGGCTGGCTCAATCCTCGGGAAGTCGCCACCGGCGATCCGGCCAAACTGCCGACCTTGCCACCGGATGCCACGCCGCAAGACGCGGCTGCCTGGACGCTGGCGGCTCGAGTGCTACTGAACCTCGACGAGACCATTTCCAAGAACTAATCCGCACCAACCCCACTAACCTGAAGCGCAAGCGAGGGAGAACTGAGAACCGCTTCTCCCTCGCTTGCGCTTCGGGTTGGTGGAGAAGTTTCGAGACTAACCATGAACCTCATCCAGCAACTTCAATCAGCCCGCGCCCAGTATCTCAGTCGTCGCTGGTTCCTTCGAGACTGCGGCGTTGGCCTGGCCGGTATTGCCGCGAGTTCGCTCTTGGCGGACGACTCCGCCAAACAGCCGGCAGGCGACAATCCGCTCGCTCCGCGCCAGCCCCATTTTCCGGGTAAGGCGAAACGGGTGATTTACATTTTCCAGGCGGGCGCGCCGAGCCACCTGGAACTTTTTGACAATAAGCCGGAGCTCACCAAACGGAATGGACAACTTCCGCCAGCGGAGCTACTCAAGGGTTATCGGGCGGCGTTCATCAATCCGAACTCGGCCTTGCTCGGCCCGAAATTCCCATTCGCCAAACATGGCAAGTGCCAGATGGAGCTGAGCGAGGTACTGCCGCACACGGCCAAGATCGTCGACGAAATCTGCCTCATCCGGACGATGCAGACCGAAGCCGTCAACCATGCTCCGGCCCAGATCATGATGAACAGCGGCTCGCAACAGTTCGGCCGGCCGAGTTTTGGCTCCTGGACGCTGTACGGCCTCGGCAGCGAATCGGCGAACCTCCCCGGTTTTGTCGTCCTCACCAGCGCCAAGGGAACCAGCGGCGGCGCGAGCAACTACGGCAACGGGTTTTTGCCGACGATTTACGGCGGCATTCCCTTCCGGAGTTCCGGCGATCCCGTCCTGTACTTGTCCAACCCGCAAGGGATTGATGCCGACACGCAGCGGGCCTCGCTCGACGCGCTGAACAAACTCAACGACCTCGCCAAGGCCGCTGCCGGCGATCCGGAAATTGCCGCCCGCATCCAGAGCTACGAAATGGCCTACCGCCTGCAGACGAGCGCTCCGGAACTCATGGACCTCTCCCAGGAAACTCAGCCGACGCTCGATCGCTACGGCATCAAGTCCCCCAAGGACGCGAATTTCGCCCGCAACTGCCTGCTCGCCCGCCGGCTCATCGAGCGGGGAGTTCGCTTCGTGCAGCTCTTTCACGAAGCCTGGGACCAGCACGGCAACCTGACAGCCGGCGTGAAGCAGAATGCGCTGGATACTGATCAGGCGAGCGCCGCGCTCGTCATGGACCTCAAGGAGCGCGGGCTGCTCCAAGACACCATCGTCATCTGGGGTGGCGAATTCGGCCGCACACCGATGGTCCAAGGGGGCAACGACGGCCGCGACCATCACAACCGCTGCTTCAGCCTCTGGCTAGCCGGCGGCGGCATCAAGAGTGGCTACACCCACGGACAGACTGACGAACTGGGCTTCAACGTCGCCGCGGACCCGGTGCACGTCCACGACCTGCACGCTACCCTCCTCAAGCAGCTCGGCTTCGACCACACTCGGCTCACGTTCCGCTTCCAGGGACGCGACTACCGACTGACTGACGTGCATGGGCGGTTGGTGAAGGAGATCTTGGCTTGACCAAGGTGCGGCTACTTCTTTCCCACACAGTACAACATGCTCGTGCTCCGAATAAAGAGCTGCCCGTCGCATGGGGTTGGCGATGCGCGGAAAATCTCTTCCTTTCCCGCGGTGAGCGAGTTTTCCGCAACGACCTGAAATTCCGCTCCTCGTTTGAGGACAAAGGTCTTGCCCGCTTCATTGACGAAGTAAGCCAGTTCGCCGGCAGCTATAGGTGAGCCGCTGAACTTGCCGCTGAGACGATTCTTCCAGACGACATGGCCATCCGTAGCGGCATAGCAGGTCACGATGCCTCCCATATCACAAACGAGAACAAGCGCCCCAACGACGATCGGGGATGGGCAATCGCGGCCTCCGGATCGCGGCGTGTGCCAGGCCATGTGGGTGTCGGTGACGTTGCCGGTTCCACCCGGACGGACGGCATAGAAGTCACCGGCCAGACCATTGACGACGCAGAGCAAATCGCCCACTGGAGTGACCGTGGGCTCACCCCGTCCGTTGAAGCTTTTGCAGAACCACCGTTCTTCGCCGGTCGTCGGATCATAAGCCTGCACACCGGCATGGCCGTTGACCACAATTTCCTCCCGCTTTCCCAATTCGACCACGATGGGCGTGCTCCAGCCGCGATGGTCGCGGCGGCGGGTGTTCCAGATGTCCTTGCCGGTCTCTTTGTCCAAGGCCCGAATCCAGGCGTCGGCATCGGCATCGCAGTTCTGCACGACCAGGTCGCCGACGATGATCGGGCAGGCGGAAGTTCCCCACGGACTCTCAAACTTGCCGAGATCGCGCGACCATAGAGGTTTGCCTTCGATGGAGTAGGCATGGAGCCCGCCGCGGCCAAAGAACGCGACGACGATTTCGCCGTCCGTGACGCACGTGGCCGAGGCCCAGCCGTTCATGTTGTGGACTGCCTCTGGTTCCCCTTTCCAAGCCGACTGCTGCCACTCGATTTTGCCGGACTTGCGATTGACGCAAAAAACGATTCGTTCTTTCCCTTGCTCCAGGGCGGCAGTCAGAAAGATCCGGTCCCCCCAAATGACCGGCGAAGACTGACCGCTGCCAGGAAGCGTTGTTTTCCAAACGACGTTTTCGTCCGTCCATTTCACCGGGAGATTCGTATCGGCGGAGTGGCCATCCTGCTGCGGGCCGCGCCACCGGGGCCAGTTGGATTCGGCAGCCGAGGAGACCATTGCCAAGACCAATACGGAAGGGAGGGCAAGGAGAAATGACGAGCGGGAGAGCAGCATGAACCGGATCCTTTGAGGCGGGATTTGGGCGGAAGGAGCAGAGGCAGATTTTCGGCCATCTCCGCCTATCCTACTATACCGAGCGGGGAGTCCTCCACTGCCATGCCCATGTGGGATTGGTACACTTGATGACCAAGTACGAAATCCTTGATCAGAAAGCCCTTCCTATGAAAAGCCGATGCATCGTTCTGACGCTCGCGGCTGTCGCGATCATCTCCAGTTCGCTGACCGCTGCCGAGAAGTTGACGCTGGGGAGCCTGTTCAGTGACCATGCGGTCTTGCAACGGGGCATTGCGGTTCCGGTTTGGGGGAAGGGGGAGCCCGGTGCGAAAGTGACGGTGCAGTTTGCTGGTCAGGAAAAGCTGGCGACGGCGGACAAGGCCGGCAAGTGGCTGGTCAAGCTCGATCCGCTGGCGGCTGCCGCCGAGGGGCGGGCCATGACGGTGAAGTCGGATACCGGCACGCTGACGATTCAGGATTTGCTGGTCGGGGAAGTTTGGGTTTGCAGCGGGCAGTCAAACATGGCGTTTGCCCTCAGAAATTCCGATACCGGCGAGGCGGCCATCGCGGCAGCCGGCGATAGAGAACTGCGGCTGTTTGCGGCAGCGGCCCGCGCCACCGATGAGCCGCAGGAGACGATTGGCGGCACGTGGGCCGTCGATTCCGCGCAGTCGGCAGCCGGGTTCTCGGCCGTGGCCTACTTTTTTGGCAAGGATCTTCGCAAGAAGCTCGGCGTACCCGTCGGCCTGATCAAATCGGCGGTCGGCGGAACGGTCGCGGAGGCTTGGACCGCCGAAGCGGACCTCGCCAGCAATCCCACGCTCAAGCCACTCTTCGAGGTGCAGGCGAAACGGATCGCCGATTACCCCCAGGCCCTGGAAACTTACAAGCAGCGCGAGGCGGACCTGCTCGCCAAATACGAGCAACAAGTCGAGAAGGCGAAAGCCACCGGTAAGCGGCCCCCCCTCAAACCGCGGCCGCCGCAAGATCCCGTCCAGAACAACAACCGTCCGTTCGGTCTGTATAACGGCTCGATCGCTCCTTTGCAGCCCTATGCGATCCGTGGTGCCATTTGGTATCAGGGAGAAGCGAACTCCGGGCGCGGCAAGGAATATCAAACGCTCTTTCCCGCCATGATAGGCAGCTGGCGAAAGGCTTGGGGCCAAGGAGATTTCCCCTTCCTGTTTGTGCAAATTGCTCCGCACAACGGGATGTCGCCGGAAGTTCGCGAGGCCCAGCGGCTGACGATGCAGACCACGCAGAACACGGCGATGGCGGTCACCGTCGATGTAGGGGATGCCGCCGACATTCATCCCGTCAAGAAGCAGCCCGTCGGTGAGCGGCTAGCGCTGGCCGCGCGGGCGCTGGTTTACGGTGAACAGATAGAATTCTCTGGACCGACCTATGATTCACTGAGCGTGAAGGGGAATCAGGCGATCGTCACGTTCAAGCATGTGGGTGGCGGGCTCGTCGCGAATGATGGCGAGCTCAAGGGTTTTGCGATTGCCGGCGCAGATGGAAAATTCGCCGCAGCCAAAGCGACAATTCAGGGAGATACGGTGGTCATCTCCAGCGAAGCCGTGGCCGCTCCTGTTACGGTTCGTTATGGCTGGGTGAACGTGCCGGATGTCAATCTCTACAACAAAGCGGGACTCCCCGCTTCACCCTTTCAAACAGACGGGGCATTCGAACTGGAGCCCGGTTTCGAGCCGCTCCTCAATGGCACCGACCTGACCGGCTGGCAATACAAAGGGGGGCCACGGTTTGATGGCATGATGAATGCCAGCGATGGCCGCTACACGGCCCGTGACGGCCGAATCGTGGTCAATCCGGGAAAGGGTTTGGCCCAGATGTGGACGACTCGCGAGTTGTCTGGCGACTTCCATCTCAAGCTGGAGTTTCGCGCCGGCGTGAATGCCGACAGCGGTATCTTCCTGCGGGCCCCGCAGCTGCAGTGCCGTGACTACTACGTTGCCGGCCCGTACAAGGAACTGAAGAACTACAAGCCCCAGGACTGGAATGAGATCGAAGTCATCGTGAAAGGGAAGGTCGCGACCTGCACCTGCAACGGCGAGCCGCTCATGTTCACCAATGAGTTGCCCTCCACCGGCCCGATTGGACTCGAAGCTGACCGGGGACAGATGGAATATCGCCGCATTCGGATTAAGATGACGCCGGCACCCTAGTCACCGAGGCACTCTCATGCGAACTTTGATCGGCGCTCTCTTGTGCTGCCTCGCGACCTCGGCGCTCGCCGCGCCTCCCGAAGACTGGGAGCGGATGAAAACGATTACGCCCCAGGGGTACGTCTGCGGTTTCGCGGCGAGTCCTATTCAAGTGGATGGGAAGCTCGACGAGGCGATTTGGGAACCGGCTCCGTGGACCGCGGACTTCGTCGACATCGAAGGGGACCGCAAACCCAAGCCTCGCTTCCGTACGCGGGCGAAGATGGTTTGGGACAACGACTACTTCTACATCGCGGCCGAACTCGATGAGCCGCACGTCTGGGGGACGCTGACGAAGCACGACGCGGTTATTTTTCAAGACAACGACTTCGAAGTCTTCATCGATCCTGACGGGGACAACCACGAGTACTACGAGTTGGAGCTGAACGCTCTCAACACGACTTGGGATTTATTTCTCCCCCGCCCCTACAAGGACGGCGGTTCGGCAGACAACAGTTGGGAAATCCCCGGCCTTAAAACAGCGTTGCAAATTCGCGGGACGCTGAACGACCCGAGCGATAAAGACGAAGGTTGGAGTGTCGAAATCGCCATTCCCTGGAAAGTGCTCGGCGAGCACGCCCACCGTTCCGCGCCGCCAAAGCACGGCGATACCTGGCGAGTTGACTTCTCGCGGGTGGAGTGGGAGCACGAGATCGCGGACGGGAAATATCGGAAAGTTGCTGGCAAGCGCGAGGACAACTGGGTTTGGTCCCCGCAGGGAATCATCGACATGCATCGCCCGGAGCGGTGGGGCCTGGTGCAATTTTCGCAAGATCCCCCGGGCAAGACCCCGTTTGTTCCGGACGCCGCGATGAAAGTCCGCGACGTACTGATGGGGGTCTATCACGCCCAAAAACAGTTTCACAAGGACAATGGAAAATGGGGGGAGAGCCTTAAGGAACTGGGCATTGAATCCTCCATCCAAGGAGTTGCCTCGCCACTGGAACTGCGGAAGACGAAGGACGGTTTCGAGGCGAGCCTGGAGCGCTGGAAGGTGCGGCAGGACTCTCGCCTCTGGAAGGTAACGAGCGATCCACTGAGGCCGGCGCTGGAGAAGGCGGGAAAGAACCGAGCGGAAATCCAGAAGGCTCTGGATGATGCTCCGGCTTCACAGCGCGAGGGGATGGAGTTCCTCGTCCTCAATATGCCCAGCCGCGATTTGCAGAGCCTGACTGCCGAATTCCTGCTTGCGGATGTGAGCCTGGCCTTCCAGTCTTGGGAAGAGTCTCCCTGGAAGGCAACGCTTCCCAGAGAGATATTTTTCAACAACGTGCTGCCGTATGCCAGCATCAACGAGAGCCGCGATGCTTGGCGGAAGGATTTTCGCCAGCGGTTTGGCCCACTCGTCAAAGACGCCAAGACTCCTTCCGCAGCGGCGGCCATTTTGAATCAGAAGATTTTCGCGCTCACGAGCGTCAAGTATTCCACGCAGCGGGCCAAGGCGGACCAGAGCCCTTACGAGTCGATAAAGTCGGGAAAGGCCTCCTGCACCGGCCTCTCGGTGCTGCTCATTGACGCTTGCCGTTCGGTGGGAGTGCCGGCCCGGTTTGTGGGGACGCCCCTCTGGTCCGATAAAAGCGGCAATCATTCCTGGGTCGAGATTTGGGACAACGGCTGGCATTTCACCGGCGCGGCGGAGCCGAGTGGCGACAAACTGGACGAGGCGTGGTTTATCGATCGGGCCTCGAAATCGCAGCGCGACGATCCGCTGCATGCAATCTATGCCGTCAGCTTTCAGCGGACGCCGCGGAAATTCCCGCTCGTCTGGGATCGAGACATCGACTACGTCTTCGCCGTCAACGTTACCGATCGGTACGTTAATCGAGCACCCAAGCAGCCCGAAGGAACAGCGCTCGTCATGTTCTGTGTGCTGGATCGCCGCGGCGGCACTCGCAAGGCAGCACCGCTAAAAGTTGTGGACTCCGCCGGCAAAGTGCTGCTCGAAGGAACTACCAAGGACGAGGGATTTGATTCCAACGACTATTTGAGCGCGTACCTGCCGCAGGATCAGGAATTCGACGTCGAAGTCAAGCTGGGAGATTCCACCCTTAAGTCGAAGGTGAAGGTTGAAAGGCGCGACAAACCTTTTGTCTGGTATCTGTCCGATGCATCGGAACCGGCGAAACCGCCAGCGGACGGCGATGCGTCGTCGAAAGCAGTGATGGCGCTCGAAACATTTCTCGCCGAGCCCACCGAAAAACGCGCCGCGATGAACGGACAATCCTTTGCGTCGGTGCCACTTTCCAAAGTCGATGCCACGCAGGCCACCAAAATCTTGTGGGACGACCATGTAAAGCAAATCCGCCAGATCCGCGCAGCGGAAATGAAAGCGAAGGAGCTGACTGTGGGCGAGCTCAAGATGCCGTTCACCTATCAGGTGTTTGGCGATAAGCCCGCTACAGGAAGAAGTATGTACTTTTCGCTGCACGGCGGTGGCGGCGCGCCTAAAGAGGTCAACGATCAGCAATGGGAAAATCAAAAGCGGCTGTACAAGCTCGAAGAGGGAGTCTATGTCGTCCCCCGCGCTCCGACCGATACTTGGAACCTCTGGCATCAGTCCCACATCGATGAGATGTTCGGCCGGCTGATCGATAATTTGATTGTTTTTGAGGACGTCGACCCCGATAAAGTCTACGTGATGGGTTATTCCGCCGGAGGAGACGGTGTGTATCAGCTCGCGCCGCGGATGGCCGATCGTTTTGCCGCAGCGGCGATGATGGCGGGGCATCCCAATGAGACTTCGCCGCTGGGGCTACGAAATCTGCCGTTTGCCATTCATGTCGGCGAACTGGACGACGGCTATGGCCGCAACAAGGTCGCCCGCGAATGGGAAACGAAGCTGGCGGAGCTTCGCAAAGGTGACCCGGACGGTTATGTCCATTACGTGACGCTCGAAGCGGGCAAAGGACACTGGATGGACCGCAAGGATGCCGTGGCCATTCCCTGGATGGCTAAGCATCGTCGCAATCCTCTGCCGGCGAAGATCGTTTGGAAGCAGGACGACATGAGACACTCCCGTTTCTATTGGCTGGCGGTTGACTCCAAGGCAATTGGCGACCGCGCGGAGATCATTGCCCGGCGCGATGGCCAAACGATTGACGTCCAGTCCCACGATGCCAGCCGGCTCACGATCCGCCTCAATGACGCCATGCTCGATCTGGAGCAGCCCGTCTCTATCACGAGCAAGGACAAAGTCCTATTCCAGGGCCGCGTTTCCCGCACCATAGGCTCGCTGGCCAAAACCCTTGCCGAGCGCGGAGACCCCCAAGGTCTTTTCAGCGGAGAAGTTACCGTCGAGTTGCCCAAGAAAGAGCCTTAAGAGGATCGCAATGTCGGGCACACTTTGGAGAGAGGCGAGCGCTCCTGGTGTCGAAACCTGAGTGTTTGGATTCAACACGGACCCTGTTTGTATTTTGGGAGGGGTTTATTGAAACAGGGAGCGTGATTTCAACAGGCAGATGTCGGCCTAGAGAGGCAGTCCTACGGGGATCGCCTGAAGGCGGGGCGCTAGAGCGCGCCAGCCACGATCATGCCGGATGGGCCAAGTTCCTCTGCGGGGGGTAAGCGTGGGTGAGCGCGGCCGAATGACAGTAAAGTATCTGGCACAAGCATTTGCCAGCACATTCTTGAAACCAATGGCGAGGAGCCGCAATGGTGGAGAGGAAGGGGGAGAGATGGAGGAAATCGTCTTCCGAATTCTTCAGTGATTTACTCTTGCCAGTCTTACGCTACTGAGTCTTGGTGCCCTTGCGTTCAAAGCGAAGTCCCGCCCATTCCCTCCACGTTTCGCCGGATCGTTTCACAAAACGCCTCCAGGGGGAGGTCATTGTCGTCGTTGCCAAACGGGTTTTCGATTTCAACCCCGATCTCCTCAATGCCCAGCAGCACAAAGGCCACAAAGAACGATGCGGGAATGGTCCACCAATCGTAGTCCCGCACTAGAGCCAGCGGCAGCGAATAGCAATAGAGCAAGATCACCCGCCGCAGATGAACCATGTAGGCGAACGGCATGGGTGTCTTCTGGATCCGCTCGCAGGAGCCGACGTAGTCCACCAGTTGCTGCACATTCTGATCGAGCGCGACGAATTGATAATCACTGATTGCCTGCCGGCTGCGGGCTTCTTCCAGACAGCGGGTCAACTCCCGCGCCACTGCCAGCGGCACATGCTCGTGGGCCAAGACTCGCTGCACGTCGGCCGCGGAGAGACGTGCCTCGCCGTTACCCAGGTTGTGCGGACTCCCGCGTAGTTGGTGCATCACGGCATTGGCGAACGCCATCGTCCAACCAAAGAGCCGGGATTGAACATCCGGCACCCCGGCGAGCAACACGCTTGTGGACCGGGCGAGGTTGCGACTTTCGTTGATGATGTTCCCCCACATCCGCCGGCCTTCCCAAAACCGGTCATAGGAAGAGTTCGTGCGGAACACCAGCAGCAACCCCAGCGCCGTGCCAATGAGCATGTGCACTGTCAAAGGCAAGAGCGGCAGGCGGTCGGCGAACTTGATGCTGTAATGCCAGTATTCGTAACCCGCCGTCACGATGGCCGACCAGACGACCGCCGCCAGGATGCGGCTGCTGATCTGCTGCAGCATCGACCCCTTGATATCGAAGAGGTGGGAACGCCAATCGTGGGGGTCGTAGTCGATCATGGAGCGCTGCACCGTTGCTTGATTTGCCCGACAAGTAGAGAATAGCGGCTGTAGCCCTTTCCTCAAATCGCCCCTCCAGACTTCGCGGTCTTGTGAACATCCTCCTCAACGGCACACCGCGAGAAGAGCCGGCGGAACTGACGGTTGCTGAATTGCTCGTGCGCCTGGAGCTACCCTCCCGCGGCATAGCGGTCGAGCTCAACCAGCAGATTGTCCCCAAAGGCCGCCACTGGGAGCAGAAGCTGCGGGACGGGGACCGGATTGAAATTGTATCGCTCGTGGGTGGAGGATAGAGACTTGAATTCAACGACCCCGCCGCCGATGACCGAAACGACCGACAAGCCGCTTCGCATCGGGTCGCATACCCTCCAAAGCCGCCTCATTGTCGGCACGGGAAAGTACGATACGTTCGAGGCGATGCAGAAGTCGCTGGACCTTTCCGGCACGGATTGCATTACCGTTGCTGTCCGCCGCGAACGCCTCTACGACGGCCGGGGCCAGAACATACTCGATCATCTAGACCTCAGCCGGTATACGCTCCTTCCCAACACGGCAGGCTGTTACAACGCGGTCGATGCGGTGCGGGTAGCCCGGATGGGGCGCGAGATTCTCGCCAGCCTGGAGAACCCCGGTGCCGACTGGGTGAAACTCGAAGTCCTCGGTGATAGCAAGACGCTTCTCCCCGACCCCATCGAACTTTTGAAGGCGACCGAAACTCTCGTCGCCGACGGCTTCGCGGTCCTCTGCTATACCAGCGACGACCCCATCATGGCCCGCCGCCTGAAGAGAGCCGGTGCCACAGCCGTCATGCCCGCCGGCAGCCCCATCGGTTCGGGACAAGGAGTCCTCAACCCCAACAACATTCGGATCATCCTGGAGTACCTCAAGGATGGCGACCCCGATTATCCAATTATCGTCGATGCTGGCGTTGGCACCGCCAGCGACGTCGCCTTTGCGATGGAGCTTGGTGTCGACGGCGTATTGCTCAACACGGCTATCGCCCACGCTCGCGACCCTCTGATGATGGCCCGCGCCATGAGCGCCGCCTGCGCCGCCGGTCGCCTCGCTTTCCTCTCTGGTCGCATCCCTCGCCGCCTCTATGCCACCGCCAGCAGTCCGGAAGAAGGAGTCATCTCCACGCGGCCCTATCTTTCGTGACGCGAGACTCTCCTTTGTATCGGAAAGGAATCGATCATGGCCGATTTCAAGGTGACGCAGCTTCAAACGGGGCTGGACTTCGAGAATCTGGCGCACTGGGATGTCGTCATTATTGGGGCCGGGCCCGCGGGACTGGCCGCCAGCCTGACCACGGCCCATCGGGCGCTAACCACGCTGGTCATTGAGGCCAAGGACCGGCCGGGGGGACAGCCGCAGTTTTTGTACGCCGACAAGCGGATTGTGGACATCCCTGGCTTTCCCGACGGCATCACGGGGGATGACTTGTCGCAGCGGACTTACCGGCAGGCCCTGGACGCCCTGGTGCAGTTCCGGTTTAACGAGGAGTTAGTGACGATCGAGGACACGGAGGAAAGGGCGACCGAAGAGCCGCTTAAGCGAGTGGTCACGACGAAAGGCAGCTATTTGTGCCGCAAGGTCATCATCGCTTGCGGCCTGTTGCATTATCCGCGGCGGCTGGCGGTACTCGATCAACTCCAGTCGAAGAACGTGCATTACAAGATTCCCAAGATCGGCGACTATGAAGGCAATCGAGTGGCAGTGGTCGGAGGAGGCGACTCTGCCCTGGATGCCGCGCTGATGGTGCAAGCCCGCGGTGGCCAGGTGGATCTGCTCGTTCGCGAGCCCACTCCCATCGGCAAGCCGGATAGCCTGGCGCACATTCATGAGGCGGGAGGCCATGTTCTCACTTCCACGGAGATTACAGCCGCCCGGTTCGCCGGTGACGAGATCGAGCTGGATTTAACAAGCGGCAAGGTGCTGCGCTGCTCATGGGTAGTCGTTCAAATCGGCTTTCTATCGGCCAAGGAAACCTTTGAGCGGCTGGCACTGGTCCTGAACGAGGATGGGAGCATTGCCGTGGATCCGTACTTTGAAACCAGCCGCCAGGGGATTTTCGCGGTTGGGGATGTGCATGGCGATATCAAGCTCATCGCGGTGGCCTGGGCGGAGGGGATTCAAGCCGCGATTCACGCCTTCAAGGAGATCACCAGTCCCTATTGGCTCAACGAAAAGCGGCTGAAGGACCATAAGATCGCGCTCATCGGCGAGAAGATTGCCCGGGCCGCTTCCAAGGTGCGACCGACATAGGTGAAGGAAGAGGGTAAGACTCAATCGCTTAGCGGAAAAAGGGCTCCCGGCGGGATTCCTCCTGCGGTACACTCGTCGGCCCCGATCAATCCTCGCGACCACAGGGTGCGTTCGACCATGATTCGCAATAGCGTTTCCAATCGCTGTTGAGCTTCGTGACTTTCCAAAATACCCAGGCTGCGGGCGATGGCTTCCAAGGTGCACAGCCCGGCCTCGTGAGGCTGCAGGCGCAGGCGATATTCCGAAGGAGGCCCGATCGGCAGCTTTACCTGGGGAATGCCAGCCAAGGCCGCCTCGCGCCGGACGATCTTTCGCGTTTGCGACCAACTGCCGTCCGGAACGATCAAGTTCACCGGCATTTTGAGTGTGGAAACGAACTCGGCACTTAATTCGAGGGAGTGCGAACTTGGATAAAGGAGGAGCGAAGTCGTTCCTGCCTGCAGAAAATCGTTCGCGGACCAGCATTCCTCTTTCTTTCCGTGAATCCGGAGGTCGCTGTTGGAGAGCGCCTTGGCCGCGAGTCTGGCCGTGTTGGTCGTCAGCGACTCCTCTGCCACGTGCATCAAGATGATGACGCGGGTCTGAAGGACGATTTGCGGGATCATATCGCAGAAGCAGAGCGGTCTGCGGATTTCGCAGCGAGGACACCGGTTCTCGGAATTGAGTCGCCGCATTTGCAAACCAGCTTGCCGTCGTCAAGCGGCATCGACTGTCTCTGAAATCAGTATTTCGCCGGTTGCCGATATGGTCCCCAAGGCGTAAAGGTGACGGACAAACGCCGTGACTTGAGCCAGCCGCCGGCCCGCGCGTCCCAGGTGCTGCGAGGGAGCGACCTGAAGTCCTTCCGCCGCGACAAGGTCGTCGAGTGTCCCGTAGCGCCTGCCAGGATGAAAATCGACGGACTTGAGCACGAGGCACTTGGGGGAGTCTGGACTGACTTGCCGGAGCAGTCGCGCCGAACCCTGATTGAAAACCGCCACCGTATCGCTGGCGTGCCGAAATCCAGCCCAGGCCAATTGAGCTTCTTTCAGCGAGAGCGCGCCGGCAAAATGGGAGCTGGTCAAATCAAAGTGTCTAAGAAGGTACTCCGGCAGCGGAGAGTCGGTTCGAATCGTACAGGCAAATCCTTCCCTCGTTCCGAGCCGCTGGGCGACCCAGTAGACGGGGACATGGGGATCTCCCAGGCAGCCCGGCTTGCCGGCTGCGGATTCTCCATAGGCCACGACGACGTTGTCCAAATTGCCGAGAAGGGCCAGGGGTATGTTCTTAAACGTGTGACTTCGTCCTCCCAGTCGGTGCCGGGAATGTTCTGACTTGGGATGAGCCAGTTGCCGCTCCACCATGTGATCGAATGCCAGCAGGAGTTGGTCCAAACCCTTCGTCTCAGGCTCCAGGACTCCTAGCGCGGCTACGGTGGCTTCGACAGTAGAAAGAAATGACTCGCTTGGTTCACGACGAATGCGATAGCGGCTGGGGGCAGCGGGAGCGAGTTGATATCGCGGCAAGCCGTGCAGGGCCGGAATGTCGCGCACCAGTGTTTTGGCGTGATGCCAGGTTCCATCCAGAACCACTAGTTGCTCGGGACGCTGGTCGGTTGGCAAATCCGCCAGCAGGGTAGCGCCAGGCCCTGGGTACAAAATGCCCGCGCTTGGCTTCAGTGAAATCTTGGCCGCCAGGTCTTTGGTGTGAGCGACCAGAAGGGTCGAATTTCGTAGTGCGCGATGGACGATGCGGGCGGTGTTGAAAGGATGAAACCGCTCCCGCATGTGCTGCAGGATCAAAACCTCTGTCTTGTTTTCAATGGTCGGAATGACGGCGCAGAAACACTCGCTGGCCGGCCGAAAGCAACCATAGCAGCGTTCTCGAAAGTCGCTGGCGGGAGGCTGTACTCCCGTGGTAAGTGTCTGCATTCGAATTCTCTATCTCCTATCCGCCTGGAAAAACCTCGCGGCGGTGTTACATCCAAGCCAGTTGTCACTTGCGTTGCGGTTCACTCGCCGGCTCTGGCCGGTGTCGTTGAACCATCGAGCGGAAGTCGCCGAGGTTGTTCCGCCAGAAGTGCCGCTGACTCAGATCGACTTCGGCAACGACGACATCGCCCCAGTTTTCACCCTTGGCGAGTGGCTGGCCCGCGTGATCATACACGGCCGATTGCATCCAGTTACTTTTCGCATCCGTGTACGTGCTGCTGACCACATAGACATGGTTTTCGCAGGCGCGGGCTTGCCCTAGCAGCGGGTTGCAGCCCCAGACCGGCCAGGCGATCACCTCCGCCCCGCGATTGGTCAGCTCGCGGGCAACTTCGGGAAAAAAGCCGTCGTAGCAGACCATCATGCCGACCTTGCCGAACTTCGTATCGAAGACGGGGTAATCATCGCCGGGTGTTACACCCGACTCGACCTCGGAATGTGGCAGGCAAACTTTGCGATACTTGCCAATCAGCTTCCCATCCGGACCGAGCAGCACGGCGGTATTGTAGACGGCTCTTCCCTCGCGCTCGTAGAGGCTCACCACGATGTGCAGTTTGTTCTGTTTCGCCAGTTCGCCAAAAAACTCCGTCGATGGCCCTGGAACCGCCTCCGCTGTCTCGTGAGGCTTCTTGCCGACGCGAACGTATGGGACCGTCTCTCCCAGGACGACAAGATCGACTTTCTGCTCGGCGGCCTTGGCGATCAGCGGTGCATACTCCTCGCAGTTGGCCCGCGGCGACTTGCCGGAGGGAATGTAGTGCACCGTCGCTAGCCGCACTTTTCGGCTGGGAGGTTTCGACGTTTCGGCAAAGCTCACGCTGCTCCATTCCACTCGGCCGCGCGGTGCCCATTGCAGGTGCAACTCGACAACGGCTTGCGTGGCCTTCGAGGGTGCGCGGTACAGTCCGGATACCTGGGTCCAACCCTGTTGGTCCACCGCGTCATCGAGCGGATGTTCCGGTTCGGCCAGAGGAATGGAGCCGGCTTCCTTCTCGCGGCCGGCTGGCGGATCGGCCAGAACGTCTTTGCCCTCCTTGTCCTGCCAGACGATCCTCACGATGGTGCTTCGCCGGGGAACCTCCACGTGCTCCGTCTTTCGCAGCGCTTCGAAACGGTAGAATTTCCCGCCGCTCACCGGAAACGCCTTCTGAAAGCGGCCTTGCTGGGAGACTGAGTCCGCCGCTGAGATGACAAATGCACCATCACCGTGCGAGCCCCCCTTGGATTCATAAGAAAACGACGGCCGAATCTCCTCCCGTTGGGCCACAGTTTCCCAACCAGACGGATACGTATCGGATGCAGTTGTTGAGAGCTCTAAGAATGCCAGAAAACCGGCCAGAACAGTCCAGAATTGGAATGAGCGGAACATCGGGAACTCCTCACAGCGTTCAACAATTGGATTGCAGGCGGGAAAACTCCAGGATAACCGACGACGGGACGGATTTGTTGCATCCGGTCTACTCGGCGAGCTTATAGATGATCGGCAGTGTCCCAATTTGAAGTTTCAGGATCGACCAAAGGAGCGCAACTGCGGATTTGTATGATAGGCGAGTTCTGTGTAGCCGAATGAGGTGTCCAGCCAACCAGCTTCTATCATGCTGAGAAAGTATGGAGCCCAGACTGCATGACCACATGGCAAAAAAACGTCTGTTTCGGCTCCGCTGAAAATACAACCCTCGACCTCATCGCGTATGAGAGAACTGTATTCGCGAAACTCTTCGCGCACCGCTCCGCACTCGTGGCACTTTGCGAAACCTTCGTTAAGAGAATGGTGGCAATGGCCGCACTTTTGCTCAAGTCCGCGTTGCCAGTTCATTTCAGCCATTGCTTCATCCTACCAGCGCAGCAAAAAGCCCCGCTACTCTGGCGACGCCACCCCTATGCCGCAAGCTTTTGCGGGTATCACGGTGTCCGGCAGACCGGCAGACCGGCAACGTCAACCTGATTTCAAATTAGGACACCGCAAGATATCTGCGAGCGTTGACGGCTCTATCCCGGCGGGGGACAATCCTGACTCAGTTTTACCGGACCTATCGGAGTGGGCAAATGAAGACGCATCTCCTGGCAGCCTTCCTAGTCACAACCCTCGCACAGTCCGCAACCCGGTCGGAAGATTTCACGCTGCACACTTTTGAGCGCCAGCAGCTCACGAACACCTACTTCTCCGAAGGAGCCAACGCCGGCGACATTAACGGTGATGGCAAGGCCGATGTGGTCTATGGGCCCTATTGGTTCGAAGGGCCCGCGTTTGAGAAGAAGCGCGAGATCTACGCCGCCAAGCCGCAGAACATGGAAGGCTACGCCGACAACTTCTTCAACTGGGTTTACGATTTCAACGGCGACGGCGCGAATGACGTTTTCGTGGTCGGCTTTCCGGGAACCCCCGCTTACGTTTATGAAAACCCCAAGGGTGAAGGACTCGAAAAACATTGGCAAAAGCACCAGGTCTTCGACTCGGTCGCCAATGAGTCTCCGCAGCTCATCGACATCGTCGGTGACAAGCGACCGGAGCTCGTTTGCACCTTCGGGGGTGCATTTGGTTTTGCCACGATCAACTGGGACCGGCCCTTTGAGCCCTGGTCTTTTCACCGCGTGTCGGATCAAAAGGCCGACATGCGATTCGGGCATGGCCTCGGCATCGGCGACATTAACGGGGATGCCCTCAGCGATATCATTTCCGCCGCAGGGTGGTTCGAGCAGCCGGAGAAGGTGCCGCTGGAGTCCGTCTGGAAATTCCACGCCGCGGCTTTCACCAACGCCTATGGCGGAGCGGAGATGTATGCCTACGATGTCGACGGTGACGGTGACAACGACGTCATCACCAGCCTGGCCGCTCACGACTTTGGGCTCGCCTGGTTTGAACAGGACAAGAGCGGAGCGGAGCCGGTCTTTCGCCAGCATCTGATCATGGGGAGCAAGCCCGCGCAGAACCGGTACGGCCTGGTCTTTAGTGAGCCGCACTCGGTGGCCCTGGCCGACATCGACGGCGACGGGCTCAAAGACATCATCTCCGGCAAGACGTATTATTCGCACCACAAGGGAAGCCCCATGTGGGACGCTGGGGCCGTCGTCTACTGGTTTGGGCTGACGCGGAGCGAGAAGGGGGTGGACTGGGTTCCTTACAAGGCTGACGGCGAAGCGGGCATAGGGCGGCAGATCAGCATTGTGGACGTTAACGGCGACAAGCTCCCCGACATTGTCGTCGGCGGAATGAAAGGTGCCCATGTATTGACCCACCGAGCGTCCAAAGTCACCCAGGCCCAATTCAAAGAAGCGCAGCCGAAGCCTGTCGAAAATTCTGGTAAGGAAACTCTGCGCGGCGCGGCTCCGAAAATCGACGACAAGACTGGACGCGCCGCCGGCGCAATGGAAGGAGAGGATTTGAAGGTGCTGAGCACGACTGCCGGAAAAACCCTGGTCCAGGAGATGAAGGGGTTCGCTAAGGACCGCTGGAGCGGAGGCAAGCAACTGTTTTGGACTGGCGGAAAGACCGGGGACCGGCTGGAAGTGGAATTCGCCGTTCCCGATAGCCGCGAAGCAGCGGTCGTGGTGAATTTCACGATGGCTGCCGATTATGCGATGGTGCGCGTCGAGGTAGATGGCGTCGCGCTCGGCGAACCGCTGGATCTCTACAACTTTCCGGAGGTGATTACTAGCCGCGAACTAGCGCTGGGTAAATTCAAATTCGCAGCCGGTCCCCACAAGCTGGCCATTGTCATCACTGGTGCCAACCCATCGGCCGTTCCGGACCACATGGTGGGGCTGGATTACATTCGGCTGCAAGCGGTGCCAGCGAATTCAGGGAAAAAGGACGCTCCGTGACGTGCAACCTCGCTCACTTCACGCAGTAGATTTTCGACTGAGTGCGAATCAGCAGCCGATCTCCCGCGATAGCAGGCGTGGCCAGTGCCATCTCTTCCAGCCGATTGGTGGCCAGGATCTGCAGCGTACTACCCGGCTCGATGACGAGCGTGTCGCCATCCTCGCTCAGGCAGTACAACTTGCCGCCGGCAGACCAGGGTGATGCGGTATAAGCAGTACCTCCCGTGAGCCGCGTTCGGGCCAGCAGTTCGCGACCGGTCTTGGCGTCAAAGCCGGCCAGCAATCCCCGGTCGTAGAGCACATAGAGCGTCTCGCCAACGACCACCGGAGTGGGATGGTACGGTCCGATTTGAGGGAGGCTCCAGGCAATGAATTCATTGCTCTTTTGTTCCCCCTTGAGGCTGATGTCCCCCTTCGCGCCGGGGCGAACGGCGTACATCGGCCGTGTACTATCCATGACGTATCCGGACGTGACATACAGCAAACCATGTGCGGCGAACGGTGTGGGAATAGCCGTCATGGACATGGGGCCGAGCTCCCACAGGACTTTGCCGTCCAGGTCATAGGAGCGGACTTTGCCAGTGCCGGCCGTGACAATTTCCGTGCGGAGGTCGTTTTTCCAGACGAATGGCGTGGCCCAGTTGCTCTTCTCTTCCCGCTTGACGCGCCAAATGTCTTTACCGGTCGCGGCATCGAGCGCCACGAGGTAGGACTCCTTGTCGTTGTCATTCACGAGATAGATTCGTCCATCGTGCAGGGCTGGCGAGGCCGCTGTACCCCAGCCCAGCCGTGTTTCGACCGGATCCCAGGTGCGCGACCATTTCAGCTCACCCGCGAAGTCGTAGCAGAACAACCCGACGTTGCCAAAATAGGCATACACGTGTTTGCCATCGGTGACCGGGGTTTCGGAGGCATAACTGTTCTTGAGATGAATCGTGAAGGATGGTTTTCCGGCGTGGGCTTCCTTCCGCCACAACTCTTTGCCCGAAGCGAGGTCGAGGCATTGAACTTGCCAGTGATGGGTCCCCGTAGGAATGGTTCCTCGGAGGTCTTGAATGTAAAGCCCCTTCCGCGGCTCGCGCCCCGGCTCATCGCTGCTGACGGTGGTTACGAACACGCGGTCCCCCCAGACAATCGGCGACGACCAGCCTTTGCCGGGAATGTCCGCCTTCCACGCCACGTTCTCGCTGGTGGACCACTTCTCCGGCAGTTTGGCGCTGGCGGCACTCCCGGAACTATCCGGGCCGCGAAACTGTGGCCAGTGGGCATCCTCGCCATGAACAGCCGCGGCGAATTGAGAAATGAGCGCGGCGACGACGAACTGGGAGATGAGGTGAACCTTCATGGAATAATCCCCAAGGGAGTTTCGAGGGAAGTTTTGATAGCGCATCCCTATCCTACCACTTGCCCGCAACACGCGGTCGGGTCAGCCATTTCTCTAACATGGCCCGTGCTTATCAATCACCTACTTCGAACTCCAGCGGCTCCAGCTCGCTGGGGAGCCGCTCGGGGATGAGCCGAGCCAACCGCTCCGGACGGGCCCGTTCATCCAAGAGTCCCGTGCGCAGAAATGCGACAAGCTGCGCGAATTCGTCGCGGGTCAGTTTGATGGGAGTCCGCAGCTTCTCATCCAGTCTTATCAGCACCGGCAGCGTGGGTCCGGTCGGGCCTGCGAGATCCGCGTCCAATCGACCCACCGGAGTGTAAAAGAGAGCCGATTTCCAGACGTCCAAGTGATGCGCGACGGCATCTTCCAGGCGGGTGAACGCTCCGTTGTGGAAAAAGGTCGGCTGCAGTCCCACGTTTCTCAGCGGACTGGTCCGAAACTTATAGCGATCGGCAGCCTTGCCACTGATCTGTTCCATACCGAAATCCTCGTTCCCACTAGGCCCGTCAAACGTGGAATTCGTGTTCAAGGGCGAAATCTGTGGAACCCCAATCACGTGGTTGCGGAAATCGCTGAACATCTCGTTCGATTCACCCGCAACCTGGTGGCACGAGACGCACTTGGCCTTGCCGAAAAACAGAATTGCACCTTGCTTCTCCTTCTGGCTCATCGCACCCCGGGCATCACGGGCGAACTGGTCTATCGGTGCGTCGGCGAATGTTAACGACAGTTGAAACTCGGCCATCGCCAAGGCCACGTGGTCATAGGTGATTCGATCACGGGCTCACAACGCAAACACGTTGCGGAAGAGGCGACGATAACTGGGAGTACTGTTCAGTCGGCTGACTACCTCGGAGCGAATGTCGTCATTGTCTCCTGCGAATTCAAAGCCCGCCATTTTATTGCGCTCGGTCGGCGGAATGAACGCTTGCGCGGTCAGCAAGTGGGGCAAGTACGACAAGGTGGCCCCATCGGGCTGCGGAAAAGTAAAGCCGAGGGAATTGTCAAACGGATCGCCGGAATTGGCGAAGAATCGCGAATTCCACATCAGCGCGGGATAAAACGCGGTGTTCAGAACCATCGGAGTTCGTCTTTGGTTCCGAGGCCCGGTGCGGTTGGGACCGACGAGATTGTTGTTGTCGATGCCGATGGCTATCGACTGCGTGTCCCCGAACCCGCTCACCGGGGAGTGGCACCCCGCGCAGGCATTGTCAAGTTTCATCCCGAGAAGGCGGTCGAAAAACAGGAACCGTCCGAGGTCCGCCAGTTCGTCGTCGACCTCCCGGCCCAGCCGATCTGCTAGCTCACTTTCCATGCGTCCGGTGAACTCCGCTTCCTTGAGCATCCGGGCGAGCCGCCGGTCGAGTTCGCCTTCACCTCGGGCCAGACTCGAAAGCCCTGTCCATGGAGAACCAGCAAGCAGCATTCCCAAGCAAACGATGAACCACGACTTGGCACGCATGGCAGGTTCCTCAAGAGGTGTGTGGACATGATGCCCCGCTTTCCTTCGCAACGAGTTAAGATTGCAATCCGAAATGTGATTACAAGATAATGATTCAGTGCCTGAACAAAAAAAGCATGGAAGGTTTTGAACAGAAGAGAACAGAGGGAACGAAGGCGAGAAGGCGTAAGTCATCCTGTACGCGGTTGCCAGGCCCAATTCCGGTTGCCTCTTGCGGCGAATCGGGATAAAGTCAAGATACCTGCCTGTTGCGGACCCCCTTACCCACCTTGGGTCTGCCGGAATTCCCACCTACCAACTGCTGCAACCCCGATGCGACTTTGCGTCCCCATGCTCTGTGCCGGTGTGCTTGCCGCGGCTGCGTCGTCGCTCACGGCCCAGGAAAATCTCACGTTCGAGCAGCATGTCCGGCCGATTCTCAAGACCTATTGCCTCGACTGCCACGGCGGTGGGGAGAAGTTGGAAGGGAACCTCGACCTGCGGCTGGCAAAGTTCGCGGCTAAGGGAGGGGACAGCGGGCCGGCTCTTGTGGCCGGAGACGTCGCGACGAGCAAGCTCATCGAGCGGATGAAGTCAGGCGAAATGCCGCCGACCGAGAAGAAGGTTCCCGCTGCCAAAATTGTCGTCATCGAGAAGTGGATTGCTGCCGGCGCACTCGCCGGCAGGCCAGAGCCGGACAAGCTGCCCCCCGGAATCGACATCACGCCGGAAGAACGTGCCTTCTGGTCATTTCAGCCGATCCGCCGCCCGGAGCCGCCGAAGCTCGATGCCGGTGCCGACAAGATTCGCACCCCCATCGACAACTTCATCCTCGCCAAGCTGCGCGAGAAGGGACTGAAGTTCTCGGTCGAGGCGGACAAGCTGATGCTCATCCGCCGCGTCGCCCTCGATCTCACCGGCCTGCCGCCGAGTGAGCAGGAGATTGCGGCGTTCCTGGCGGACAATTCCGAGCAAGGGTATGAGACGATAGTCGATCACTATCTGGCGTCGCCTCACTTCGGCGAACGGTGGGCCCGGCACTGGCTCGACGTCGCGGGTTACGCCGATAGTGAAGGGAACGGCAGCGAGGACACGGTTCGTCCTTATCTCTGGCGCTATCGCGATTACGTCGTTCGGGCCTTCAACAGCGACAAGCCCCTCAATCAGTTCATCCAGGAGCAACTCGCGGGCGACGAGCTTACGCCACGACCCTGGAACAACCTCACGCCGGAGCAAATTGACAAGCTGGCGGCAACTGGTTTCTTGCGGACCGCGGCCGATCCGACCGCGAGCGGCATGCCCGATGAACTCGCGGGGGCCAATCTGGTAGTGGCCGACACCATCAAAATCGTCAGTTCGTCGCTCCTCGGCCTGACCGTCGGCTGTGCTCAGTGCCACGACCATAAGTACGACCCGATACCCCACACCGACTACTTTCGGCTACGGGCGATCTTTGAGCCGGCCCTCGACACCAGCCATTGGCGGCGGCCAGGACAGCGACTTGTCTCCCTATTCACCGATGCCGACCGGGCGAAGTCCGCGGCCATCGAAGCCGAAGCCGAGAAGCTGATGGTCGCGTATCGCGAAAAGGAAACGAAGTATGTGAACGAGACGTTCGAGAAAGAGCTGCTCAAATTCCCGGAGGACCTGCGGCCGAAGCTCAAAGAGGCGTTTACGACGCCGGCGGACAAGCGAAACGACGAGCAGAAGAAACTGCTCGATGCACATCCGAAAGCAAACATCACTCCTGGCGTTCTCTATCAATACGACACGAAGCTCTCGGACGAACTGAAGAAGGACCTCGAGAAAGTCACGGCCAAGCGAGCCGAGAAACCGATCGAGGAGTCCATCAATGCCCTCTTCGAAGTGGAAGGGGTCATTCCCGAAACCAAACTCTTTCATCGAGGAGACTACCGCCAGCCGAAGGGTGCCGCGGTTCAGCCCGGCGACCTGACGATCCTCGCTCCCGAAGGAAAACGGCTGGAGATTGCGGCTAAGGATCCCATGCTGCCGACGAGTGGCCGGCGGCTGGCGTTCGCCAAGCATCTGACAAGCGGCGAGCATCCGCTGCTAGGACGCGTTTTGGCCAATCGTATCTGGCTGCATCATTTTGGCCGCGGCCTGGTGGAATCCCCCGGCGAATTCGGCATGCTCGGCTCGCGGCCAACGCATCCGGAACTGCTCGACTATCTGGCCAGTGAACTGCCGCACTCTGGCTGGAGCTTGAAGAAGATGCACAAGCTCATCATGCTCTCATCGGTCTATCGCCAGTCGTCGCGCCGTGACCCGGCCGTGAACACCGACATCGAGAACGCTCTCTACAGCCGTTTTCCCATTCGCCGGCTCGATGCCGAAGCCCTGCGGGACCGGATTCTGGTCGCCAGCGGCAAGCTCGACCGCACCCTGTTCGGCAAACCAGTGCCTGTGGAAGAGGATTTTGTCGGCCAGGTCATAACTAAGGACGAACAGCCGCGGCGGAGCATCTATTTGCAGACGCGGCGGACAAAGCCGGTCTCGTTCCTGACGACGTTTGACGCCCCAGTCATGACCGTCAACTGCGAACGCCGCAGCCCCAGCACCGGAGCCCAGCAATCCCTGATGCTGATGAACAGCGAGTTCATCCTCAAGCAGGCTGGCCACTTCGCCCAGCGAGTGCGGACCGAAACGCCCGCCGGGTTTGCCAAAGAAGTCGCCCAGCCGCTGGAGGGCAAATTCGCCCGCCATGCGGACGCCTGGCAGTTCGGCTACGGCTCGTATGACGAAGGGGCGAATCGCATCACGCAGTTCGCTCTGTTGCCGCACTTCACCGGTTCCAGTTGGCAAGGTGGTGCAACACTGCCCGACCCGAGCATCGGCTGGGTCATCCATCATGCAGGCGGAGGCCACGCGGGTGCCGATGCCGCGCACATGACCATCCGCCGCTGGGTCGCGCCGCAAGCGGGAGCGCTCGCCATCAGCGGCAAGCTCAAGCATGGTTCCCCCAATGGTGATGGCGTGCGGGGGCGGATTGTGACCAGTCGGCAGGGTCTGCTTGGCGAGTGGGGAGTAAAGAACAGCGAAAGTGCGAGCGACGTCGCCAACATCGAAGTTCAGCCCGGTGATACCGTTGATTTTGTCATCGACTGTCGAGGTGATGTGAATTCGGATTCTTTTGAGTGGAACGCCGATCTCAGCTTGCGGGCTCCAAGTGGCGAAGTCGTCACCTGGAACAGCGCCAAGGACTTCCACGGTCCACTCGGAATCTCCCTTCCCCAGCAGATCGCGTACGCCTGGCAAGTCGCCTACGAGCGGCCGGCCACCGGCGAAGAAATCGAGCTCGGCTGCCGGTTTGTGCTCGCCCAACTCGTGCAGCTTCGGGCCAGCGGTGACAAGACCGACCACGAGCTGACCTCCCTCACCAGCCTTTGCCAGCAATTACTCAGTAGCAATGAGTTTTTATATGCCGACTAACCATTGTTGGGCGAAGGTCTCCCGACCTCGCCCACACGTCCGACCGAAGGTCTCCTAAACTCCTGGAGACCTTCGGTCGGACGTGTGGGCGGGGTCAGAGACCCTCGCCGAACAATGGGCCCCCTGACTCTGCCAATCCAAATGACGACGAACCTACCCAAATCCCGCCGCGAATTCCTGGCCAACTCCGCCTTCGGCATCGGCACGTTCGCGCTCGCCCATCTTCTCAAAGAAGACAACCTGCTCGCCGAAACGCCGAGCAAGCCCGGCGAGAACTTGCCGCTCGACCTGCGGCCGAAGCCGGCGAACTTTGCTCCCAAGGCAAAGGCGATGATCTCCCTCTTCATGCATGGCGGGCCGAGCCACGTCGATCTGCTCGATCCCAAACCGGAGCTTTCCGCCAAGAGCGGTACGGAATATGGCGGCGACGTGATCTACAGCTTCGTGAACCGGGCCAACAAGAAGCTGTTTGGCACGCCGTGGAAATTCAGCAAGCACGGCCAGTGCGGCACCGACGTTTCCGAACTGCTGCCGAACATTGCCGGGATCGTGGACGACATTTGCGTCCTCCGCTCGATGCACACCGGTCATAACGGGCACGAAGTTTCCATCCGCTTCTTCCACGGTGGCATGGCGGGAATCACCGGCCGGCCGACGATGGGAAGCTGGATTGTGTATGGCCTGGGGAGCGAGTCGCAGAGCCTGCCGGCTTACATGGTCCTTTCCGATCCGGCGGGCCATCCGGTCGATGGCACCCACAACTGGTCCAGCGGATTCATGCCGCCGCTCTATCAGGGAACCGTGCTGCGGGCCCAGGAGCCCCGGATTCTCAATCTCGACGCCCCGCCGCAACTTCGCGGCAAGCTCCAGCAGCAGAATCTTTCCTTCCTCGCCGAACTCAACAAGCGCCATGCCGCTCAGCATCCGGGCGAAGCGGACCTGGAATCTCGCATCGCCAGTTACGAGCTGGCTGCCGCCATGCAGACCGCGGCCAAGGAAGCGCTCGACGTTTCGCAGGAGCCGGCTTACATCCACAAACTGTACGGGCTCGATAAAGACGCCACCCGCGAATACGGCACCCGCTGCCTCATCGCCCGCCGTCTCGTGGAGCGGGGCGTCCGGTTCGTGCAGATGTTCCTCGGCGGCCAGCCCTGGGACACGCACACGGATATCAAGAAGAGGCTCCCCGAAATCTGTGGCCGCACCGACCAGCCGGCGGCGGCTCTCGTCATTGACCTCAAGCAGCGAGGGCTACTGGATTCCACGGTCGTCCACTGGGGTGGCGAGATCGGCCGACTGCCGGTTTGCGAAGGGGACCTGAACGACACCGTCGGACGCGACCACAACGGACAGGGCTTTTCCATCTGGCTGGCCGGCGGCGGCATCAAGGGAGGAATGACCTACGGCGAAACCGACGAAGTCGGCCACAAGGCAGCTGTCAACATCGTCACGCCCAACGATTACCAGGCGACCATCTTCCAACTCCTCGGCCTCGACCCGCAAAAGCTCGTCTACCACAGCAGCGGTCGCGAGCAACGGCTGATTGATAACCGGCCGGCAAGAGTGGTGAAGGAAATCTTGGCGTAGCAATTCTTGCCGTTCGGTTGGTAATTCGGTAGAAATTGGGGCAATCCCGACCGCACCGTGGTTTGCTGCTGGACGAGTTCGCCGATGCCTATTTGCACCCAGTGCGGGATTTCACTCGAGCGCGAAACGGCGACGGGGCGCTGCACCGTTTGCGAACAAACGGTTGTGTTGCCACCTCGAAGTGCTCACGCTAGCGAGTCCATTCCTGGATACGAGTTGTTTGACTTGCTCGGGCGCGGCGGCATGGGAGAAGTTCGCCTCGCCCGCCAGGTCGCCTTGGATCGGCTCGTCGCGCTCAAGTTGATTCATGCTCAAAAGGCGGACGATCCGTCGTTTGACGCCCGTTTTTCACGGGAAGCCCGCCTGCTGGCCCGGCTGAAGCATCCCCACATCGTTGCCATCCATGATTTTGGCGAAGCCCAAGGGCGGCTGTTTCTCGTCATGGAACTGGTGGAGGGAAGTACTCTCCGCAAGCTGCTGGCTTCCGGCGCGGTTGCGCCGGCGACTGCTCTCTGCATCATGGGGCAACTCTGCGACGCAATCGGCTACGCCCATGAGCAAGGGATCGTTCACCGGGACATCAAGCCCGAGAACATCCTGCTCGATTCGAGCGGCAACGTGAAGATCGCCGATTTTGGGCTAGCCAGATTGCTCCCTCAGCATCAAGAGCAATCGGCGCTGACCCAAGAAGGCGCCGTCCTCGGCACGCTCCGCTACATGGCTCCAGAACAGCTCGCTGGCGTCTCCGACATTGATTCTCGCGCCGATGTGTATTCCTTGGGCGTCGTCTTGTATGAGCTGCTGACCGGCTCGCTTCCGCAAGGCAGTTTCCCGTTGCCGTCGCAGCGGGCCGCGGTGGATCGGCGCTTCGATGCTGTGGTGCTGAAAGCACTTGCCTATGATCGCAGCGAGCGGTACGCCACGGCGCGCGAGCTCGAGCAGGCGATTGTTGCAGTGATGCATTCCTCCGCCAACGCCGATGAAACATCGCCCAAAGAGTCGCAGCGACCACTCGTTGGATTTGTTCCGACTCCTCCCACACGCCTCATCGGCCGCGACTCCGAAGTTGCGGAAATCACGAATTTACTTCAGGAACATCGCCAAGTAACGCTACTTGGCACCGGCGGCACGGGAAAGACTCGCCTGGCGATCGAGATAGCGTGTGAGGCAGCAGCCAGTTGGCCCCACGGCGCATGGTTTGTGGAGCTCACCGAGATCTCATCCTCCAATCTGGTGGCATCCGCCATCGCGCATACCTTGCAGTTGAAAGAGGGAGGGGACTCAGTTGATGCGCTGTTGATCTCCCATCTCCGCGATCGGCAGTTGCTGCTGGTGCTGGACAACTGCGAGCAGGTACAGGGAGTCGGAGCGCTGGTTTCGAAACTTCTCGATTCGAGCCCCGGACTGCGAGTTCTTGCCACCAGCCGGATCCCGCTGCATGTCCGGGGAGAACGGGAGTACCAACTGGCGCCGCTTCACGTGCCCGAAACGCGCTCTGCAGGCAATACCCTGGAGGCGGTGGCCGCGTCGCCGGCCGTGCAACTGTTCGTGGATCGTGCCCGGGCTGTGCGAGCCGACTTTCGCTTGACACCCGACAATCAGCTAGCCGTCGCCGAGATTTGCCGGCGGCTTGACGGTTTGCCGCTCGCCCTGGAACTTGCCGCGGCACGCTTGCGGCTGTTTTCCCCCGAGGCGCTGGTCCCCCGACTGGAACAGTCCTTGAAAGTTCTGACCGGTGGAGCCCGCGATCTTCCCGCGCGACAGCGGACTTTGCGCGCGGCGATTGCCTGGAGCTACGACCTCTTGTCTCCCGGTGAACGGGCGTTGTTCCGAAGGCTGGCGGTGTTTAGTGGCGACTTTCAACTGGAAGCTGCCGAAGAGGTCTGTCGCTTTCTCCCCGATAAGCATGCGGACTTCCAAATACTGGATGGTTTGACCGCCTTGGTCGAACAGAGTTTGCTGCGAGCGCTTCCCGACTCGGGACGATTCGAGATGCTCGTTACGCTGAGGGAGTTCGCCGCGGAACAACTGACGGCGGAGGGCGAAGAATCGGAAGCACGCCAGGCGTTAGTTTCCTGGGGCAAAGACTTGCTCGAAGCCGTGGCACCGCACCTGGACACTGCTGCGGCTGGTCCCTGGTTGGCCAGAATGAACGAGGAATGGAATAACTTGCGCCTGGTGCTTCAGTATTTGACGCAGCAGGATCCAGTTCTCACCATGCAACTCGCCGGCAGTACCTGGTATGCCGGATACCAGAATGGCCGGCTTGCGGAAACCCGTGATACGCTGAAAACCTTGTTGGCGCTGCCGGGCAATGAGCCGCCGACCGCCGCGCGAGCGACAGCGGCCCACGGCGCTGGGACTTTGAGTTGGGTTACCGGTGACGTGGAGACTGCCGGGAAACTGTTTGGCGAAGCGATTTCCATTCGTCGCAACCTCGGTGACCCGGCGTCGACCGCCGCTACGCTCAACAACATGGGCGTTCTGGCCCGCGAGCAAGCGAAATACGATGCGGCCGAGCAGTATCACGCCGAAGCGCTCGCCCTGAGACGCAGTGTCGGAAATCCAGGCCAAATCGCTGCCAGTCTGGCCAATCTCGGCCTGGTTGCCAGCGATCGGGGGGACATCGACCGGGCACAAACGCACATGTCGGAAGCCGTACAGCTTTACCGACAGTTGGGAGATGAAGGCAAGGCCGCCACCGTACTGGGGAACCTCGGGCGCGCCGCAATGCTGCAAGGACGTCCCGTCGAAGCGGCGAGTTACGCCTCAGAAGCGCTCGCGATCCACAAGAAACTGGGAAACACACGGGGAGTCATTCTGGCTCGTCTTGCGCAAGCCGCTGCTGACTCTCTTTCTGGAAACTTGCCGGCAGCGGAAGAGGCGGCGCAGACTTCCCTGGATGCGGCCCGCGAACTGGGAGATGCATGGCTACAAGCCTACTCCCATTCAAGCCTTGGGTACGTGGCCGAGAAAGGAAGGCATTGGAATACGGCGCTGGGCTATTATCGAGATTCGCTGAAGCGCCGCGGCGAACTTGGCGACCTGGGCGGACAAGGTGAGATGCTCGAGCGCATTGCGGTTGTCCTGCATTCCTTGCGGGATGACCTGCCGGCCATGAGACTGCTAGGCGCCGAAGATGCGCTGCAAAAACGTGTAGGCTACTCTCGGTTCCTCCTCATTCACGCCGAAACCAAAGTTGCGGCCGATGCGCTCCGCGCGAAACATGGCGATGAGGTCTGGCAGCGGGAATTTGCGGCAGGTGCGGCCATGACCGTCGAGGAAGCCGTTAAGCTTGCCCTGGGATGAGGAGGGCGGAGCGGTTTCCGGACGATTGCGACCCGAGTTCTATCCCGCTTCCGCCCCTTTGCCTGCACCCGATAGAGAACTAAAATCAGCCTCTTCCAGTGCTGACTTCCTCTCTTCGCGCGGCAAGCCATGGCTCTCAAGATTCTTCCCCCCGGCGGGTTCGATTTTCTTTCGCTCGGGGCGCTCGTTCACCGGCTCGATCCGGGGATTATTCCGTTCCGCAAGGCGACGCAGTGCCAGATTCACGTCAGCGGCGGAGAGTTCAACGTGGCGGCCAATCTGTCGGACTGTTTTGGCCTCTCCACCGGCGTGGCGACGGCGATGGTTGATTACCCGATTGGCGACCTGATTGCCGAGCGGGTCCGGGCGATGGGGGTGCGGTCGTTCTACAAGCGTTTCGAACACGACGGCGTCACTGGGCCGAACATGGCCTGCGTCTATAGCGACCAGGGACACGGCGTCCGCGCCCCCGTCGTCTTTTACAACCGCTGCAACGAAGCGGCGGCAAAGCTGAAGAAAGGGGACTTCGACTGGAAGCAAATCATGGCCGGCGGCCTTCGTTGGTTCCACAGCGGCGGCATCTTCGCGGCTCTCTCCGCCACCACGCCGGATCTGATCATCGAAGGGATGCAGGCCGCCAAGGCAGCCGGAGCGGTCGTCTCGCTGGACCTTAACTTCCGGGCCAAGCTCTGGCAGATTTCCGGCGGCTTGGAAAAAGCCCAGGACACCATGCGGCGGATTGTCGCCAACGTGGATGTGCTCGTCGGCAATGAAGAGGACCTGCAAAAGGGACTCGGGCTGAAAGGGCCGGAAGTCGAGTCGAAATCCAAAATCGACCCGAGCGCCTTCCTCGCCATGATGGACGCCGTCGCCAAACAGCTTCCCAACATCAAGATCGTCGCCACAACGCTCCGCGAAGTCCACACCACCAACAAGCACGACTGGAGCGCTGTCTGCTGGGTCGAAGGAAAAACCTACCAGGCCCCCACCTGCGAGCTCGGCGTCCTCGACCGCGTTGGTGGCGGGGATGGATTTGCGGGCGGGTTCTTTTATGGACTCATGAGTGGAGCGTCGCCGGAAGAAGCGTTGCGGCTTGGCTGGGCGCACGGGGCGCTGCTAACGACCTTTCCAGGCGATACGACGATGGCAACTCTGCATCAGGTCAAAGACTTCGCGAAGGGTGGCTCAGCACGGATTCAACGGTAAGTAATATTCAGCGTTAATTAGTTAGGTTTTACTCATTTTCATGGAATTGCAATGAAAGTCACCTACGAATCAGCAAGTGAAGGCAAGAAACCAAAGCGTCCATTTGTGGAGTCAGGAAAACTCCGTTTCAAGAAGCTCGGTCGCAGCATGCAGATACAAGTTCATGAAAGGAAGGAGTCCGGTAACTACAAGACATGGGACCGCTGCGCTACAATCGAACTTAATAGTGAAGATATTGCAGAAATTATCTCCAAGATTTGTGAAATGCGTCCGGATCTCGTACCTGGAGTTGCGGAATTGAAGAGTGCTCTTTCAAAGCTGAATCCACCGCCGCCAACTAAAGAATGAATCGAAAGCAACTTCCGACTTTGGCCACCACCGAGCTTGTCTCGGTGGAGCCCATGATTCTGCACTAGCACCTTACAACATCCAACCCCGTCCCCGCCGGCCTTGTGCCGGTGGAACGCATGATTCCCATGTCCTGAAGTCATTTGCTCCACTGGCACGAGGCCAGTGGGGGCAGGAAAGTCGCGTCGCATCGTCTAGTGCAAAATCATCTCACCGACCGAGGCAAGCTCGGTGGGGTCGAACTTCACCTCTAACCTCCACAAATATCATGTCCGCTGACTTCGGATTAATCGGTCTCGCCGTCATGGGCGAAAACCTCGCTCGCAACGTCGAAAGCCGCGGCTTCACCGTGGCTGTCTTCAACCGCACGACGGAGAAGGTCGACGAATTCCTAAACGGCCCCGCCAAGGGGGGCAAGTTCATCGGCTGTCACTCTCTCGAGGAGCTCGTCAAAGCCGTCAAGACTCCCCGCAAGATCATGATGATGGTCAAGGCGGGAAAGCCGGTGGATGAGCTGATGGCTCAACTCATTCCATTGATGTCGTCGGGGGATGTGCTCATCGACGGCGGGAACGAGCATTACACGAACACCGAGCGGCGGACGAAGGAGGTGGAGGCCAAGGGGCTGCTCTTCGTCGGCACCGGCGTCTCCGGCGGCGAGGAAGGGGCTCTCAAGGGGCCGAGCATGATGCCCGGCGGGAGCGAAAAAGCCTGGCCGCTGGTGAGGCCCATCTTCCAGGCCATCGCCGCCAAGGTCGGCCCAGCCAGCGACATCCCCTGCTGCGAATGGGTCGGCCCGCGCGGGGCCGGCCACTACGTCAAGATGGTCCACAACGGCATCGA
>SXOA01000140.1 GCA_005778405.1 Planctomycetaceae bacterium
GATGAGGTACGAAGAGCCTTAGGGCCGTCGCAGCATTAAGTGTCGTCTCGTACGACAGTGATATCTGCGCCGGTCCCAAGAGAGAGGAAGTCAGGGACTTGCAGAATCATGGCAGCAGAATGATGATGCATCCGAGGTTCCAGGCACCCATCACTCTGCTTTCAACATTCTGCTTCTCCCTTGGCGAGCTTTGCGCCTCTGCGTGATGCCTCTTTTCGACTCTGGGAGCATCACGCAGAGGCGCAAAGCCCGCCAAGGTGGACTGATTGAAATCGCCTCTGTCACTTCGTTACGATGGCGACTTCTCATTGACGGAGCGAACGGGGTCGGGAGAAGTTTTCCCGGATTTCACTCTTTGGCGGTGGAGGGTCGACGACCGGGAAAACCCCTCCCGACCCCTTTTTCACTTTCAATGATGCCCGCCCGCCTTCGGCTTGGGCTTGGCCGGTGCGGCGTCTTCTTTGGGCCATTGATAACCAAGCGAGAAGCTGCTGAAGGCCGTGTCCCGGACGAGCCGCTTTTGCAGGATGCGGTTGATGGTGGTCACCATTTCCCCTTTGAGGTAGTGCAGGCTCGGCTCGGCGAGTTGCTCGTGGTCGGTGCGGCCGACGAGAGCGATGGCGGCGTCGCGGATTCGCTTCTCGTATTTGGGCAACTCAGTTTCAAAACTGGCCTTCTGACTCTCGGGGACAATTGCCACCAGCCGAAAGCTCACCCGTAGCGGTTGATCATCTTCTTGGGGTGCGAGCATCATCTTGAAGCTGCCTATTTCCACTTCGGCATACTTATTCAAATCGAGCCGCTCGTGCTGGCCGTCGAGCAAGTCGAGTAGTTCGCGGGCTTCCAGCGCAACGGGATTGGTCGCCTTGGTTCCGCAGGACGCAAAAGCGAGCGCACAGGTGGCGGCGATGCCCAATTTCCAAGCGGAGTGCGAAACGAAGTGAGGCATGGCAAGTATTTCCGGGGAACTTCCGCAAAAACATATTGCCAAGCTTACGTCTTGGCAAACGGCCCCGAGCGGCGGGAACCGACGAACGTCTGAGGAAAACCGGGAATTCCGCGGAATCTTCGGCAATGGGCGATTGTGAGGATTTTGCGTGCCCTACACCGGCTGAATCGACTGGGCTATTCTCAACAGTGAGATCCTGAATGCCATTCATTTCCACACTTACATTCTATGCCCTCACCTCGACTTCGCCTGGGAACTCGCGCCAGCCCGCTGGCTCGTTGGCAGGCGGATTGGGTGGCGGGGCAATTGCGTCAGCGGGGTGTGGAGGTCGAATTGGTCCTCATCTCCACGCAGGGAGATGTGACGACGGGTCCGCTAGGACAAATCGGGGGGCAAGGGCTTTTCACCAAGGAAATTCAGCGGGCCCTGCTCGATGAGCAGATTGACCTGGCAGTGCATAGCCTCAAGGACTTGCCGACGGAAAATGTCGCGGGGCTTTCGCTGGCTGCCGTGCCGGAGCGGGAGAGCATTGCCGATGTGCTGGTTTGCAACGCGGCAAAGTCCGTTGCGGAACTTCCTCCAAATGCTCGTGTCGGGACCGGCAGCCTCCGTCGCCGGGCTCAACTGCTGCATCAGCGGCCCGATTTGCAGATGCTGGAGATTCGCGGCAACGTCGATACGCGGCTGCGGAAACTGGATTCGGGGGAGTATGACGCGCTGGTGCTGGCTCAGGCCGGGCTGCATCGGCTGGCGCTCGATGCGCGGATTGCTGGCATCATTCCGTTGGCGGTGATGTTGCCGGCGGTCGGTCAGGGGGCGCTGGGAATCGAAACGCGAGCGGACGATGTTTCGGCGAGGCAGCTTCTTGCGCCTCTCAACCATGAGCCGACCCAGCAGTCCGTTGTTGCCGAACGTTCGCTGCTCGCCGCACTTCGCGGTGGCTGCCTGGCTCCGGTCGGGGCCTTGGGGCGATTGGAGAACGGCTCACTGCTGCTCGATGGCGTGGTCCTGAGTGGCGATGGCCGCCAGCGGATTGCGGCATCCGCGAGTGGCCCTCCTTCATCCGCTGCAAAGCTTGGGCAACAGGTCGCCGAGCTACTGATTGCTCAAGGGGCGGAAGGCTTGATTGCCGCTGCGAGAGCCTGAGCAACGTAGTCTCGCAGGAAGTCAAACGCTTCTCGTTCCTGCGCTCCTGCGGTCTTGTCGACGGGAATCGCCAACCGCTCCAGCTCTTCTGTGATTTGTTCCGCGGGGAGAATTCCGATCCGCGTCGCCAGAATGGCGGCTTCCAGCACGGCATGTTTGGCCCTGTTGAAACCAAAGAAAGGGCGGATATTTCCGCTGCCGACGACGGTGCAATGGATGGTGGTCCGCTCCTCTTGATCGTCGAGCTTGGAAACGCGGAAGGCGAACCAGCGGCAGGCGTCCGCCAACACGAAACCGGCGAGAAGCGGAGCCGGCTGCAGCGCCGGCACGGGAATGAGCTTGCCGACGGCGGCTTTGGCGATGAGCAGCACGTCGTCGGTAATGTGAAAGACCCCTTCGCCGGTTCGTTTGAGATTCTGATACGTCGTCGATGTTTGAAACGGCCGCAGCAGCAGGCGAGTGAACTGGCGATCCACCCGCGGCCCCATGGGGGAGATGTTTGCGCTGCCGTCGGCATTGACGGTGGTGACGATCCCCTCGGCAATCAGGTCGTCGGGGCCGTCATTTTTTGAAGGACTGAAAGACATCGTGAAATTCAAAAGGTAACGGGCCGGCTGGGAATAATGGCCTCCGCACGATCGGGCTCGGGAGCTTCGGTCGTGAAAGACGGCAGGGAGCTCGGTACCGGAAGCCTGGCCAGCCGCAGAAAGTTGGCCAGCAACTCGTAGCCCCCGCGAGTCAGGATTGATTCCGGATGAAACTGCACTCCTACGACCGGATACTGCCGATGGGCGAGCGCCATGACGGTACCGTCCGTGATTCTGGCAGTCACGCCAAGCTCCGGCGGCAGCGATTGCTCCTCCACCACCAGCGAATGATAGCGGCCAACGCTCAGTGGACTGGGCAATCCGGCAAAGATTCCCTCACCGCAGTGCTCAACCTGACTCGCGCGGCCATGCACCGGCTCCTTGGCACGCACCACTCTGCCACCCAGGGCCGCCGCAATGGTCTGATGCCCGAGACAAACGCCGAGGATCGGTACTTCGCCCGTCAGTTCCCGGACAACATCGAGCGAACAGCCCGCTTCCGTCGGCGTGCACGGACCGGGAGAAAGAATGACGGCGGCGGGCTGCATTCGCCGGATGTCCGCCACGCTCACCGCGTCGTTCCGCGCCACGCGAGTCTCCTGCCCCAGCCGCTGAAAGTAGCGGGCCAGGTTATGGACGAAACTGTCGTAGTTGTCGATGAGGAGGATCATTAAACCAGCGCCCGCAACATTCCCGTTGCCTTCTGCCAGGTCTCTTCATACTCTTGCTTCGGGTTCGACTGGGCCACGATGCCGCCGCCAACCGGGAGTTGCCACCAGCCGCCGGCAGCGATGATGGTGCGGATGAGGATGGAGAGGTCCGTGGTGCCGTCAAATCCAATGTAACCGAGCGACCCGCAATACGCGCCGCGGGCGGTCGGCTCAAGATCCGCGATGATTCCCATCGCCCGCACTTTCGGCGCTCCGGTGATGGA
>SXOA01000141.1 GCA_005778405.1 Planctomycetaceae bacterium
CAGCGAGTCGATGGTGCGCGTCACGGCCATCAGCCTCATGCTCAAACGGCTAGCACCGCCACAACACCAAGCCCAGTTCCACTACCAAACCGCCGCCTGATACCAACTTTTCCCGATGAAACTTCACGGATAGCTTCTTAGAGGCCGACGGTCACGCGCTAGCCGGTGGTGGTTTTGGCGAGAGCGATGAATTGTCGAGCCACGTCGAGGGTGTGAAAAATTACGCCTTGGCAAGCACGGGTGATGTGGGGGAACACGCGATGTTCAATCGGGTTGTGCTTGGAGCAGTACGGCGGATAGTGCGCGACGCGTAGCTCCAGTCCCAGACGATTCGCCAGCCGCTGCAAGTCTTCTTTGAACAGGTATTGGGTGGCGCTGTTGCTCCCGCCGCCGTCGCACAGGATTAGCAGGCGTTTGGTTTGGGGGTAGGCCGCGTGGCCGTGTTGTTCCCACCACAACGCGATGCTGTCGCAGCAGAGTCTGCCGGTGTCATGGCTGGTGTTCAGGTTGATGTGAGCGTGTTGGCGGGCCAGGTCATAGATGCCGTGCGGAATCAATTTGCCTTGTCCCGCACTGCCGAAGTCATGGTCGAAGGTTTCGACCGTCTGCTCGGTGTAGGTGGGGCCGGGACGGTGGAAATTCCCCAGCAATTCCTTCTTTATGGTGTCGATGCTGATGACCGGGTCACCCGCGTCCTGATACTCGCGCCGCAGCCGGGCGATGTTCTCAAACTGTGCGTTACGATCGGGATGGTGTCCCATCGTTTTCTTCTTCCGCGCCGTGCGCCGTCCCAACTTGAACTTTCGCAAGAGGCGTCGAATCACACGCCGGCTGGCAGGCGTTCCCAATGCCAGCAGCCGCCGCGACAACTCGCGTAGCGACAGATTGGTCCACAACACCCCCATCCGCATCGGATCTCCAGCCAGAAATTCCGAGAGCAGGTGCCGCAAGTTCTCTTCCAGTTGCGGACGGGCCGTGCTAGCTGGCTTCCGGCCCCCCTTTTTTTCGGACCCGACCGGCTGCCGCGTCCTGCGGCTCTTCCAAATCCTTCAGCCCCTGCCAAATGGTCTTCGGATCACATCGTAAGACGCGGGACACATATTCCACCCCGTCATGTCCCAGCTTGGCCGCCTCCACCGCGGCATACCGCCGCCGATCCTTCTCCGACAGCCAATCGAAAAACCGCTTCATCTTCTGCTCGACATCCAATGGGTACGCTTCCATTGCCAGAATCCTAGAATTTGGAGCCCGGACGGTAGCATACCCCCCATCACAAATCTCGGGAACTTACTGGGAGCCGATTCCTAAGGACAGGATTTCCTTGAAACGCTGGCTCACACGGCTCAAGCGGGCTGCCAACACGGTCACTGACCTCCATCAGCGGATCAGCAGGCTCGAAACGCTAATTGCTTAGCAGGGCTTGCCTCATTCTGCGTTTAACTTCGCATTCTCTCCACCATGACTCGTTGGGAAACGCAGGCGACCGCCTGCGCCCCAAGGGATCAACAACAGAAAGGAACCCTATGTCGCTGCAGGAGCGATTGTCGGAGTATGTCCGGGCGGCCTTTACCGGCATCTGGATCGAGAGCCATGAGCATGAAGATGCTCTGGCCGAAATCAGCCGGCTCTGCCGCCAGGAAGACTGGCGGTTGGCAGTTTGGGATCTGGAACAAGGGCTGAGGGCCGGGTCGTCAGCGAGTGCCGATGCCGCGGACCCGCTGGCGGCCATCCGTGCGGCCGGCAGTTTGTTGCCGCCGGGGGATAGCCCTCCCCAAGGCAAATCCAATACGGAGGCCCCCTCCGCCCTCCTGGTCCTGGTGAATTTTCACCGCTTCCTGAATTCTCCTGAGATCATCCAGGCCCTGAACAAGCAGCTCATCGCCGGCAAGCAAAACCGGACATTCGTGGTGATTCTCTCGCCGCTGGTGCAAATCCCTTTGGAACTCGAAAAGCTGTTTGTCGTGCTGCAGCATGAGCTCCCTTCCCGGCACCAGCTGGAAGAAATTGCCCGCGGTGTGGCCACAGAAGAAGGAGAATTGCCGACGGGGGTGGAACTGGACCGTGTCCTGAACGCTGCCGCAGGACTGACTCGGTACGAAGCCGAAAGTGCCTTCAGCCTGTCGCTGGTCCGCCAAGCGCGAATTACGGCCGAGACTCTGTGGGAACTCAAGAGCCAGATGCTAAAGAAAAGTGGCCTCTTGCAGTTGCACCAGGGAAGCGAGTGCTTTGAAGACCTGGGGGGCATGGAAGCCCTCAAGGTCTTCTGCAAACGGGCCATGCGGCCGCGGCTAGCGGATAGCCAGGTGCGTCCGCGGGGAATTCTGCTGCTTTCTCCGCCCGGCTGCGGCAAGTCGCAATTTTCCAAAGCCCTGGGCAATGAAACGGGGCGGCCGACGATCGTGCTGGATGTGGGAAGCCTCATGGGCTCGCTCGTAGGCCAGTCCGAGTCGAACATCCGGCAGGCGCTGCGGATTGTGGATGCGATGGCACCGGCCGTGCTGTTCATCGACGAGTGCGAGAAGGCTTTGAGCGGCGTCGCTAATTCCGGCCAAACGGACTCCGGTGTAACAGCCCGCCTGTTTGGAACGCTCCTCACATGGCTCAATGACCACACCTCGGACGTCTTTGTCGTCTGCACCTGCAACGACATCAGCAAGCTGCCGCCGGAATTCTCGCGGGCGGAAAGGTTTGACGGGGTGTTCTTTGTGGATCTGCCGAACGCCAGACAGCGGCAGGCGATCTGGCAGATTTACATCGCCAAGTTTGAATTGGACGCTCGGCAGCAGTTACCGGCGGACGACAGCTTTACTGGCGCCGAGATCAAGTCCTGTTGCCGGCTGGCTGCACTGCTGGATGTTCCGCTGAAGGCAGCGGCCCAGAATGTGGTGCCCGTGGCCACGACGTCGGCCGAGTCGATCCAGAAGCTGCGGCACTGGGCTTCGGGCAGGTGCCTGAGTGCCGACCAGGGCGGCATTTTCAGCAATGCGGTTGCTACGCCCTCTAGCCGCCGCAAAGTGTCACGAACACCGGTGGATCCAGCCAGCAACTAAGTGCGGCACCGCGCTTCGCCGCGCGCACCAGCTTCTTCAGCAGGTTCTTCCTGTCCCTATTTCCCAGCTTACTTTCCCTCACGATTGGAGGTGACCTTTGATCCTAAGTCTTTCGGAGTTTGCTACCATCCTGGCGGCCCTCCGCTATTTTCAGGACGAGTTCCAGACCGCCACGCCTGGCGAAATTGCCAAACTGTTTCCCCAATTCGTGACGGCGGCCCCGCTCACTTCAGCAGAGATTGGCTCGCTTTGCGAGCGGCTCAACATTGCTGAACCTGATGAAGATCAGGAGCCTTGCGACTGCGAAGCCCCCGGCTTAATCCATGCCAGTATCCCCGTCATCCTCGCTCACCTCCAGGAAGAGCGGGTCGCTCCCGGTGCTTTCGTCGAGCGCTGTGACATGTGCCTGTGGTTCGCCAGCGACAACGAGGCGAAGAGTCGCCTGCGTGAGCTGGGCATCGCCTAGCGAGGCTGCTGTGCCCGGACCCTTCTCCCATCTCCAACTCCAACTCCAACTCCAGAAAGTGATCTCTATGCCAACCATGCTTGAAGAGCCGCCCCTCCAGGCGGCCACACCGTCCGCCCGATTGCGGCTCACCATGGCGGCGGTGCGTCTGTCGTTCGTCTGGCTCGGTTGTCGCAAGACGCTGAGCCGGGAACAGAAAACCCAGGCTGCCGATACGTTCGGCGCCGAAGGGGACTATGTCTCAGCCGCCAAGAAGCTGCTCGATACGTCCCATCCGGCGTACAAGGGAGTCAGCTCGCTCAAGAGCCAGATCGTGAGCTACTGGCGGGCGATGTCCCTCCCTTATCCGGAACCCGGCATCCGGCTCATCCGCCAGGACGACCTCGCGCCCTTCCAGGTGCAGATGACGTCCTTCAAAGCCGACCTGGAAGAAGCGGTCCGTAATCTCAATCAGCACTACAGCGAACTCAAGTCCCAGGCCCGCCGCCAGCTGGGAAGGCTGTTCAGCGCCGGGGATTATCCCGCCACGCTGGCAGGGCTGTTTGAATGCAGCTGGGAATTTCCATCCATTGAGCCTCCCGATTACCTGCGGCAGCTCAGCCCCCAGCTCTATGAGCAGGAGGCGGCCCGAGTGGCGGCCCGCTTCGATGAGGCGGTGCAAATGGCCGAGCAGGCCTTCACGGAGGAGCTCTCCAAGTTGGTCTCTCATCTCACCGAGCGGCTGAGCGGCCAGGAAGATGGTAAGCCCAAGGTCTTTCGAGACTCGGCCATCGAAAACCTGCGGGAGTTCTTCGAGCGGTTTCGCCACCTCATCATCCGCTCCGATGAGCAGCTCGACGCCCTGGTGAGCCAGGCCCAGGGAGTCGTTCGGGGCATCCAGCCCCAGCAGCTGCGCGACGATCAGCCGCTCCGCCAGCAAGTGGCGACGCAGCTTTCCGGCGTGCAGGCGGTCCTGGACGGTCTGCTCGTGGACCGGCCCCGGCGGAATATCCTCCGCCGGCCCAAGTAGGCCGGCCATGCAGATCCTCATTGATCCTGGCGGGACCGTCCGCTGCCTCTACGGCGAAGCGATCGCGCTGGCCACTCTCGGCCCCCTACAGATTGCCCGAGCTTCGCATGTCGAGCCGACTGCCTCCGGCCAGTGGCTGGCGGATCTGTCGCCGCTGGCTGGTCCCGTGCTGGGACCCTTTGTTTGTCGCAGCGAGGCGCTGGCTGCGGAAGAAGCCTGGATAACCCAGCACTGGCTGCTCCGCTCGTAACGGGCCGCAAGGTTCCAGCTTCGTGACGTCAGCCCGTTTCCAGGCGACTGCCTCGTCCCTGATTTTTCGTCCCTGATATTTCGTTTCCCATTTTCAGAAAGGTTTTGCATCCATGAAAGTATTATTCATCAACAACGACGGCGGCGGCTTCGCGGATTACATCGAAGTCGAAGAAGGGACCACCGTCCGTTCTCTCTTCAAGAAGGAAGTCCCCCACGGCCAGGCGGACCAATATTTGATCCGCGTCAACCGGCAGCCGGCGGCCGCCGACCAGGTCCTCCAGGACCAGGACCGGGTCTCGTTCACCGCCACCAAGATCGAAGGGGCTCGCTAGCCCAGGCTGGGAGGCGGCCCGGGCTGCTCTTTCCCCTTGCCTTCTCAGGAGACCTACATGTCCACTCAGACCAATTTACTGCGGCGGCAAATCCGGGCCGCCGTCCAAATTCACACCCGCCTTGTGGGCAGCGGCCGGTTGTCACCGCTCCCTGTACTGTACGACCACGAGTGGGATGATTTGCTGTCGGCCGTCAAGCGGTTTGAACTTGTCAGGGACAGGGGCTGGCAGACCGCCGCCGATAGCCTCCTCTCGGACCTTGACCTCTCGGCGGCCAGCCTCGGCCGCCGGCTGGACCGGTTTCGCCAGGAACTCCCCCGAACCCCCTCTCCCATGCAAGTCTTTGGTCCGCGGGATATTGCCGCCGACCTGGCCGCTTTGGAAGCAGAGTTTGTGGAAGTGGATCTAAACCTGCAGGAGAAGAAGGTCAGCCTCCTCACGTCTCCCATCGAGCTGGAGGGCACCTACCTGGGTCCTTTCCGCATTGTGCTGCACTGGCAAGAGATCGGCCACGGACCCTGCTACGCCGTAACTGCCAAGGACCCGCATCCGGCCGATGGGCATGACGACGTCACCCACCCGCATGTAACGGGCGAACGGCTGTGCGAAGGGGACGGCTCGGTCGCCATCCGTAAGGCCATTGCTCAGGGGCGGCTCCTGGATTTCTTCACACTCGTGAAGCAGATCCTGGAGACCTACAACCCGGATAGCGCCTACGTCGCTCTCGCGCGCTGGAGTGGAGGAGCGGACTGCCATGACTGCGGCAGTTCGATCTCTGACGAAGAATCCTGGTGCTGCACGCGGTGCAGCGAAGCGGTTTGTGATAGCTGTCGCAGTTCCTGCGAAACCTGTGACGACACCCTGTGCAGCGAGTGTTACACATCCTGCCGCGAGTGCAGCGGAAACTATTGCCGAAGCTGCCTCGAATTCCGGCCCGGCACCCAAATCCTGGTCTGTAACAATTGCCTTGAGAAAGGAGAAAAGTCTGATGACGATGAAACCCCGACAGACGATCCGTCTGGCGAGTCCCCGGCAGGCGGGAATGCAAGTCCTCCCCCTGCGTCTCTCCCCTTACGCTTGGAAGAAGCTCTTGTTCTGGCGTGACTTCGATGTCACGGAAGTGGGAGGCTTTGGAATCAGTGCCCCGGACGACCTGCTGCTGGTGCAGGACATTTCGCTGGTTCGCCAGAAATGCAGTGAAGTCACCGTCAAGTTCGACGATCAGGCGGTGGCCGATCATTTTGACGACTACGTTGACCTCGGTTACGAAGTCGAGCGGTTCGCCCGGATCTGGATTCACACCCATCCCGGCAATTCCGCCAGTCCCAGTAGCACGGACGAAGAGACGTTTGCCCGCTGCTTCGGCAACTCCGACTGGGCCCTCATGTTGATTCTGGCCCAAGGAGGAGAAACGTACGCCCGGCTGGCGCTCAACGCCGGTCCGGGGGGCAACGTGATGCTTCCCGTAGAAATTGATTTCTCCAGGCCCATGCCTGCCTCGGAGGAGCAGGACTGGGAGCAGGAGTATCTCGATTCGGTCACCGAAGAGTGCTTGTTCCAGCCGCGGCAGGAGGAGGAGGGGCGAAAGTTGCGGGCTGCGGCCCACACCCCCCAGAGACCGGTCAAGCAACTGGATGACGACTGGATGTACGACCCGTTCTTCTCCTCGGAGCGACTGGAGGTGGCCGGTGAGCGGTTCTAACCACACCCGGTTTAGCCGGCAGGAAGGGCTGGTCCCGCGGGAGCGGCTCGAATTTCTCGCGATTTCCGTGATTGGAGTGGGGGCCATCGGCCGGCAGGTGGCCCTGCAGTTGGCGTCACTCGGCGCGAGGCAACTTACCCTGGTGGATTTCGATGAGGTGGAGGAGGTCAACACCACCACGCAGGGCTACCTGCAGGAGGATTTGGGCAAATCCAAGGTGCTGGCAACAGCGCAGGCGATTTCCCGGATCGATTCCAGTATCGAGGTCAGCCAGATCTGCGCCCGCTACCGGCCGGGGCTCCCCGTGGGAGACGCCATCTTCTGCTGCGTGGACTCCATCGCGGCCCGAGGTGCCATCTGGCGGTCCGCCGGAAGGAACGCCCAGTTCTGGGTGGATGGCCGGATGCTGGGTGAAGTAATCCGCGTGCTGACCGCGGCCGGCGATGAAGGCCGGGACTATTATCCGACCACGCTCTTCGCCCAGGCCGCAGCCATGACCGGTGCCTGCACGGCCCGCGGCGTGATTTACACGGCAGCCATCGCCGCCGGTCTGATGACGGGGCAGTTTACGCGCTGGCTGCGGGGACTGCCGACGGATAACGACCTGTCGCTCAACCTGCTGGCCAGTGAACTTTCCGTTTGAACCCTACGGAGACCCGCGAAGCGATGACCAATCTCTTTGATGTCCCACCGAGCAGGAACTGGAGATTTCCGTCAACCACAATTGCCTGCCGGTGGTAACGTGCCTTCACATCGACATTCTGGTGCGAGACCCCGTGACCCGTGTTTGTCTGGTCCGAACGCTGATCCAGTTGCCGCACAAGGAGGCAGTTGCCCTTTTTGAGGCACTGGCGGCGGAGCTCAAAACGCTCGGATGGCTCCCCGCAGCACAGCTCGGGCAATAGATCTTTCCTGAGGGGATTGGCCAGCGATCGCTCGCCGTCCCCGCAAGTTTTATGGGCGTTGTCCCTGGGCCGTCTGGCTTTACTGCCAGGCGGCCCTTTTTTGTTTCTTGTTCTTCTTTCCCCCTTTTTGGAGAGCTGTCATGTCCCAAGCTGAACTCGACCGTGAAGTGAGCCGCGCGACCGGAGAATCCGTGGGGACGATCCGGCGGCAAGGCGTTTCGATCCTGCCGCTGCCCGATGACTCTTTCGACGATGAGCCGGAAATTTTCACAATCCGGATCATCGACTGGGACGAGCAGGACGCCATTCATCGCCGGGCGGCGTAGCGCGGCTATTGAGGTGACCGGCGGCGGCCATTTCGCCGCCGGTCTACCCCTGACAAGTCACCGCGCTGTCTTGATCGTGACCGGAGGATTGAGCGAATGGACCAACTCATCGGGTTTCACAGCCCGCAAGTACAACGAGAGATTATCGCTATCAGTCGGTTGATCCTAAGGTTGACAAACGGAATTGGTTTGCCGATTTGAGTCGCCTTCTCCAGGTTCCAGACACGAGTATTTCCAGAATAGGATCGAGTAATGAGCTGCGACCCATCGGCCGAAAATTGCCCTCCCCAAACGATCTCGCCATGATGCAGCGGCCCATGCAGCACAATTCCCGTCTTTGCGTCGTAAACCGTCGTGTCGTCCATTTGTCGGCACGTAGTTACGAGTTGTCCCGTTGGATCGAAGCGAATCCATAGAGGCGAATCGTTCGGGGTTTGGTCGATTTTTACGCAAGACAGCGTGGCTATGTCCCAAATAGCGGACAACGGCCGAGCGGGATCTCGGGCAATGTGACGTTGTGAATCGACACCTCGTGGGGGCGGAGCCAAATCATTCGGCCCGCCACAAGCGGTCGCCACTCGCGTGGAATCCGGGCTGAACTCCACGTCACTAACAGCAAAGCCATGTTGCAAGGGTGGCGTCACCGGCTGGCCAGTCTGCGCGTCCCACACCCGAGCGGTGCCGTCGGCGCTGGCCGTGGCCACGTACCGTCCGTCTGGGCTGAAACAGGCGTCGTATACATAGCCATCGTGCTTGAGCACAATTCCCTGAGGGGCACCGGTCTCCACGTTCCAGATGCGGGCTGTGTCGTCGTAGCTGGCAGAGACAATCCGCTTGCCATCGGGGCTGGGCTCGGCGTGCTTGATTGGCCCGTCGTGAAAGAACATGGCAGTGATTCTGGGCATGTGCATCCACGTATTGGCAACTCTGAGCCGATGGTCACGCTCACGATCGGCATCCCCCGCGTCGAGTTTCAATGCCTGCACAAACCAGAGTAGCCCCAGCGAATAGTCGTTATCGTCAAGAGCTCGCGAGCCGCGTTGTACATACTGCTTGGATGGGAACTTTCGAATTTCCTCGCTTTTCGCAACCGCGCTGGCTTTGGCCTTTTGCGCCTCCTGCCGGGCGACCTGCTCTTTTTCCTTTGCGGACTTCTCTTTGGCAGCCGCCTTTCGTTCATCCGCCGCCTTTTCGAGGGCATCCTGCTTCCCCGTCGCCCGGAGTTGCAGGCCAGCCCAACGAGATTGCCTTTCGCGATGCGGATACGCTGGGAATAGTTGATCCAACCTCGTCAGTAATACTCAGGCGGGAGACCAAGGCCTCTGCGGAGTGCCGCCGGAGGTGTGCGCAGGATCACCAGCCCGAGCATTCTTGCGCAAGCCGAGCTAGAAGGGCGCACCGGTGGAATCTGAGACTGTATTTCCGCCACCCGGATCAACCTCGAGTTCCAGTGTCCCTTGTCCGGCGATTCCTGGCGCAGTGCTGCCAGCAGCCCTCGATTCAACGGTTAACGAACTCCAGACACCCTCCTGGTAGTGCAGGGTATAATGACAACACGAAGAGGGGATCGAGACTTATGCCGCTACGTGATCATTTCCGCCCGCCGATTTGGGATCGCAACTCGTGGGAGGGTTTCCACGGGGGTTGGCCCATGACGATGGTGCAGGCTTTGTCCAAAATCTTGCCAGACGAATTTACGGCGGAACCGCGGGTCCACCTCGGAACCTATTTCGAAATCGACGTGTGTGCTTTCGAAGGCGAAGACCCTGTCCGGCCGCCCATGACGCACGATGGCAGTGGTGGCAATGGTGGTGGGCTGGCGACGGCGACTTGGGCTCCCCCCCAGCCAACGTTGGACGTGGAGACCGATCTCACGGAACAATATGCCTACGAAGTTCTCGTATTCGATCAGAGCCGAGGACGGCAATTGGTCGCTGCCGTGGAAATCGTCAGTCCGGCCAACAAGGATCGCCCGGAGAATCGCCAGGCCTTCGTCGCCAAATGCGCCGCGTTGCTGCAACAGCGCGTCTGCGTGTCGATTGTCGATCTGGTGACCACGCGGCACTTCAACTTCTATACCGACCTGCTGGAACTGATCCACCGGTCCGACCCGGCATTTGCGCCCCCTCCGTCGACCTATGCCGTCACCTGCCGGGGACACAAGGTCGGTGTCCAGCCCCGTTTTCAAACCTGGGCGTATCCCCTGGTGGTTGGCCAGCAGCTCCCCACGCTGCCAATCTGGCTCACCGAAGATCTGGCCGTTTCGCTCGACTTGGAAACCAGCTACGAGGAAGCCTGTCGGGCGCTGAGGATTCGGTGAGAGATCTCGTCACTCCCGGAAGCGGGCCAGAATCGAGATCTTGATCACGAGCCCTTGTTCGGCGAATGGCTCCGCAGTCAGGGGCCCGATCGTCTATCGGATGGCAATTTTGGCGCTGCGAACGAGATCGTCTCGCTTCACGGGGCATGGCGATGCGCTAAAAATGAGGTCGCGAAACTACCCGAGAGAACGCCGCTCTGGCGTGAGTTCCACGGCAAAATACCAGCGCCGGTTCGCAGAACACGGTTTGGCGTCGCTCTCACTTGAATTGCGCCGCAGGGCTTGTCGCTCCACCGGCGGGCCTGCGAATTGACCGTTACTGAGTCCGCCGGGAGTTTCCCACAACGAACATTCCGGCCAACCCACTGTTTGTCCTGGGCCACTGCGCAGTGCCGCGAGGTGGCCCCTTTTGTTTCTTGTCCTTGTTTCGATGCACCCTCTTTCCCTGGAGATCACTTTCCATGCCTCTCAATGTCAATATCGGTCTGGCAAAAAAACTGGGCCAGCCCAACTACGGCAGCACGGGCGCTTCCTGTAACCTGGAATTCGAACTCGATTCCGGACAACTCTCCCAGGATCCTGGCGGCTTCCAGCGAAACCTCCGCAACGCCTATGATGCCTGCCGCCAGGCCATTCAGGACGAGCTGCACCGCCAGTTGAACCCTCCTAGTTCGCAAGAACCAGAAGTAGCCGAGGAACAGCAGCCCCAGCTGGAGTACCAGGAACAGGAAGCGGCAGCCGCCGAGTCCACGACCATGTCTGCGGCCCCTGCCACGACGACTCCTGCCACACTCGGCCTGGTGCAAGCCAGGCCGCGGGCCTCCCAGCGGCAGCTGAACTATATCCATCATCTGGCCCACGGAATTTCGGGGCTGACACCCCATCGCCTGGAGATTCTCTCGGCGACGATCTGTGGCAAGCGGCTCGCGCACCTGACTTCGGCCGACGCTTCGCTCCTCATCGCAACCCTGAAGGACACACAGGCCGGTGACAAAGATCTCTGCGGCGCGCCGCAGGAGGTGTGCGCATGAGCACGAGCAGTCTCGCGCGGGCCGAGCTGGAAGGACGCACCGGCGGAATCTGGGACTACGTGTCTGCCAGCCGACTCAACCTCTGGCTGAAATGTCCACTCGCCTTTCGCCTCCGGTACGTTGACGGCATTTGGACTCCACCATCCCCGAGCCAGTTTGTGGGCAGGACCGTCCACCGGGGTCTGGAGATCTACTACCGTCATCGCCAGCAGAATGTCCGCTTGCTGGCCGCGGAAATCACCGAGCGGCTCCTCGCCCAGTGGGAGGAAGCGGTGGCCTGCGAAGGAGTGCAGTTTCCCACCTCGGCCGAAGAGTCGGCCGCCCGGCAGCAGTCTCTCGACCTGGTGCGGGTCTACCTGGCACAGTTACCCGCCGGCGAGCCCCGGCCACTGGCGATCGAGACGACGCTCAAGGCTCCTCTCCTCGATTCCGTCAGTGGCCAGAGTCTGGGCATTCCCCTCGTGAGAGTGATCGATCTGGTGCTGCCGGGCGCTGACGGGGCAATCATCACGGATTTCAAGACGACGGCCCGTGGAGGCGAACTCTTGGAAATCAGCCACGAGCTGCAGCTCAGCTGCTATAGCTACTTGCACCGCCAGACCTCTCCCCTGCCGGAAGAGGCCCTCGAAATCCGCAGTCTGGTGAAGACCAAGATCCCGCGGGTCGAGAGCCATCGCTATGGGGCGCGTAGCGCCGCCCACTATCTGTGACTGTTCAGCGTGATCCGCGCCTACCTGGATGCGCTCGACGCGGGCAATTACTACTTTCGCCCCAGCCATCTCTGCTCGGCCTGCGAATTTAGCGGTACGCACTGCGCCCGGTGGACGGGCTAAGTAGTAATCTCCAATCCAAAGCTAGGGAGTGATGTGGACATGCCTCAGGGACTCGGCATTCTTTTCGGTCGGCCTCGAATCGGCCGAATCGGTAGCTCGCAAGGATGTCTGACAGCCGGGAGTTGCGGGGGGCCCGGCGGCCCCCCGCAACTCTCTTTTCTTTAGCCATTGCATATCTTTATTATTCATCCGAGAAATAGCGCCGATCGCTTTGATGACTCCGGGCAACCTGGTATTCGCGGGGGTCCGGAACAGGGCATTCCCTCCAGGCCGAACGCCTGAGGTAACACGGTTGCTAAAGGCATCGATAGAACCATCCTCCGCACACACTGCGGATCGCCCTCTGGAGAGTTTCAAAGATCGTGCTGGGTGGATTCTTGCCCGCCCGAATACTTGCCGAAAACATCTCGAATTTCCAAAAAAGGCAATTGCCATTTTCGAACTCACGCACGAAAATACTAGGGGAAGGATTCCGAGACTTGTGACAAGGAGGTCAGGCCTATGGGTATCGCCGATAATTCCATTCGACCGTTTTTTCTCTCCGCGGGGCTCGATCTTGACGCCCTGCCTCCCGAGTTGCAGGCCGCCCTTGAGCAAATTGTCCTGCCGCTTTACGCGCGCTATGTTCTGTCAGGGCTTAGTCCGCTCGAAACTGCGATGGGTGCCTCGCTGGCGTTCCTGATGGCGCAGGAGGTCGTGTCGCAATTCGCGATCAGTCACGAGTCGTTCGGGTGTTTGACACCGACCCCAGTGCAAGCGGCTAGTCGCCAGCAAGAAATCGATCGTTACCTGCGACTCCTGGGCGCGAAAGGGCGCTGCGCGACTTTCCTGCAGCGTCTGGCGGAATTTCGTAGTCGCAAGGACTTCGACCCAATTCGTGATTCAGAACTGTTTAATAAGTATTTGTATAATATGTCAGTCGCACAGCCTGTTGATAACCTAGCTCGCTTCCTCGCGGCTCACGCAGGCCATCTGAGGCAGCAGGGCTCCATCGTCGACAAGTTCCGGTCGCGCAATGGCCGGCGGTTTGGTCCCTACCAGATGCTCACCTACCGCGACGCTCAAGGCCGTCAGCGCGCGGTGTACCTGGCCGGCGAGGAGGAACTTGCGCGGGCCCGAACGGCCCTGGCTGCTCTGCAAGCTCCGCGGCGGCAGGCGCAAGTTCTGGCCCGCGCTCGCCAGGCACTCCGCCGTGGCCACCGCGCTGTCCAGGCTCGTCTCGCTCAAGAACTCCAGCGGGTCGGCCTCCGCCTCCAAGGTACTGAATTTCGGGGGTGGTCGCGCCTCAAACACAGCATCCTCATGCCGGCGGACATTCCGAACACGGCGTCCGGTACCGCAGGGCTCCGACCAAATTCTGGAGAATCAGAGTTTTGTTGACCAACAGGAGCTTGTGCATATGAAGCTGACTACCGAATTCCTGGATGCCAAACATACGGCGCTCGGTCCCGCCTGGCGATACCAGCTAGGGAAAGAACTGATTAGCGGCAATCTCCGCATTGCCGGCTGCCCAGACACGGCGCTCCAAAATTTCATCGACTACCTGGCCGCGCTGGAGCGGCCCGGCGGCGAGGACTCCGCAGCGGCCGCCTTTCCCGCCATCGCGGCCGCGCTGGTGATTAACAGCGACACCGCGCTGGTCGCCCAGCTCAAGGTCATGGTGCTGGGACGGCTCGGCACGGCTGAAATCTGCAGCCGCACAAAGCTGGCACCCGAGGCGCTCGCCGCCTGGAAAGCACTCTTCTTCGACGTCGAGGAGGACTTGGCTGCGACCAGCTGGATAGTCCAGCACATCTTTTCGCCCGAGCGGGAAGCAGGGCGAAGGGATTTTGCGGAGAAGCTGACCCTGGCATTTCGCGGCGGGCCGGACGCTGCTCGACTCGCCCTGTCCCTCGACGAGGGCTTGCCGGTGCCTAACGCGGCGCGGCTGGAGCGGGAGGAGTTGCAGCTGGCCCTCAAGCGGGATCAGGCCCTCAACATGCCAGTTACTACTCCCGGCGAAGGCCTCCGCTGGATCAAACTTGATCTCGAGCGCAGGCGGGCCGAGCAGCGGTTGGCCTTGGAGCGCCAAAAGTTCGAATTCCAGTGCGCCCAGGTTTTGCGTCGCCACGAAGATCGCGAGAAACAGGCGGCAGAGAAAGCCCAGCAGCGTGCCCTGGAGGACCATCGGCGAACAGAGCGGCACCAGCAACTTCGTGCGCAGGCGGCCCTCCGCGCCGCCAGTTCCCCCCTCGCGCAGCTGACGTGGGCCAATTCGGCTAATCAGGTTGCCAGCCGGGCCTTGCCAGCGGCAATTCGCCTGGCTCACCCGGCAGACAGCCAGGAACCTGGTGCCGCCGCCAGTAACGTCCTGCTGGCTGGGACGCTTCCCGTCGAACCGTCCAGCCGTTTCCAAAAGCCCGCTCGTCTTTCCGCCTAGTGCCCCTTCTCTCGGAGATCGACACGATGATCCCTCCCCCCACCATGGCTATTTACGCCGCGCTGGAGAAATTATTGGTGCCGGCCACGCTCCCCGCCCCGTGGGATGGGTGCTCCGCTCCCCCCGGCTACTTCGAATCGCCTCCCGATCCGGAGCAGTGCCTGAAGCAGTTGCAAGGCCAGTTTTCGCACGCCCATCTGGTCGCGGCCGGCGTCCTCCTGGCTCCGGCCTGTCCTGACGCGCAACCGGAACTCCATCCGGATTTGCAGGTGCCCAGCCGGAAATGGTTGGCGCTGCGAACCCCGTCCGGTCCCTTTGACTATCTGACGGACCACGGTTGTCTTTCCGGCCGGCTCCCGGTACTTGCCTCCCAAGACGACAATCATGTCCAGCAGCTATTGCTCACAACGGAATGTGAATTGCTCGCGGCGGCCACCGTCGCAGACGCCGCCATGCTGCTGGCCGCCGGGTTGCCCGCCACGAGCTCCCTGGGCTTGACGCAGCTCCGGCGCGCAGCGCTCGATGATTTTTGTGAAGCCTTTCATCTTGCTCGGCCAGGCCAAGACTCCGCCGCGCTAGAGCGCCCCACGACCGCGGGCAAGCCAGGCGTCCCCCCCGTGAAACACAAGGCGGAGAGGTTCGTCATCGTGGCGTGGAGTCCCTTCCAACTCAGCCTCGCGGCTCCCGGCCAAGAGGATGTTCGTCGCCATTTGGAAAGACTCGCTCACCACCTGGCGATCCCCCTCCAAGATTTCGGCTGGTGGCGACCCACCGAAGAGGAGCTGGCTTCGCTGGCATTTGCTGTCCAGACGCTGGGCCCTGCCGCACTCAACGTGCAGCTTCTCGCGAGCATCGATGCCTGCCCGCCGGTGGCCTCCTCAGCGCAAAAGAAGAAGCCTGCGCAAAAGCCCGCTTCCGCCAGTGCCGCCATCCAGCCCGGCCAGCGGAGTGTCCTCAACCCGCTGGCCTCGGAACAACATGCAGCCCGCTGGCGGGAGCGGCTCGACCAGCAAGTCTTTGGCCCGCTGCAGCACGAGCTCGAGAGTGGCTCCTGTCCCCTCACGCAAAACCTCAGGTTTGCGCACTTCGCCGCCAGCGTCGCGCTACAGAATTATCTCCAGCGAGTAGTGGCCACTTATGGCCCCGCCAACAAGACCTTGGACGGCGACGAAACAAGACTCGTCACATTTGCGCACCTGCAGGTACTAGTGGACACATTTCTGAAGTTGACGCGTGCGCTGCGAGCGGCTGAAAGGGCTGACAAGGCTGGCAAGGCTGACAAGGCTGACAAACCTACCGGCACTTGCTCGAGAGTGGCGAGTGCCATGGATCGGCAAGGCAAGCCAGTTGGCAACGGCTCATCGCCTGGCTGATTTCGGCAAGTGCAAGGATTGCGACCTCATCGACCAATGGTAACGCTGGCCGCTCGCAGCGTTGAGATAGGTGGAGTAAGGACCTTCTCGCTGGCAGCGGCCGAGGCCGTGGGAGAAAGACCGGATGACGACGACGCGTAGCCGTATGTGGAAGTCATTCACGGCGCCGTTTTGTTGTGCTGCCTTTTAGAATCGGACGAGGCCGCTTGGCTGGGAAAGCAATGTCTCAAAGCTTTTTGATCAGGGCGACTCAGTTCGTGAATCTGGATCCAGCTAGCCTCGTCGCAAGTCGCTCGGTTGCTGGGAACTCACAACACCGCAGTTTGCCAGGTTTCGACTTCTGCCTATCGCTTGCGCGAGCGGCGGCCTAACCGCGCCCACCCCTGGAAAATGCGGTACTGCAATTCCTTTGATGTTGCGATCAACGGCCCACGTGGCTCCGTCCAAACCCATGTGGTTCCGTCCGCACTTATCGCGAGTCTCTACAATGTCAGGCTGTCACCACCCGTTCCCGCCGCTACTTAGCCCGGATTATTCACGGCTGCGGGAATGAAACAGCCTCCGGCTGCATCTAAGAAGTTGGAATACAACGACTTCCAAGTGTGCAGGGAGGCTGACCGTGAATATACACTCTGTCGGGCAAGTGGTGTTTGATTTTCTGG
>SXOA01000142.1 GCA_005778405.1 Planctomycetaceae bacterium
CCAGAAAATCAAACACCACTTGCCCGACAGAGTGTATATTCACGGTCAGCCTCCCTGCACACTTGGAAGTCGTTGTATTCCAACTTCTTAGATGCAGCCGGAGGCTGTTTCATTCCCGCAGCCGTGAATAATCCGGGCTAAAGCCCTTCCCGCGGCGGTTCGACATCCCCGACAACATGATTCGGCTATCGTGCGGGGCTGAGAATACCGCGGATTTGGAGTAGGCGCTGAAAGCGACCTTGGAAGTCCGCGGTGCGAAGTCAAAAAAAGTTGACCCCATTCGACTGCGATGACCCAGGATTCACCTGGGCCGGGCGGGCCGAATTCCTATCAATGAGGCCGCGAGGGAGACGAGTCCGATCGCGAGCGCGATGAGTTCACCGATCAGCCAACGGCGGCTGGAATCGCGCAGCTCAGCGACATGCGACCAGGGGGGGACGCCGTCGATCGTCAGGCCCTTGGTCGCCATGGACTGAAAGTCGGCCAGAGCGTCGGCGGGAGCCATGTAATCCACGTCCAGATCCATTTCCTGCAGGTGCGATTGCTTCCAGGATTCTCCACCGTCCAGCAATTGCGAGAACATGTAAAGGTGGTAACAAGTGCAGACCGCGGCCACGAGTGAGACGAGCAATCCAAATGAAAACATCATTCCCCGAATCGCGTTCCATCCCCCCCCACTCTCCACTGCGGCGGCAGCCACCGGCACTACTTGCTCAAGCTCTCGCAGGGCCCGAAAAGTGGGCACGTTAAGTTGCTGGCCGCAGGAGCAAGCAATCTTGGCACCGGCCTGACCGGCATCGACCGGCACCTTTTGGCCGCAGGAACAGGGGAGCAGGTAAACAGCTTTCATATCGGGAGCTTTACGCCGTCTGGGGGCTGGGGGTTCGGGCGAAACGGGGTCGGGAGAGGTTTCGCGGACGATGTTTGTCGCTGTGCTCAGGTCCAAAGCCGCGAAACTCCTCCCGATCCCTTACGCCGGGGCCGCTGAGCCCCGATTGGCCCACCAAGGGAGGCTGATGCCGCCATCCACGAGCAGACAAGCACCTGTCATGTAGTCATTGGCGGGGTCGACCAGGAACAGGATGCTGCGGGCGACTTCCTCCGCAGTTCCCAGCCGTCCGAGCGGGATTTTGGCACCAGCTGTCTGCAGGGTCTCTTCGCTGGCGAATTTTCGCTCGCCGGGGGTGTCGGTCCAGCCCGGCTGGATGACGTTGATACGGACGCGGTATTCCGCCACTTCGATGGCGGCGGTTTTGGCCATATGTTCCAAGGCGGCCTTAGACATGTTGTAGGCCATGGCTCGGGGAGCGGGAATGAAGGCATGCGGAGAGCTGACGAGGCAGATGTTGCCGCCGTGCCCTTGCTTGATCATCTGCTGGGTAGCGGCTCGCATCAAATAGAACGCACCCCACATCGTGACATCCACGGTGCGGCGAAAGCCCGCCATATCGGCCTCGAAAAAGCGGTCCCGGTCGCTGTACGCGGCGTTGCTGATCGCAATGTCAAGTTTTCCAAATTTTGTGGCCGTTTCCGCCACCATTTTTTCCACCGCGGCCTGATCAGCGACATCAGCCGGCAGCAGAAGAGCGTCGGAACCAGCCCGGCGGATTTCGTCGACCACTTCCTGGGCTTTTTCGTGATTGGAACGGTAGTTGAGGCCGACCTGAGCCCCTGCTTTTCCGAGGGCAATAGCGGTCGCTCGGCCAATCCCCAAACTGGCTCCAGTGACAAGCGCAACACAGCCGCGAAGATCAATGCCAGCCATAAGTTACGTAAAGGAATGGAGAAGAAATCGAGCCAGAAATGAACCGAAGACCATCAAGAAACTGCATTTATTGACGGGTCGCTTGGCGCTCCATGCTAGTCGTCTGGAGAGGCCGCTGCAAGCATCGGACGAATCTCCGTTCTCTAGCCCAAGCGTTTGCGACTTTGGAAGGAGGCAGCATCGCGAATATGGATCGTTGGCGGCGATTTCCGGCATTTTTTCGGTTTTTAGACCCTAGACCCTGCCCTTCCCGTAGCTACAATTGGGACAACCGCTACCAAGCTGCGACGCACGTCCCTCCCCCCCTACCTTTGGACATGTCGCTGAGGCTGAAGCGGTGGACGGTTGGAACGGAGAGTTGAGACGCTTTGTGGAATGTCCATCAAGCGTGACAAGTCCCCTGCGGAGCAGGGTGGTGTTTCCAAGCGTCGCGCTGGCCCACTCACGGATGGTGCCGGCAAATCTTAATTCACCCTCAAACCTTTCGCGCGGCGGCGTTTTGTCTCCCTGCCAAAAGCATGCGAGTGTGACAGTCTGGAAGACTGATGGTATGAGGTAAGCAGTAACGTGCCAACTCAAAGTAGCTGCACACGTAATTTCTTACCAATTAATCAGTTACGCCAGACAAATCACGTAATGGTGTTAGAATTGTTTTGCCTCAAAGAGCCCCATGGCCCGCCCTCCCAAGGGTGTGCCCCCGTGCTCCATTTTTTTCTGTAAACATGCCCGAACAAACTTGCCGCCCGAACCCATTGCTGTGCTGCCACCCGCAGCCGCCACGGGGCGTATGCAGGCTTGTCCCGGCTCCTATCGTTTCCTTGTTGCCCCTTTCCACCTCATTGGTGTAGGAGTACTCCCCTTGTACGACCCGCTCCTCGAAGAGTTTGATGAAGATGCCGTAGCCCGCGCACCGGACGAGGAAGAGGGCTTTGCCGCCCAAGCCGTTGCCGAGCTCGACCTCGAAGAGGGCGAAGACCTCGAAACGGCTGATGCCGCCGATGCCGATGCCCCCGTCAAACTGGATGAAGACATCCTGAGCTCCCTGAGTGATGATACGGAATCGTGGTCGGATGACCCGGTTCGAATGTATCTGACGCAGATGGGTGAAATCCCGCTGCTGACCCGGGCCCAGGAAATCTTCCTGGCCAAAAAGATCGAAGTCACCCGCCGCCGCTTCCGCACCAAGCTGCTGGAATGCGACTACGTGATTCAGCAAGCCTTCAAGATTCTGCGGCGCGTGCATGAAGGGGAGCTCCCTTTCGACCGCACGGTCCAAGTTTCCGTTACCGACAAACTGGAGAAAGACCAGATCCTCGGCCGGCTGCCGCATAACTTGCGAACGCTGGAAATCCTGCTCAAACGCAATCGCAAGGACTATCTGACGGCGCTGGGCAAATCGAACCCCAAGAAAAAACGGGAAGCCGCTTGGAAACGGCTTTCGCGGCGTCGCCGGCGGGCAGTCCGCCTGGTGGAGGAGCTCGGCCTCCGGACGCAGCGGATCGAGCAGATGATCCGCCAACTCGAGGACTTTTCGGGCCGGCTTACCGAGTTGCGCGCCAAGATCGAGGCGCACGCCAAGGACAAGGGTGTCGCCAGCGAGCGCAAGCCCTGGGTCAGTGAATTCCGCAACATTCTGGTCGCCACGCAGGAAACCCCTAGCAGTCTCCGCAAACGCGTGGTGTCGCTGAAATCTGTTTACACGGAATATCAGCGGGCGAAACGGGAACTCTCGGAAGGAAACCTGCGGCTGGTCGTCTCTATCGCCAAGAAGTATCGCAATCGCGGCCTCTCGTTCCTGGATTTGATTCAGGAAGGAAATGCCGGCCTGATGCGGGCGGTGGATAAGTTCGAATACCGCCGTGGTTTCAAGTTC
>SXOA01000143.1 GCA_005778405.1 Planctomycetaceae bacterium
CCGGCCGATTTCGTCCAGCACGACCAGGCTTCGCGGCGTGGCGGTGTTCAGAATGCGGGCAGTCTCCGTCATCTCCACCATGAAAGTGCTTTGTCCGCGGGTCAATTCGTCGCTGGCCCCGACCCGGGCAAAGATGCGGTCGGCGATGCCGATGGTTGCTTCCTTGGCCGGCACGAAGCTCCCCATCTGGGACAATAGCGTGAGGAGGGCCACCTGGCGGATGTAAGTGCTTTTGCCCGCCATGTTTGGCCCGGTGATGAGCAGGATGGTCCCTTCGTCGCCGCCGGCCACGCAGTCATTGGGGACAAACGTCCCTTGCGGCTCCAGGATATCGAGCACGGGGTGGCGGCCGTCGATGATCCGCAGGACGGGCTCTTCCACCATGCGCGGCCGCACATAGCCGCGCTCCTTGGCGAGCTCCGCCAGAGCCGCCAATACATCGAGCTGAGCCAGCGCCGCCGCGGTCCCTTGCAGCCGCTTGGCTTCGCGCTGTACGCTTTCGCGGAGCTTCAGGAACAACTCATGTTCCAACTCCTTCGCCCGCTCGTCTGCAGTCAGCACTTGCTCTTCATACTGCTTGAGCTGCGGCGTGACGTAACGCTCGGTGTTGACAGTGGTTTGCTTGCGGATGTAATCCGCGGGGGTTTTGTCTTTGTGAGAATTCGTGATCTCGATGTAGTAGCCAAATACCTTGTTGAAGGCGACTTTGAGATTGGGAATTCCGGTTCGCTCGCTTTCCTGAGCCTGGTAGCGGGCAATCCACTGTTTGCCGCCGGCTGCCAGATCCCGGAGCCGGTCGAGGTTGGCGTCATAGCCGCTCTTAATGATGCCGCCACCGGTCGCCAGCAGCGGGCAGTCCTCCAAGAGGGCCGATTCCAACGAGGCTCTGATTTCCGGGCAGAGGTCGAGCCGCTCCTCAAGCTCATGGAGGAGCAGGCTCTTTCGCTCCGTCAGCTTGGCCTTGAGCTTGGGGAGGCTGCCGAGCGTGCGGCTGATACAGGAGAGATCGCGGGGACTGGCCCGCAAGGTCATCACGCGGGCCAGCAGCCGCTCCAGGTCGTAGATTTCCTTGAGATAGTCCCGGATGCTGCCGCGGAGAGTGCTGTCCGTGGTCAATTCAGCGACGCTTTCGTGGCGAGCGTTGATGGCGGGAATATTCGTGAGCGGCGCAGCGACCCATTCGGCCAAAAGGCGAGCGCCCAGCGGCGTGATGGTCCGATCGATGACGGCGAGCAGCGAGCCTTCCCGCGAGTTGCTGCGGATAGTCCGGGTTAATTCCAGGCTCCGTCGCGTGGCTTCATCAATTTCCAGCAGCTCACCGGGGCGATAGGGGGTCAGGCGGTCGATGTGATCGAGCAAGGCCTTCTGCGTCTCCTGCAAATAGTCGAGCACCGCGCCCGCGGCACGCAAAGCTAGCCCGTCCTGCTCGACAAACCCAAAGCCATCGAGGTTGGCGGTGCGGAAATGTTTCGCGAGACTCGCTGTGGCGCTGTCGAAAGCGAATGACCAGGGAGGCCGGCGGGTCAGCATCGGATTGCCGGAGAGTTGCGGCAGTTCGGCAGCGTCCTCGGCATGGAGCACTTCGGCGGGGCCGATGCGGGCTAGTTCGTCGGCAAGGCGGCTGGCGGGGAAGACGGCGGCATGAAAGCGGCCTGTCGACAGCTCCGCCCAAGCGATGCCGACTTCTCCCTTCCCCTTAGTACCGGCACTCATCACCACAGCCGCCAGGAAATTACTTTCCCGCGGATCCAACAGTGCATCGTCGGTCACCGTCCCGGGCGTGACGAGCCTTGTCACTTCCCGTTTGACGAGCCCGACCGCCTTCTTCGGGTCCTCCACCTGCTCGCAGACCGCCGCTCGAAAGCCACCCGCAATCAGCTTTCCCAAGTAACCTTCCAGTTGATGGTACGGAAAGCCCGCCATGGGGATCGGGTTTTCCCCCTTGTCGCGGCTGGTGAGGGTGAGGCCGAGGGTGCGGGCGGCCGTCTTGGCGTCTTCATAGAACAGCTCGTAAAAATCCCCCATGCGAAACAGCAAGAGCGCATCGCCACAGGCCTGCTTGGCGTCCATATACTGCTGCATCATCGGCGTGGCCATCGACGCTAATCCTTCGCAATCTTGAGCACGCGGTTGTTGCTGGAGTCCACGATGTAAAGCTCACCCGAGGGATGCAGATAAACGCCGTGCGGCTGGTTAAGCTCCGCGGCGAGCGGCGGCCCATCGATTCCCGCCGTCCCCTTCTTGCCGCTGCCGGCGAGGCGGACGATTTTGCCTTCCTTCACGAGATACTTCCGCACGAGGTGGTTTTCGGTATCGGCGATGACAATATTGTCGTCCCTATCGGCGCAAAGATGCTTGGGGCCGCTGAGCGTGGCTTTCAGTGCTTCACCGCCGTCGCCGGTTGCTCCGGCTTTGCCTGTCCCGGCGACGGTACGAATCTTGCCTTCGGGACTGACGACTCGCAGAGCATTGCCGCTACGCTCCAGCACGTAGACATTTCCCGTGGAATCGAAACAAGCGGCGCGAGGGTCCACCAGAGGAGCCTTCGCAGCCACGGCACCATCCGCCGGTACACCCTTTTCCCCATTCCCCGCCACGGTTGTTACGATGCCGCTGGCCAGCTCAATCTTGCGGATTCGGCGATTGTCGAGGTCCGCCAGAACAAGGTTCTTTCCAGCCGCATCGAAGGCCACCGAATAGATGCCTCCGAACTTCGCCTTGGCAGCTGGCCCGCCGTCGCCAGAGTATCCCCTTTCGCCAGTACCGGCGAAGGCTGCGATCTTTCCGCTCTTGGGATCATAGGTGCGGACGCGATTGTTCCAGGTATCGGCGAGATAGACCTTGCCATCTAGCGCAATCGCCAGGCTGTGCATGCCGTTGAAAGTGGCGTCCTTGGCCGGCCCGCCGTCTCCATCGCCACCCTTCTCGTCGGAGCCGCCGATTGTTGCCAAGGTTCCCTTCGAATCGATTTTCAACACGCGTCCGCCGGAGAGTTCCACCAGGAAGGCATTGCCGCCCTTGTCAAAATCAATGCCAAAGGGAGCGACGAGCCTAGCGTCCTTGGCCGGACCAGCGGCGCTGGTGCCACCTCCCGCGACAAGCACAATCCGCTCGGTGGCGAAAGCCACGCAGCACATTGCATGAACAAACATCATCACCAATGCCAGCAAAATTCGACTCATGATGCACCTTCTCTCCATAAAAAAACAAAACCGCCGCCCGCACCGCTCTCCCTTTCTGTCTCTCTGTCTCACCGTCTCTCATTCTTACCTCTGCGTCCCTCAGCGACCTCCGCGGTTACCACTTCTTTCCTGCCTCCGATTCTGGGCAGGCTGGAAGCCTACCCCACCTTCCATTTCGGCCACGCGACTTGCCCCGGTGTCGCGACGCGCGTGGTGAACAGCGTCTTTCCTGCCGTGACGTAGATCGTCCGGCCGTCATCGCCGCCGAAGGCCAGGTTGGTGATGACGTCTTCGGGGATGGGGATCCGCCCGAGGAGTTTTCCCTGCGGCGTGATGACGTAGATGCCAGTCGATACATCGCTCGTTTCATGCGGCCCGCGAGCATGGCTCACGCCGGCGGCAATGTACAGATTCCCTTCGATATCCAGCCGCATGCCATCGCCGCCGCGACCGGGGGAGAAGTCGAAGACTAGCCGCTGGTTGAGCGGCTGGCCGGAGTCGTCGAGGTCGAAGCCCCAAATTTTGCGATTTCCCCCGGGAATCGAACAGGCATCCACGACATACAAAGTGCTGCCGTCCTGGGTGACGGCCAATCCGTTGGGGCGATGGACCGCCGGTTGATCGAGAATGCGAGTGACGCGGCCATCCAAGTCGATGCGATAAACTCCTTCGCTCATCTCCATTTGCGAGCGGTCGTGGTACATCGGGTCGGTGAAGTAGATTCGCCCCTGGCCGTCGACGCAAATGTCATTCGGCGAGTTATACCGCTTTCCTTCGTACCGCTCGGTTAGCACCACATATTCGCCGCTCTTCAAATCCGTCCGGGTCACCCGCCGATTGCCGCCGGGCCCAAACTCCGCCCCCTCGCAGTGCAACAGCCGCCCTTCGCGATCGAACGTCTGCCCATTCGTCCGGCCGCTCGGCTCCCGAAAGACGGTCCAGACTTCGCCCGGCCGCCACTGGATGATTCGATTGCCGATGATGTCGGAGAAATAAACGGTCCCATCGGCATCGACCGCCGGCCCTTCGGTGAAGGCGATGGAGGTTGCGACGGCAGGATTGCCAGAAGCGACGCCCGGAGGTGGAGTGAGCGAGTGATCCGTGAATTTACCTTGCATAGCTTGCCAATCCTCTCGTAAGTTCGGAGACTCAACAACCGGGGGACATTCGCTTACTCGATCCCCTCGGTCAACAATTGGTTGAGATGTAGGGCCGCAAGAATTTGACCAAAAATGTCGCCACTGGTGTGAACACACCATTGCCCCCGGCGCGACAGCCGACCTAAAATGAACCCGTCCGAGAAAAGTCGGTCGTCGCTCAGACAAGCGATGAACCTGACATCACGCGCGGAAAATACTCATACTTCATGGAGCTTCGTCATGAACTTGTTGCAACTCGCAACGGAAATCCTGGGCCTTGGAACTGCAAAACCGAACGGGAAGAAAGTGCCGCTGTCCCATCGCCACCGAACCAAACTCCTGGCCTGCGCCCGCCGATTGTCGTTCGAGCAGGTCGAAGACCGCCGACTCCTCACAGGAAGCCCGTAGCACAATGTCGCCATGAGCGCCGATGTCGATGGAGACAGCTTGGTGACCCCGACGGACTCCCACATCATTGTGGAAATGCTGATTGCGAATGGGAATAACGCAATTTCGGTTCCATTGAATGCCATTGGCTTGCCTTACCCTGACGTTACGGACGACTCATGGGTTTCTCAGGATGACGTGGATGCGGTCAATCTCATTCTCAATTCGCAATGCGGCTCTGGCCCTGGCACCACCACTCCACCCCCATCAGCGCCACCGACCACCCCGCCGACCAACCCGCCGAATCCGGTGCAAGACCAAATCGTCGCGACGGATTTTGACTACCTAGGAAATGCGCCCTCTACGTCCAATTTGTACACGACTGGGTTCGAGTTTGTCTGGAGAATGGAATTCAACCAGGCTGCAGCGAACTTGGTGGCACATCAAATCGTCGAAACCACCATTCAAGGCTTCGACGCCAACGGCACGCTCGTTCATACCTTAACGAGTCAAATCCGCGATATCCTGCCGCTTTCAGGTGGCGCAGCGCCCGCGTTCATCGACATGCAAGGCTTAAGAGAGGGATACCAACGAACAATGGACAATTGGGCGACGTCGGATGGCGTGACGAAGTTTGTCTTCACCCGCCGTGGCGATATGCGTCTAGTCGATGCTGCGGGAATTGAGATTGTCAACGGCGGGGTCTCACGTCCGTACAATCCAGGAACGGACATTGAAGGAATGGTGTTTTCGATATTCGATATCGACGGCACGGTAACGAATTCCGGGGCGTCATCAACTCCAACTTCCCCTCAAGTACCAAATATCGGTGATGCAGTTCGGTTTACTGGTACGGCCAGATATCGTGCAGTTTGGGAGGAATCTGTAATCACGACTTTCGTGCCCGCCAATTTCTATAATCCCTTCAGTTCGCCCACATATACCTGTAACGGCAACATCATCTGGAAAAGCAACGTCGGTAATGCAGTTGGGGCGGAGGGTGTTCCAGTTTTTCCAGAAAAGCCGCAATTTGACGTCCCAACGCCATGGATTGACGTAACGGCCACCAGGACCGGCAGCGTGCCGTAAGGGGTAAACCTGAATTCAATGGGCGTTTTTGTGGTTCCATTGACAAACTCCAACGAAATCGATCCGCGCCACAATTCGTTCCGCGGCGGTACAAAGTGGCGATGGGCATTTTCGTTCCTCGTCCTAGGAATTGTGCCTTTTACTGTGGCAAATCTGATCGGAATTCGATCAAGGCCTCCGCGGGCTGATGGCTTCCAAGATTCGGACTGGGTCCACGGATGGCCGGTTCGATTTTACTCTCGATATGCGTATCTTCATTCAGGGACAATGAGTTTTAGCGGCTCCATAACCATTGAGCAAATTCGAGCGATGGAGGGCCCAACTTCACGCTGGCCGGTCGATTCCGCGGGAGGCATGTGCCTTTACGGACCGATGCGGTTGGTGGTGGTGTCGGGTGCCGGCATTCTGATTGGAGTCGGCGTTGCTTGCCGCAATTCCCTGTTCGTATCGCGTGGTGCGTTTCAAGTCTCATTGCGCACACTGCTAATCACAATGTTCGCTGCTTCGATCACTCTCATCATGCACTTTCGCCTGCACATCTGGGGTTGGGAAAGCTGGCTTGCACTTCCCGCTTTTACCTGTGCTCTCGTCGGGTACGGGGACTTGGTGGGCGGATTATGGACTCGCCAGATTTCTCGGAGATTGGTTCGGACTATTTCGGACAGTTGAATTCACGAAGTGGTCTGGGTGAGAAATGCGGGCTAGCGACCAAACCCAATGCAACCATCCGGAGACTCCCATGAAGAATCTTGCGACTCAATTTGCCCTCCTCCTTTTCACGCTCGTAGCTCTGGCACCGGTCAAGGCCGCGGATCCCCTGGCGGACAACCCCGAGCTGAAAAAGTTCCAGGGGAGCTGGAAAATGCTTTCGCTGGAGGACAAGACGAAGAAGTGGGCCAAGGATGAGCTTCCCGTGGTGAAGCTGGTCATCAAGGGTGAAGAGATGACCACGCACCTGGTCGATGGCGGCACGGTGAAATCCACGATCAAGCCCAACGGCAAGGCCGATCCCCAGGAGCTCGATACGACCGCCAACGGCCGTGTCTTTCGCGGGATCTACAAAATCGACGGAGATTTGCTCACCATGTGCACGACCGGGATCGACTCTCCCCGGCCGAAGAAGTTTGACGTCAAGGAAACCGCGGGGAGCGGCGGCCTCACCGTCTACCAGCGAATTAAATAAATAGCTGGCCGGCAAGCGGCGAGCCGCCATCTCTAAGTGCCTGAAAATCCGTCGCTTGACTGGCCATGAGTCCGCCCGTATCGTGAGAAAAGTGGCCTTTCTGCGGTAGTCGTGGCGTGTTTGGGGGCGGGTCATGAGATTTTCCGTTTCGGCGGCCATTACCACCTCTCTCGTTGGCTTGGCCTGCGGCGTTTTGACGTCTGGCTGTGGCGGTCCGACAACCCCGCCCCCCGTCAAAGCCGTCGTCTCCGCGCCTCAACAACCGCCGTGGTTTCAGGATGTAACGGAAGAGCGAGGTCTGGATTTTGTGCATGACCCGGGGCCGGTGGACGGCAAGTACTTCCTGCCGCAGATCAACGGCTCGGGCGCGGCGCTTTTAGACTTTGACAACGACGGTCGGCTCGACATCTACCTTCTGCAATTCGGCGGCCCCGAATCGTCTTCGACTAACGCCCTCTATCGTCAACTGCCGGGTGGCAAATTTCAAAATGTCAGCAAAGGTTCGGGACTGGACATCAACGGACACAATCATGGCGTGGCTGTGGGGGACATCAACAACGATGGCTGGGTCGATGTGATTGTTACGCAGTATCTGGGAATCAAGTTATTCTTGAACCAAGGGAAAGGAGTTTTTAAGCCGGCGACTGAGGAAGCAAAACTAAAAAATCCCCACTGGAGCGCCTCTGCCAGTTTTGTGGATTACGACCGCGACGGTTGGCTCGACCTGGTTGTTGCCAACTATCTCGATTTTGACGAAAACCGTGTTTGCACGGCGCGCGGAGGAATGCGAGATTATTGCCTTCCCAATACCTTCCTTCCCACGGCCAGCCGATTGTGGCGAAACCGGGGCGCAGATACTGGAGGAAAATGGCTGGGCTACGAGGACCAGACAGAGGCTTCTGGCCTGGCGAGTAAGCCGGGCCCGGGAATGGGAGTGCTTTGCGCCGATTTCAATGGCGACGACTGGCCTGATATTTTTGTCGCCAACGATATTGAGGCGAATCACCTGTGGGTGAACCAGAAAAATGGCAGCTTTACGGAAGAAGCGATCAGCCGCGGATTGGCCTTCGATGACCGAGGCCAGGCCGCTTCCAACATGGGAGTGGCCTATGGAGACGTTGATGGGAACGGCTTATCCGATCTGTTCATTACCCACTTCACCAACGAACACCACGGATTGTGGATGCAAGAGCCCCGGGGCTCTTTCGAGGAATTGTCGATCAGGGCCGGGCTGTCTCACAGCCGCTGGCATGGCACGGCGTGGGGAGCAACCCTATCCGATTTTAACCAGGACGGTTCCTTGGACTTGGCTCTGATGAACGGTTTCGTGCAGCGCCGCGATGCGCCGGCCAAGTCATTTTGGGAGGATTACAAAGATCGCAACCAAGTGTATGTCAACGATGGAACCGGCCATTTCCAGGACATTTCGACCGACAATCCCGCGCTGTGCGGCGATCCCAACGTGGGCCGCGGCTTGTGCGTGGGAGACCTCGATGGAGACGGTTCGCTGGATCTATTGACCACGCAAGTTGGCGGCGCGGCCCGCATCTTCCGCAACGTGGCCCCCTCACGTGGGCATTGGCTCATGGTGCGAGCCGTAGACCAAGCGCTGCATCGCGATGCGATTGGTGCCGAGGTTCGCCTCCAGTCGGGCGAGCGACGCTGGCAGACCTTGATTCAGCCCAGCCAGAGTTTCCAGTGCGCCAACGACTTGCGGGCCCATTTCGGCCTGGGAACCACGGATAAGATAGATCGGATCGAAATTCTCTGGCCCGATGGCAGCACCGAACAATTCGCCTGTCCCGGAGTTGATCGGGTCCTGGAAATTCAGCGAGGCAAAGGAGAGTCCGTACCGCCGGGAAAAGGGGAGAAGCCATGAGTACCCCCCAGCGCTCGGATGCAGAGCCGGAGATTTCCCAGCCCCCCAAAGTGGCCACCCAGCAACTGCCTCCAACCAGGGTTTGGCGGCGCATCCTGATGGGAGGAGTGGTGCTTCTGCTGTTGGCCGCCGCGGGATTTTTTATCGCTTTCCGCATTGGCCCTTGGAAGCCGGCGGAAAAAATCTCGGACTTGCCGGATATTCCCACGGTCAATCTCGACGGTGCCGATCCAGCCATAATCCGAGTTGTGAGAGAAGCCCGCGACGTTTTGGAAAACAATCCGGAAGTTGGGCCGGCCTGGGGGCAGTACGCGATGGTGCTGCAAGCTCATGGATTTGCCAGCGCTGCACACACCTGCTACGACACCGCGATCCGCCTTGATTCCACGAACGCCTTATGGCCGTACCTGCAAGGAGACTTGTACCACGACGGTCCCGGTGGGCCAGAAGCGGCGCTCCCTCGTTTTGAACAAGCCGCCAGCCTCAGCCCGCCGAACTCCCTCGCACAATTGCGTGTCGCCAACACATTGCTGGAACTGGGTCGGCTGGAGGATGCCCAGCGCGAGTTCCGCACGGTGCTGACGGTCGATAGCAACGATCCCCAGGCCCAACTGGGAATGGGGAGACTGGAAATGACGCGTCGTCAATATCGAGAGGCACTGAAATTTTTGGAACCTGTCTCTGAACACCCCGGGGTGCAAAACGCAGCCTGCACCATGCTCGCCAATGTTTACGACCGGATCGGTGACCGGGCTTTGGCCGATCAAATGAGGCAGCGACTGGCGAAGATGCCTCCGGACCGAAATCGCAACGATGATCCAGCGTTGAGGGTCGCCGGTTTTGAAGTTGGCGTGGGGCCGGAGATCACCACCGTCGAGCGACTGATGGCACAAAAGCAAGTGCAGGAGGCGGTGGATGTTGCGGAAGGAACGGTCCATCGATATCCGAGTTCGCAAGAAGCCTGGTTGGCTCTCAGCAACGCGTATCAGATGGCGGGGGATCGAGCCGGGAGTGAGCGGGCGGCTCGCAAATGCATTGAGTTGGCCCCCAAAAATGCGGATGCCTGGCTTAACTTGGGAAACGTTTTGATCTCACAGCGCCGCCATCGAGAGGCGCTGGAACATGTGCAAAAGGCGATCCAACTCAACCCCAAAAAAACCCTGGCCTACTATTCCCTCGGCGAATGTCGAAGGGGCCTAGGTGACAACGCCGGTGCCGCCGAAGCCTACAAACGGGCGGGCATCGAACCGCCGCAATTCCGGGAATCAACGTCGCCGGAGAGAGAGCCGGAAGTCCCCGCCGCGCTGCAGAAAAATGTCCCCGTTATGACCTTCTTTTACACCGACCCGCAGCCGGAGAAGGCGCAGCAGGTGCTGGCGGATCTGATCAGTCCCGAGAATGTGAACAATCCTTGGTACCAAGAGCGAGGCGTCGTCCTGCAATTGATGGCCGCCAATCTTGGGGACATCGCCTTTGGCCATGAGGAGTTAATCCGACATTTCGAAAGCAAATTCGCGGCCGCACCCGAGATGGGGAAGCGAATTATCCTTCGAGCTCTTGGTACCTGCGGCGACACGACCACGGCGCAAGTCGTGGAGCAGTGGCTGAGTGATACGGCGAACGCCAACATCAAAATGGAGTTGACCAGACTCAAGGAGCGCCTGGCCAGTTCCGACCGAAAGCGACTGCGAGACGCCCCGGCCAATGACCCCATCGATCTCGACTATTTATGGGGAGACTTCTTCGCGACTGGCGAATACGCCCCTGTCTCGCGCATCTTCGATGTCTTTGACCTACCAAACGACCCTGCACATTCTGAGCTCAAACAAGCCGCCCAATATTCGGCGATCACGAATATTCAGCAACATCCCAAACTGGTTGAGCTCTTGAAGAAGAACCTCGACGCTCGGTCCGAAGGAAGCAAAACAATGATCACGGAAATGCTACGGCGGCTAGAAATGGAACAGCGGAAGAAGTGACTGCGCAGAGGCCCTGCAAGCAAGGAATTGATTAGAATTTAGGGGATGTCCCCCATCCTTAGGCTCACTCCCCGCCTTACGCTCCTGCCGATCATTCACGGTAGCGGAGAGTTTGCGCTGGCCGTCCGGCGGGTGATGCTGGAGGAAAAGTTCGACTGCGTGGCGGTGCCGCTGCCGCCGTCGTTTCAGGCGGATGTCGAGCGGGCGATTGAGTTTCTGCCGTCGCCGAGCCTGGTGACCCAAGCAGAGCAGGGGCGATACCACACGGAGTGGTCTCCCGAACAAGACGACGACGACGATGAGGAGAATCAGCGGCAGTTGAGCTATGTCCCGATTGACCCTTGCCAGGGTGTGATTGCCGCGATTCGGGCGGCGAAATCGGAACATATTGCTCAGGCCTTCATTGATTTGGAAACCCGTATCTATGAGCCGGCGGCGGCCGTGTTGCCCGATCCCTTTGCCCTGAAAAAGGTGAGCCTCGACACATTCGCGGCGGCCCTTTTGCCGGCGATTCCGCGGCCCGACGGCCAGCAGCATCAGGCCCGCATTGTGCACATGGCCCGCCAGTTGCGGGCGCTCGAAAAACGGTACACGTCCATACTCTGCATCTGCTCGGTCCTGGATTGGCCTTGGATTCGCGAGGCCTATCAAGAGAACACGCCGCCGACTCTGCCTGATGACAAAGTCGAAGAAACGGTCTGCTATCAGCCTGATCCGCAGACGCTGCTCTTTATGCTGGGAGAGTTGCCGTTCATCACCAGCCTGTATGAGCAGGCCCGAGCCGAACTGGACGAGGACGAAAATCTCTCCCTCGACGGCGTGAAGGAACTGCTGCTCGCCGCCCGCGCGAGCTATCTGGCGGAAATGAAGCGGCGGGCACGCAAAATTACGCCTCATCTCTTGCGACAGTGTCTGAAGTACATCCGTAACCTGTCGCTCTTGGAAAGCCGCTTCACGCCGGATCTATACACACTCGTCATCGCGGCCAAGCAGGTTTGCGGCGACCAGTTCGCGCTGCACGTGGCGGAGACCGCCCGCGAGTACAAATATCACGGCTTTGCCCCGTATGAAACGGCGGCGCTCGGCATCGACCGGGCTCGGCTGCCTGATGGCAAGATGGTTGGACTCGTCAGCCGCTTGCCGGGGCCGCCGCTGATGTGGCGGTCGCTCGAATTGCAACGGCGGCCGGAGCGCAAGGAGCGTGACGAATGGGAGATGAAATGGAATCCGTATTCTCAGTGCAGTTGGCCGCCGGAGGATGAGAAGATCGAGGACTTTCGGGCCCACGTGTTCGACCGGGCCAAGGCCGTGCTGGGGGCCGACCTGGCCCGCACCGAGAAATTCACGACCAGCATCATGGACGGCATCGACATCCGCGATACGCTCCGCCACTGGTACGACGGCGATATCTACGTCAAGGTCATGCCCCCCAGCCGCGGCAAGCTGGACTGCGTGGTGATGCTGTTCGATACGCCGGCGGACCCGCGTGAATATCCGTGGCGATCAACGTGGTATGCGGAACACGAGGAGGAATCGACGCTGGCTTTCTTCGCGACGGACTTTGCCAAGGAACTGGTCGGTCCCGGGATTGCCCTGGCCACTTACGGCGGGGCAATGTTCCTGTTTCCTCCCGTTCACATCCCGGATATCTGGCAGGACCCCGAGCTCGATTTCACCGAAACGCTCGAAGAGCGGCTGGTGGCGGCGGGCTGCCTACACAGCCAGTGCCCCCACGTTGCCCTGGTCAGCCCCCTGCCGCCGGGGGCCGGCTTTCGCAAGCTGGCCAAACATTTTGGCAAAAAGCTGGTGCATATCCCGCTGGGACAATTCGGAGATGGTGTGATCCAGCAACTGCGGATGATGCACGTGCTGAATGGGCATCAGATCCGCAGTTATGCCGCGAACTTTATCCGCAAGGCGTAGCGATGCGCGGCCCGCGTGTCAGCTTCTGGCGGTAACTCTGGCTCAACGGAAGCCAACACGCGGCCCGCGTGTGGCTACGTGGGGTATTCCACCCACATCATGAACAGTCCTTGGGCCGGGGCCGTTGGTCCGCAGACGCGGCGGTCTTTGGCGGCCAAGATATCCAGTGGCCAGTCGGGCGAGTGATTTCCTTTTCCGATCAGCATCAGCGTTCCAGCAATGTTGCGGACCATGTTGTACAGAAAGCCGTCCGCTTCCACTTCGATGATGATGCGGTCGGTTCGTTCGGCTTCCTTCCGTTCGACCAGCAGGTCATAGATGGTGCGGATCGTCGTGAGCCGCGACGAGCCATGCGACTCGAAGCTCTGAAAGTCGTGAGTGCCGACCAGATGTTTGGCGGCCTGCTGCATCAATTCCACGTCCAGCCGCCGGAAGACTTGCCAGACGTATTGGCGATCGAAGATGTCCCGCACACGGCCGTCTTGAATGATGTAGCGGTAGCGTTTGCGGACGGCGTCCTTGATCGGATGGAATTCAGGTGAAACTTCGCCCACATCAAAGACGAACAAATCCTCCGGCAATTCGGCATTCAGGGCCTTCAAAATGGCTTCCGGCGGATGCCGCGTCGCGGACTGAAAGCCGACGATTTGCGCGAGAGCGTGAACTCCCGAATCCGTCCGGCCGCTCGACATGCACCGCACTTCTTCTTGCAGGACGGCTCCCAGCACCTTTTCCAAAACTCCCTGCACCGTCCTTCTCCCTGGCTGCCGCTGCCAGCCGGTGAAATGAGTGCCGTCGTAGGCGAGGGTGAGCTTGTAGGAACGCATGCCTCGGGTTTTAACGCAAAGTCACGGAGGCGCGAAGGCACGGAGGAAGAAGGAGAGATGGAGAGAAAGCGAGAGGGGAAGAATGAGAGCAGATTATTGAATGAGCTCCTCCGCCTCCTCGCCCTGGTGTACGGTGATTTCGCCGGCGTCCTCCAGCTTACGGACGACGTCCACGATTTGCTGCTGAACACCTTCCACCTCGGACAGCTTGACGGAGCCGAGGAATTCCATTTCTTCCTGCAGGTTGGCGGCGGCACGGGTGGACATGTTGCCGAGAATTTTCTGCTTAAGGTCGGCACTGGCTCCTTTGAGGGCCATCGCCCACTGGCTGGTCTCAATGTTCTTGAGGACGTTTTGGATGTCCTTGTCGCTGAGTTTGCAGAGGTCTTCGAAGATGAACATCAAGCGGCGAATCTCTTCCACGAGTTCGGCGTCTTCCTGAGCCAGGTTTTCCATCAGCGACCGCCCCGTTCCTCGATCGGCAACATTCAAAATCTCAGCCACGCTGTGTACGCCGCCGGCTTTCTGGAACGACTGGTCCATCAGGTTGGCCATGCGGCTCTCCAGGCCGCGCTCGACTTCCTGAATGACCTCGGGGCTGGTTTGCCCCATGTGAGCGATGCGGCGGATGACCGCCAGCTGCCGGTCGGCGGGAAGCCCCTTCACCACGTCGGCCGCGATTTGCGGCGGCAGGTGCGAAAGGATGAGGGCGATGGTCTGCGGATGCTCGTCGATGATGAAGGTCAGCAAGTTCTGTGGATCAACCCTCTTGAGAAAGTGAAACGGCAGGGCCTCAATGGAGTGCCGCAGATTTTCCAGCGTGGTGCCGGCCTGGTCCCCGAACGCTTTCTCCACCAGGCTCTTGGCGAACTCCACTCCTCCCGCTTCGCCGCCGAGCGTGTGCGGGTTCGCGTTGCCAAACTCGCGGAGCACCCCCTCCTGCTCATCCGCCGTTAGCCGGCCAAGCTTGGCGATTTGAATGGTCACCGCCTCGACCTGTTTGGGATTGAGCTTGGCGATCAAAACCGCCGCCTGGTCTTCCGGCAAGCTGGTCAGCAGAATGGCGGCTTTGCGAAGTTCGGTGGTCATACGAGCATCCTGCTAGCAAGCGGCGCATGGCAGTCCTTGGCGCGGAGTATCGGAAAATGGCTAGCGCGAGTCGAGCCCAATTTCCAGCACCCATTTCCCGCACAGCCAATTGGCACCCTGCCCCCCGATGTGGCATACTGAGGTGCCGAAACGGACGCACCGCACTCTTTCCGCTGCCCCATGCTCACCGCTAGCTCCGCCCTCACTACGCCCCCCAAAACGCCTGGCACCCATCTGCCGACCTATATCTTCGATACGTCCGACGACGTGGCCCGGCATGCGGCCCAGATTGTGGCCGGCGTCATTCGGGAACGTAATTCTCGAGGCCAGCAGGCCGTGCTGGGACTGCCGACCGGATCGACTCCTGTAGGTGTCTATCGTGAGTTGGCCCGCATGCACCGCGAGGAGAAGCTCGATTTTTCCCAGGTCATCACCTTCAACCTGGACGAGTATTTTGGCCTGTCCAGCGACGCTTTACAAAGCTACCACCGCTGGATGAAGGAACACTTTTTCAAACACGTGAATGTTCCCCAGGACAGCATTCACATTCCCAATGGAGCCGTCTCGCTCGAGGCGATTGAAAGCCACTGCCGCGAGTATGAGCAGGAAATCGAAAGGGCAGGGGGGATCGATATCCTTCTCCTGGGCATCGGCGGCAACGGACATATTGGCTTCAACGAGCCCTTCAGTCCCAAAGGGGGCCGCACGCGGCTCTGCGTGCTGGACCCAGTGACCAGGCGGGCGGCATCCAGCGACTTCTTCTCCGAGGCCAACGTCCCGCAGCAGGCCATCACTATGGGATTGGGGACAATTCTCGAGGCCCGCAAGATACTGCTCCTGGCCTTGGGCGAACACAAGGCTGACATCATCCGTGAAGCGACGGAGGGTGCCGTCTCGCCGCGTGTCCCGGCTTCTTACTTGCAGGAGCATGGCGAGGCCACCGTCCTCATTGACGCCGCCGCGGCCCAGGATTTGACGGCAATTGTGACCCCATGGGTGCTGGGCCAAGTGGAGTTTACCGATTCACTCATCAAGCGGGCCTGCATCTGGCTCAGCGAAAAGACCGGCAAAGCGCTGCTCAAGTTGACCGATGAGGACTTCCTCAACCACAACCTGCACCAATTGCTGCGGCATCATGGGCCGGCACAAAAAATCGCCCACCGGGTCTTCCGCTGGCTGATGGATACCATTGAGTACCATCCGGCGGGCAAGGAGAAGAAGCGGATCATCTGCTTCAGCCCGCATCCTGACGACGACGTGATCAGCATGGGTGGTACCTTAATTCGCCTGGTGGAGGACGGACACGAGGCCCACATCGCTTACATGACCAGCGGCAACATCGCCGTCTTCGACCACGACGCCGCCCGCATCGCCGACCAGGTGACCGAATACAACCGCATGTTCGGCATCGATCAGGAGCGGAGCAAGCTCGTCGAATCGACCGTGCTGGAATCGCTGGCCCGCAAAACCCCCGGCCAGCCCGACATCGACAACGTCCTCAAAATCAAAGGGCTCATCCGTTGGGGAGAAGCCAAGGCCGGGGCCTTCAAAGTCGGCTGCAAGGAAGAGCACTTGCACTTCCTCGACCTGCCGTTCTATCGCACCGGCACCATCGCCAAAAAGCCAATTTCCGGCGACGACGTCCGGATCATTCGCGAGCTTATCGAACGGGTCAATCCGCACCAAGTGTATGTCGCCGGTGACCTCTCCGACCCGCACGGCACCCACCGCGTCTGTGCCCAGGCCATCTTTCGCGCCCTGCTCGAAATCGAAGCTTCCCGCGGCAGCCGACCGGAAGCGCTGCTCTATCGCGGAGCCTGGCAAGAGTACGCGCTGCACGAAATCGAGATTGCCGTGCCGCTGTCCCCCGGCGACATCGCCCTCAAGCGAAAGGCCATCTTCATGCACCAAAGCCAGAAGGACGCCGCCCTCTTTCCCGGCTCCGACCCCCGCGAATTCTGGCAGCGGGCCGAGGAACGCAACACCGCCACCGCCGCCCGTTATAACCAGGTCGGATTGCCGGAGTATTTTGCGATGGAGGCGTTTACGCGGTGGAACGGGGTGCCGATTTAGGTGCGATATTGCGGAGTATGATTGATATAATTCAGATGGACTGACGAGATGTACGACGGGCTGGTATCGTCGCCCTTTTTAAGGATAGCCATATGTCCGACACCGCCACGCGGATGAAAGACGAGCTTCTTAAGCTGGACTTTCAGGATCGCGCCGAACTCGCGCATTTTCTGATTGGAACGCTGGATGTTGAAGATGAGGGGGACGTTGAAGAAGCGTGGCATGAAGAGCTAACTCGTCGCAATGCACAAATTGAAGCGGGAACGGCTGTTGGGATTCCCGCAGAGCAAGTCTTTCAAGCTTTGCGGGAGAAATTCTCTTGAAGCCGGTCATCATCCAGCGGGAAGCAGCAGTCGAGCTTGAAGAGGATATGGCTTGGTATGAGAAACGGCAGTCAGGTCTCGGACTGGATTTGCAGTCTGAGGTAGAGAAAACCATCATCCGCCTTCGTCAGGATCCATCCTTAGGGATGCGTTTTAGGAATACGCCGTTTCAATTCATTCGCGTCAAGCGGTTCCCCTACGTCGTTTACTTTCGTGAATTCGACGATGTCATTTGGGTCATCGCCATCGCTCATGGGCGAAGAAAGCCGGGATACTGAAAGAAACGAAAGCTGTAGTCCTTCACGGCACGAATGGCGGAGCACTCAACAATGTCCGAAGTAATCACCTTCTACAGCGTTTCTGACGACTTCGGCTGTTTTTCAAACTTCTCAGCGCATCCTTTGCGGATTGGCGCGAAACTTTGGCCAACGTCAGAGCATTATTTCCAGGCGCAAAAGTTCAAGGAAGTCGAGTATCGGGAGAAGATCCGGAAGGCGAATTCGCCGATGATTGCCGCCCGGATGGGTCGGGATCGGAAAAAGCCGTTGCGCAGGGACTGGGAATCTGTGAAGGTGGGAGTGATGCGGGACGCGGTACGAGCCAAGTTCACGCAACATGCAGACATTCGCACAATCCTGCTGTCCACCGGCGACGCTAAAATCGTCGAGCACACCGAGCGGGATTCCTATTGGGGCGATGGCGGTGACGGTAGTGGAAAGAATATGCTGGGGCGAATCCTGATGGAAATCCGCGACGAGTTCAAGGAAAGCCCCTCTGATGAATCCGCTCATTGAGATTTGGCGCGAAATCATACTTGGAGATCAGAAATCGTGGGTGCTGTTTGAGAACGGCACCTGCGTCATTCTTATGGAACCCCAGGCTGTTCTTTCCGCTCAGGCAACCGCTTTGATGAAAGAATGGGGGCCGGTCCATGCGGGATCCTCGGCGGGAGATTTTGGGACCATCACTTTGGATCAAGCGGCGGGTTGGGTTGTAACCTCACATCACAATGATATTTTGACCTATGTCGGCCCGGCTGAAATGAGCAGCACTGATGACGTGGTGATTGGATTGCTCGGACGATCCAAACGAAATCAGGATGCGCAAGAGCTTGAAATCGTACACGTCGAGGACAAGCGAAACCAAGCGTAATCATTGTCTTTCGGACACACGCTCCTAGAGGATACAAAATGTTGAAATTTCCGTTCCTTCTTTTGGGCCTGATCGTTGGGGTTATTATTGCATTGGACGCAACTCTTGATGCCGCTCCCCTCCGTGCCGGAGTCGCTAAAGTCGACATCACCCATCCCGACCATCCAACGCGGCCGGGGGACAAGCTCTATGCCAAGGCCCTGGTGTTGAGCGACGACACCACGACGACTGTGATCATTTCCCTCGATGCCGTGGCGGTGGGAGGTATCGGATACATCAAGAACGATTATCTGCCCAACGTCCGAGCGGCACTTGAGAAGGAACTGAAGATCAAGCCGTCGAATGTCCTGATCAACGCCAGCCACTGCCACGGCGTGGTTTGCCAAGAGAAGGACATGGAGGAGCGAACCGTGCAGGCGGTGCAGGAAGCCTATAAGAAGCTGGAACCGGTGAAGGTCGGCGTCGGCAAGGGACGCGAGGACCGCATCATGGAGAACCGCCGGCTGAAGCTGAAGAGCGGAAAGGAAGCGGATGTGCGGCATGCCTATTCGTTGCCGGCGGATGATGAGGTGGTGGGGGTGGGGCCGGTTGATCCGGAGATTGGCGTCCTGCGCATCGACCGGATGGACGGGACGACGCTGGCGGTGGTTTACAACTTCGCCGTCCATCCGATTCAGGGCGTTGCTGGCGGTGAGAACACCGCGGACATCACTGGCTTTGCCTCGCAGGTTATCGAGGACAATTTGAGCGAAGGCGCCGTCGCCCTGTTTGTGCAGGGCTGTGCCGGCGACATCAATCCAGCGCTGTACAAGGATGTCGATAAGCCCCGCGATGCCGAGCCGCTGGGGAATATGCTCGGCCTCTCCACGCTCAAAGCAGTACGGACCATCAAAACAAAGGAAGCCGCTCCGCTCAAACACATCAATGAACCGCTGACGCTCCCCCGTGGCGAGCTTCAGCCGCGAATTTACGCCCAGGAAGCGCGACAAAAGGAATTGCTTGGTACTTTGCAAGGGACGAGCCTAAACCTCAAAACATTTCTGGCACTGACCGCCAAATACGACCTGTCCCCCGATTTTCCCTCGCACTACGCCCATCGCTATTTCCAGGAACAGGCCCTGGGGCGGGAAGACCTAAGAAAGCTCGACGCGAACAATCGAAAGAACCTCGAAGCCTATCTGAAAAACGTCCTTGTCATGGAAGAGCTGACGCGAGTGCAGGAGAATCTCCGGCTTCTGAAGTTGCATCAGGCCCAGCATGTCGCAGCCGGCAAGCGGACGCTGGATGTGGAGCTTGTCGGCCTGCGTGTGGGCGATTTCGTCCTCGTCACGTCTCCAGGTGAGCTGACCTGCCAGATCGGCCTGAATATCAAGAAGGCGTCTCCCCACGCAAACACCTTCGTTGCCGGCTATACCAACGGCTACATCTATTACGCCCCCACCGCCGAGCAACTCGCGAATGTCGGCGGAGCCCAGGAGGACAGCGACTGCCTGCTGGCCCCCGAATGGCAGAAGCTGTTTGAGGACCGAGTGGCGGAGCTGCTGAAGAAGCTTTAGAGCGTGTGCCCATCGACGCTCGACATTGAGCGTCCAACCGTTCTTAGTGCTTCGCAGGTTCCCGTGGAATAGAAAAAAACTCTAGGACAAAATGGGCAGGCATTAGTTTCTTGTCTCTTTGCCAAGAACCCACGGATTCGGAACCACTAGGTGCACGGCGATGAAGTCGTCGTTAGCAAAGCTATAATTCATGCGGACTTCAATTTCTGGTTGCTCCAAAGTCAACGGAAAAAATAGCCCAATGTTTCGAGCGTTCTGAACGCCAGTAATCATCCCGTCATTCGGCGGCCGTTGCTGTTCGTCCTCAAAAACCGTCTGGGAATCGCTTCCCTTTCGAGTTACTTCAACCGCGGTTATTTTGTTCGCTGCAAGGAAGTCAGGTGGAAGGTCAACTCCGCTGTAAGCCAAATCCGCGACCGGGTCGCTCAGTGGTCTGACGTGCCTGCGAACAAAGTCTTCGGTGATACTGTCTGCAAAGACTTCATGTTGCGTTCGCTGGCGGCAGCCGGTACCGAATAGGATTGCGAATGCAAGTGGGACGACAAAATGGCTTCCAGATGGCATCATTCGAATATCCTACGCTTTTTGATCGAGGGGAAGAATTGCAGTGACTAGAATTCCCCTGACCATGGCGGCAGCGCTCTCTCACACTATCCCGAACGTCCACACGGGCATCTGATCCAAAACGCTGGGGTGGACTCCCTTCAGCCAGACGTACTGATCGGTAATCCTTTGCGGCCAGACGAGGCGACAGGCGTATTGCCCATACAGCGCCGCGCCAATCAGCACAAAACCCGCCAGGGCGATCAAGGAGAACCAGCCTTCGTAACCGCGCCCCTGATTTCCCAGGACAATTCCGGCAATACCAAGGGCAATTGCCGCCAGGGTGATGCCCAAGGCAATGAAAATCCTGGTCTTGCGGCGGGCGGCCCATTCGTCGGTCAGGCCGATCATCAGCGAGGCTCGCTTCGTCATGATCAGGGCAATGATCACGTAGATCAAAAGCCCGGCCACAATCGTGATCGCAATCCACGGCTCATGCCACTGCAAATTCCGCCGCAGCCACTGCGTGGCCGGCAGGCCGCTCTTGAGGCAAATCGGCGGCAGCGGCGCTTGCTTGTGCATCACCAGCACGTTGCCTTGCCGCCAGAGCCCAGGAAAACCTCCCTGTTGCGGCTGGGGCATGGCCGGGCCGCTGGCGAATTGCGGCGACGCATAAGGATTGACGACCGTTGCGGGGATGGGCTCGTTCATCGCCGTATGATAGTTCGTCCCTCGGTCATACCGCAACAAGCACAACCATCGCTCTAGGGCGGGCCAACAACTGGACGGCGTGCTACAATTCCGTTTTTCTATGCCATCGCACTTCTTGGTGAACCATGTTTCGCATCATTGCCTGGACAACCTCGCTGCTAATCCTTCTCGCGACTCCGGCCCTCGCTCAATCCAAATTCACCGACGCCCAGAAAATCATCCGCGGCAGCAGGACGAATGAGCCCGCTGCAAAAAACACAGCACAGAATTCATCTGCAGCATCCGCCAAGGCAGCTCCCACCAAAGATCCGCCCATCCTGCTCTCCAAAGACGAGCTCGCCGCCGGCTGGATTTCCCTTTTCGACGGCCAGACCCTCTTCGGCTGGAAAGCTCACAGCGAAGCCGATTGGAAGGTCGAAAATGGCACAATTGTCGTGACCTCCGGCAAACCGGGGCTGCTTTGCACGAGCGTTCAATTCGATAACTACGTCCTCAAGGCCGATTTTCGCGCCGCGAAAGGAACCAACAGCGGCCTCTTCCTCCGCACGGCCCAGGTTCCCGCCAAGGAAGACATCACCACCAGGTGCTATGAGCTGAACATCGCTCCGCCGGATAACCCTTTCCCCACCGGCAGCCTCGTCGGCCGCAAAAAGTACGGCGAGGCCGGTGAAACTGATGGCTGGCGGACCTTCGAAGCAACCGTTGACAGCTCCAAGGTCGTCATCAAGCTCGACGGCCAGGAAGTCCTCTCCTACGACGACCCGAAACCCGCTTCCCGCGGCTACATCGGCCTGCAGCTCAACAGCGGCAAGTGCGAGTTCAAGAACATCAAGCTCCGGCCGCTCGGCCTGAAGAGCATCTTCAATGGCAAAGACCTGGCCGGCTGGAAAGAGCCCGCCGGATCGCTCAGCAAATTCACCGTCACCAAGCAGGGGGAGCTGAATGTCAAGAACGGCCGCGGCACCCTGGAAAGCGACGCCCAATTCGGTGACTTCGCCTTGCAGTTCGACTGCATCAGCCACGCCAAGAACCTCAACAGCGGCATCTTCTTCCGCTCCATCCCCGGCGAAATCAACAACGCCAACAGCGGTTACGAAAGCCAGGTTCACAATGGCTTCAAAGACGGCGACCGTGCCAAACCCCTCGACTTCGGCACGGGAGGCATCTACCGCCGCATTGCCGCCCGCCTCGTCGTCCCCAATGATGAAGAATGGTTCCACAAAACGGTCATCGCCGACGGCCCGCACATCGCTGTATGGGTCAACGGCTACCAGGTCACCGACTGGACCGACACCCGCAAACCCGACAAGAACCCCCGCAACGGACTGCGGCTTGAGAAAGGAACCCTTCAAATCCAAGGGCATGACCCGACGACGAATTTGTCGTTTCGGAATCTGAAGGTGGCTGAAATGGCGAAATGAGCAAGGTTTCCGTCGTCAGATTCCTCTCCCTTTCGCTGGCATTTTCCCCATATCCCCGTTAGATTATAGGGGGGTGATGTGTTCCATTGCGGGAATAGCGCAGCCCGCTGAACAGAAACACTGGGCCAGAGGTGCGTCGTGAAGGCGGAATGGATGGCGAATGTCGGTGGCGAAGAGTATGGCCCCTTTACTTGGGACCAGATGCTCGAAATGGCGGCACAGGGGCGGGTCACGGCCGAGCTTCCTGTGCGGAAGACCAGTGATTCGCAGTGGTCCACTGCCGCGGCAATTCCTGGCCTGCTCGGTGGAGCCAAGCCCGCGGCAAATGGAAAACCAGCTCCCCAGGCCGCTGCCACTTCAACAGCCGCCAGCAAATCCGCCGTCAAAAAGGCCAAACCCTTGGCCCGTCCCGCGGCCGGCCGGCCGGCTCCCCCCGTCGTCGCCCCTCCGCAAAACATCCCGACCGGAATTCCCGTGGGAGCACCCGTCGGCGTGGCGGTTGGCCCCTCTCCCCCGGCATCCTCACCTTCCGGCGCATTCAGCTTTGACCTGGGCACTTCCCCCAGCGGTAAGTATGGCAGCGTGAAAAGATCGGTCCTGGATGATGACGATGACGTGCTCACCAAAAAGAAGAGCAACACGGCGGTCATCGTGGGTGCCATGGGAGGGGCGGCACTGCTGGTGATCGTTCTAGTTGGACTCACGATCTACATCACGATGAACCGCGGCGGCGAGGACGAGAAGCTTGTCGCGACCAATACTTCGGCCGTAAAAAAGACACCGAAAGTGGAACCAGGCGAATCCAACCCTGGGGAAGTGAACCCGGAGGGTGAAGTGGATACTGGGGCGAAGAAGCCTGCCCCCGCTGCCACAAAGACGACCGGTAAAGATGCCAAGGACATTCTCCCGACTGAAGCCGCGCAGTTAGCGGCTCTTAAGGGGATTCAAAAGTGGAGTAACGCCGCTGTTCTCGTCAGCCTCAAGGTCGGCAATGCGAAGATTTCGTTCAGTCGAATTTGGATGGCCACCGATGCCAGCGGCCAAAGCACTCGCCGGGTGGAATCACCTACTTCCGCCGCCGCTGAAGACGCCAAGGAAGCTGCGCCTCCGACAGTCACTGCCGATGCTGCTGGCGGCAAGCCAAAATATGTGTTTGTCGAAGTAACCGTCGTGAACACTGCTGGTGCCATTCTGAAATACAAAGGCTGGAACGTCGCAAAAGGCAAAGTTCCCTTTATTGCCGACGACGGCGATCGCATTTTGAAGTTAATTCCCATCAGCGAGACACAAGGCGTTGCACGATTGACGAGCGCGGACGTTCCAGGTGGCAAGGCAATTACGGACATCTTAGTCTTTGAGGCCCCCACCGAATCCTTCGAGAAGCTTCGGCTGGTGCTTCCGCAGAACGTTTTTTACGACAACACAAAAAACCCGTACTCGGGAATCGAAATCACTTCCGATGTGCTGGCCAATGAAGGCGGGCCGCCGGTCGTATTGCCCCCTCCCTCCGGCATCGCAGGCGAGGAACCAAACGATCCCCTCGTCAACTCGCGCAAAGTTCCCACGGACCCCGCCACTCCCGAGGGTCCGGCGGAAACCACCAAACCCGTAACCACCGTCAAACCCGAACCACCGCCCCCCAAGAAGCCGAGCTTGATTGACGAGATCAACAAGTCCTTCGAGGAGCAGGATAAGGGTAAGAAGATGGACGAGGGTAAGGGTGCCGAGCCAGCCACGAAAACGCCCCCCACGAAGTCGACCGAGCCCGCCAAGAAAGCGGAGCCGGCGAAGAAGAAGGCCGCGACCGCCAAGGGAAAGAAGAAGTAGGTGACTGCAATTCTTACTGGCACGTTGGAGTCCCGGCTTTAGCCGGTCACTTCTCCAAGCCGGCTAAAGCCGGGACACCAACACATGCACGCACTTGTTACCGGGGCCGGGGGATTTCTCGGCCAATACATCACGCGGCAACTGGTGGCTCGCGGTGACAAAGTTCGCTCACTCGCACGCGGCAATTATCCGTTTCTGGCTCAGTTTGGCGTGGAATCGGTTCAGGGAAACATTCAGGATGCCGCGGCCGTCGAGCAAGCGTGCCGCGGCGTGGACGCGGTTTTTCACGTCGCCGCCCTCGCGGGCATCTGGGGAAAGTGGCAGGCGTATTACGGCAACAACGTGCTTGGTACGCGGAATATTATCGCTGCCTGCCGCAAAAATGATGTTCCGCGGCTGATTTACACCAGCAGCCCGAGCGTCACGTTCGCCGCCAGCGACCAGTGCGGCATTGATGAATCAACTCCCTATCCAACGCGCTGGCTGGCCCACTATCCGCAAACCAAGGCCCTGGCGGAGCAGGAGGTGTTGGCGGCGAGTGGCGGCGACCTGCTGACCTGCGCCCTTCGTCCGCATCTCATCTGGGGACCAGGAGATCAGCATCTCATCCCCCGCCTCTTGGCCCGTGCTCGCGCCGGCCAACTTCGTCGCGTGGGTGACGGCAAGAACGTGATTGACGCCGTCTTCGTCGAAAACGCCGCCGCGGCCCACTTGCTGGCGGCGGACAGGCTTCAGCCAGAGTCATCCGTCTGCGGCAAAGCGTACTTCATCACCAACGGCGAACCGGTCAACTGCTGGAATTGGATCAACGAGATTCTGACTCTCGCGGGAGTGGAGCCGGTCACCAAATCGGTCTCCTACCGCGCCGCCTACGCCGCCGGCGCCGTGCTGGAAGGAATCTGGAAACTCACCGGCCGCACGGACGAGCCGCGCATGACCCGCTTCCTCGCCGCTCAGCTCGCCACCAGCCACTACTTCAACATCACCGCCGCCCGCCGAGACTTGGGCTACGAACCGGCGATTTCGATGGCCGAGGGGATGCAGCGGCTGCGAGCGCTGGAGTTCCGCATTTAGGCGGCTCTGGCACAATCACAGCCGACTACCTCGATGGCATTTCACTGTGCCGGAACTACTTCGAGTGGCGGCGTTTCAAATGTTGGAGAAGTCGCGGGAACTGTGATATCCAGTGCACTCCATTCCTTGATTTTGTAATGGACAACACCATCCGCAAATCCCGCAGAAAAATGGACCCTTCCTGGCAGGACAGACGCCTCAAATCGCCCGCTTTCATTCGTGGTCGCCCACTCGCTCAGCTCCTCATCAACGCCGTGGAGAATGTGGACTTGCAGTTTTGGCACAGGACGCCCGCTTGTTTGGACGCTTCCTAGAAGCTTCACCGTCCTCTCCATGCGAAATCTGATCGTTTGAATTCCTCCGGAAACAACTCGGAGATTTTCGTCCCATGTTGGACGAACGGGCCATTCGGGTGGAACCGACATTCGAAAGCCGACGATGCCAGCCGCGATGGCGGGAATCACGAACCTGCCGTCTTTGTCCGAAGTCACGCGAGATTCTCCGATTGCCGCCGTGGAATTTTCGGAACGCGTAAACACGGCGACGGGAATATCGGCGATCCATTCAGGATGATCACCGATTACGATTCCTTCAATGCGTCCCACGGGCATTAGTCGAATTTCATCGGGCATCACTTCCGGATTGAAGATTTGCGTGCCGTAGGTCTCCGATTCGACGCGAATTCCCGCACGATCATCTTTTGGAAATCCAACTAGTGATGCGCGTCCAACGTCTCCGCTCCGAGACGTGGCGTGACGACGAACTTCCTCAGGAAGGAATGACATCACGCCCAAACCGCTAGGCGAGACTTCGGCGAGACTAACAGATGCAGCAACGGGCTCGTCTTGGGGACTCAGAATCCGAACAACCGGCGAACCGCTCTTCTTGAGCACAACAGTTTTCGTCGAGCGATTTGAAAGGTCCGGGCGGCTTATCGACTGTGCTGTCACGGCGAATCCATCCTGGACGACCCAAATGTCGTAAGCAGAAAGTGGAGGTTGGGCAGTGTCTAACCAGACTTTGGGAAATGAAAGTGAAATCGTTCCGTCTGCTGCCGATGTGCCAAATGCTCGATGCTTGTGTTGGAGGCGAGGATCGAGAGTCAGAAATAGCCATACTTTCGCATTTGCGACGGGCTGTTTCTCCTCGTTGTGTACCTGAACCGTCAGGATGTGATTTTCGAGAGAATTCTTACCATCGGCATCGGATGCCGATGGTGTGCGACCGTTGGATTCGTCGTTGGACGGTACTGACGCAGGTTCCGAAACTCCCCATCGCCACGCGACTCCAGCAGCAACCATCGAAACAACCAGGCACGATATCCCAATCGCCCATAGCCTCGCATTTCGACAAGTGTCAACGCTTGAACGTGGAACGATGGTCGCCGCGCTGGGAATTCCATCATCTGCTACTTCCTTTCCACAGCTCGGACAAGTCCCATCATTCCTCGGAATGACCGACATGGAGCAGTGGGGGCATTTGAGAATATGCATGGAAAAGAGTGAGCAAAGTGTCGCACTCAACCGGGATTCAACTCCCGTTCAATTCTACCCAAGAATTACGGAATGCAGACAAGGCTCTCATTCCTGTGGCAGTATTTCTGGATGGACCAAGGAGATACCTGGGAAATGCCCGCGAATAGCAGAATCTACCATCGTTACCGACGGTTCAAGAAATCTTGCGCATTCTTGCTTCTAGCCTCTTGACTGTGCCAACTGTACTCTTGTAACATTAGGAAAACTCGGAAATAGATGCGCGTCAGTTCGTGAGGAGAATTGTCATGATACCTGCTGAAGAAACGAGCAAATCGACACTCGCGGCCCGCGTGGGGGATCCCAATCCGACCCCCACTTCCGGGCAGGGGGGTGTTGCAAAAGGCGCGGGCGAGGTGACTGTAACCTGTTTTCCTGCCGGCGCTTGCGGCGATCGATCACGCGAATACTTCAACAAAACAAAAAAAACGCCCCGCTCCGCCCGGCGCGGTCGCGGGCAGCCGCCGCGGCTCACGCCAGGAGTGCAGCGCACTCTTTGCGATCTGATTTCTCGCGGAATGTCGCGCCGGGAAGCGGCGCCTTGCCTCGGCATCGACCACAGCACGATCAGCCGCGCTGCGCAGCGCGACCCCGATTTCGCCGCAGCCTTGAGAGATGCGAAGAGGCGGCGAGCGGTTGTGCCGCAAACTATGGGCGGGGGCTGGCGCGGCGACGTCCAGCGCAAGGAGCTGTCCCGGATGCTGGCGCTCATTCCGCGGCAGCTTGTCAATTTCCTCCCCAAGGGGTACTTTTGAAAGATTGCAATTTACTAGCGGCTTGACCCGGCCGATGAACCATGTCCCACCACGCCCCCGACCGTTTGCCCGACAATCAGCGAATTGTCATTACCGGAGTCGGCCTCACCGCTCCTAACGGCAACAGCCTGGCGGAATTCCGCACGGCGCTCCTGGCCGGACAGTCCGGCGTGACCAAATACGAAATCCGTTATGTCGGCGAGACGCTGGCCGGTGTTTGCAAGTTCGACGCGCTCCGTTACCAGTCCAAAAAAGACATTCGCCGCGGCACCCGGGCGGGGAGCGTTGGCATCTATTCCGCAAACGAGGCGGTGAAGGACGCCGGCATTCCTTGGGAGAGCACGGACAAGTCGCGGGTCGGCGTTTATATCGGCGTCACCGAGCATGGCAACGTCGAGACCGAGAACGAGGTCTACCTGCTCAAGGGATACGACTACGACACGCAGTTCTGGTCGCACCATCACAACCCGCGGACGGTCGCCAACAACCCGGCCGGCGAAGTCGCCCTCAACATGGGGGTCACCGGCCCGCACTACACCATCGGTGCCGCCTGTGCCGCCGGCAATGCCGGACTGATTCAGGGGGCTCAAATGCTCCGGCTGGGAGATTGCGACCTGGCCCTGGCCGGCGGAGTCTCCGAGAGCATCCACACCTTCGGGATTTTTGCCAGCTTCAAAAGCCAGGGGGCCCTGGCCACCCACGAAGACCCGACCAAAGCCAGCCGCCCGTTCGACATGAAGCGGAACGGCATCGTCGTCGCCGAAGGGGGCTGCATTTATACGCTGGAGCGGCTCGATGACGCCCGCCGCCGGAACGCCAGGATTTACGGCGAGCTCGCCGGCTATGCAATTAACACCGATGCGACCGATTTCGTCCTTCCCAATCCCGAGCGGCAGGCGGAGTGCATGAACCTGGCGATTGCCCGGGCGGGGCTGATGCCGCAAGACATTGATATCGTCAGCACACACGCCACCGGGACAGGGCAGGGGGATGCCCAGGAGTGTGACGCTCTGCGCCGCGTTTTTCGCGAAAGCGAAAAGACGTTCTTCAATAACGCCAAGAGTTTCATCGGCCACGCGATGGGAGCCGCCGGCTCGCTGGAATTAGCGGGAAATTTGGGGGCCTTTGACGATGGGGTCTGCCACGCCACAATCAACGTAGACGAGCTTGACCCCGAATGTGCGCTGAACACGCTCGTGATCGGCGAGCCGCGAAACATCGGCCCGGTTCGTCACATCCTTAACAACTCCTTCGGCATGCTCGGCATCAACTCCGCCGTCATCATCCGCAAGGGGCCGTAAGTCCTACCGCCCACTCACCACTCACCGCCCGCCCCCATGACCGACGCCGAAATCCGCAACGAAATCCTCGATATCCTCTCCGACATCGCTCCCGACGAAGACCTTTCCACTCTCGCAGACGACAAGCCGTTCCGCGAGCAGCTCGAGCTCGACAGCATGGACTTCCTGGACATCGTGATGGAGCTTCGCAAGCGGCATCGGATTCAGATTCCCGAGGCCGACTATAAGGCCCTCGCCAGCATGGCCAGCACGGTGGAATATCTGCGGCCGACGATGAAAGACATGGTTAAGAAGTAATCCAACTCCCTCTCCCCTTGGGAGAG
>SXOA01000144.1 GCA_005778405.1 Planctomycetaceae bacterium
ATAGATGTTCTCGCCGCCGCGTATGACCATGTCTTTCAGCCGGCCGGTGATCTTGAAATACCCGCTCGGGAGGCGGACCGCGAGGTCGCCGGTGTGCAGCCAGCCATCTCTGTCGATGGCGGCAGCCGTCGCTTCGGGGTTGCCGTAGTAGCCGAGCATGACAACGTGGCCTCGCGTGCAGAATTCCCCTTGCTGATTGTCGGGGAGTTCCTGGCCTGTGGCCGTGTCGACGATTTTCGCCTCCACCCGCGGCAGCGGGCGGCCGACGGTTTCCACGCGGAGCTCGATAGGATCCTGGCAGCGGGTTTGCGTAATGACCGGGGAAGCTTCGGTCTGGCCGTAGGCAATGGTAATTTGACTGGCGTGGAACCTGTCGACCACCTGCCGCATGATCTCGATGGGGCAGGGTGCGCCGCTCATGATGCCGGTGCGGAGGGACGAAAAATCTCGCCCCTCGAATGACGGATCCTGAAGTTGGGCGATGTACATCGTGGGAACACCGTACAAGGCCGTCGCTTTGTATTTCTCGATGGCCTCCAGCGTAGCCGTCGGTTGAAAGTATTCCGCCGGCACAATCATCGCCATGCCAAACACGCCGCAGGCCAGCGTCCCCAGCACGCAGCCGAAGCAGTGATAGAACGGGACCGGGATGCATAGCCGGTCCTGCTCGCTGAAATCCTGGCAGAGGCCGATGTAGTAGGCATTGAGCAGCAGGTTGCGATGGCTGAGCATCGCCGCTTTGGGAAAGCCGGTCGTGCCGGAGGTGTACTGGATGTTGATGGGCTCGTTGGGCTGGAGCGTCGCGGCGATTTCGTCTACGCGCGACTGCGGCATGCTCTTGCCAAATTCCAGCATCTGCTGCCAGGTGAGCAGGCCCGTAGGCGGTTCTCCTTTGACCGTAATGACTCGTCGCAGCTTGGGATATTCGGCGGAGTTGACTTCGCCATCTTTAGCCGCGGCGATTTCCGGGCAAACTTCGGCCAGCATGGCGAAATAGTCGGAGGATTTGAACTTATCGACGAGGAACAGGGCGACAGAGTCGCTCTGTTTAAGAACGTACTTGAGCTCGTGGGGACGATAAGCGGGGTTGATGTTGACCAGCACCGCGCCGATGGAAGCAGTGGCGAATTGCAGCGTCACCCACTCGGGCACGTTCGTGGCCCAGATAGCGACGTGCTCCCCTTTCCCGATGCCCAGCGCGAGCAGGCTGCGGGCGGCAGCGTTCACATCGTCTGCGAACTGGCTCCACGAACGAAAGGTGCTGGAGAGCGGAAAGACGAGAGCGTCCCGCGCAGGATATCTGCGAGCCGTTTCGTGCAGAACCTGCCCGATGGACAGGCCATCCACCCAGGGAGTTGCTTCTTCATCGTGACGGGGCATCGCCGTAAGACTCCTGCTAAACCCTCACCCCGCCCCACTCCCAAAGGGAGAGGGAGTTACATCTCCAGCCCCAAATACTCAGCCGGCAATTCGCGGAGGACTTCTTCCGTGCTGGTCAGCCCCTGGGCGATTTTCAGCATCGCGGCCCGGCGGAATTCGATCATGCCGCCGACAATCGCCTGCTTTTGCAGGTCTTCCGTAGGCCGGCCGGCGAGGACCATTTGCCGCAGGTCGCGGGTGAAGCTCATCAGTTCGAAGACGCCGACCTGTCCGCTGTAACCCTGATTGCGGCATTGATCGCAGCCGCTGGGACCGTAAATAAAGGTCCCCAGGCCCGGATCGAGCAGTCCCTGTACCTCGGCGAAGGTATCGGGTGATTCGCTGATGTCATACGCCGTGCGGCAGTTCTGGCAGAGCTTGCGCACCAGTCGCTGGGCCAACACGCCAAGCAGGCAACTCGCCAGAAAGAACGGATGGCTGTTTAAGGCCCGCATGCTTTGCACCGCGCCGGCAGCGACGGGGGCATGCAGCGTGGCCAGCACCAGATGCCCGCTGTTGGCGGCCTGCACCGCGGTGGCGGCTGTTTCCTCGTCCCGGATTTCGCCAATCATGATGACGTCCGGCGCTTGCCGCAGCACGTTGCGGAGCATTTCCGGAAAATCGACAGACAGCCGCGTCTGCACCGAAGATTGGCGGATGCCGGAGAGCTGGTATTCGACCGGGTCTTCCAGCGTGTTGATCTTTCGCGTGCCGTTGTTGAGGTGCTGCAAGCAGGCATAGAGCGTGGTGGTTTTACCAGTGCCGGTCGGTCCGGTGACCAGGATCAGTCCGCTGGGGCTGGCCAGAAGGGCGGTGAGTTTTTGGTGATCCCCCTTCGTCAGACCAAGGGATTCCAGCGTTCGCAGCCCTTGCTTGCGGTCCAAAATCCTGGCTGCCAGGTCTTCGCCGTGCAGGGTGGGAATGATGTTGATGCGGAGATCGATCCGCCCCCCTTCGCGATCGAAAATCCAGCGCCCTTCTTGCGGACGGCGGCGCTCGGCAATGTCGATGCCGGCCTGAGCCTTAAGATAGGAAATCAGATGGCGGCCTTGCTGCGGGGAAACTTCGGCCAGGTTTTCCAGGCGGCCCATGCGGCGCATGGCCACGCGGAGGTTGGTCTCGTCGCTGAGAAAGAAAATATCGCTGGCCTTCAAATCGGCCGCTTGCTCCACCAAGGCTCGAACAGCCTGGGAAGGTTCGAGCTCGGCGATGTTCACAGTTTGAAAATCAATGACTTCGGCGGTGCTCATGCGCTGGCCCCCAGGGCGGTCTTCTCCGCGGCGAGTGCGTTTTCCGCCAGGTCCAAAACTCGCTCCAGCTTCAGCACGCGCAGGACGTTTGAGACAATCGGCGAATACGAGTGCAGCACCAGCTTGCCGCCACCTTGACGCATCCGTTTGTGACAAGCGAGCAGCCACCCGACTCCACTGGAGTCAAGGTAGGAGACATCGTTGAGGTCCAGCGTCACGCGTTTGCCGTACGCGGTTGGGCCAAGAAGGTCCAGCAGCGGCTCGGACATCGGGGCTAGTTCCCGTTGCGTGACCGGCCCCGACAACGTAACGCGGACCAGTTCGCCGTCACTGGCTCCAACGGTCATCTTCATAGCAGTACCCGTCAAGAAGGAAATGGAGACGATGGCGGTCAATCTACAGCCGATTCAGTCTGGCAGCAAGCAAGAAAGCTCGTGAGGGGCCGGTTATTCTCTGGCAATTCACGGCATTCAGCGGCTGGGGATTCGTGGAGCGAACCCGTTAATTCAGTTCTCGCCCCCAAAACAGGGTCTGCGGCTCGGTGGGGGTGAAGCCGGCCCGCAAGTAGGATGCCTTGGCAATCTCGTTGTCCTCTCGCACTTCCAGCGTCACTTTGCAACAGCCGCGGCGGCGGGCTTCCACTTCGACAGCGGCCAGAAGCGTCTGGCCAACCCCTTTTCCCCGGTGACCGGGGGAAACGGCGATGTCGTGAATGTTGATGATCGGGCGGGCCTGAAACGAGGAAAAACTCGGGAGGCAAAGTGCCAGGCCGATGAACTCGCTGGCACCGGCGGGATCGTCGTCCCTAGCCAGAAAACAAATCCCGCGGGCCTCCTTCAGCCCGGCAATCAGTTTGCCACTGGTCTCCTTCGGCAACGGCTTTCCGGAGCCAAACTCGTCGCGGCAGTACATATCCAGCAACCGGAGAATGGCATGTTGATGAAGTGGAGCATCGAGATCGGCGATGATGACAGTCATGTCCCAAGTCTATCGGATTCCAAGAGGGAATTTGCCGGGGTTCCGCGGCCGTAACCGATCCGCCGCCCCTTGCCTAAAATGGTTGCGACCCTGCGGGGGCTCGGGTATCATGGAATCTACGTCCGGGAGCGTGATTCACGCCATGTATGGTGTGTTTGTTTCCTCTCGGATGGTCCCGCCCCGCCGCGGCTTTGGCCGCCCCCTCCTCTCTAGCCCCGAAGCCCGCTTAGCCGGGACAAGGAACTGGGAATCGCGCCATGAAACTCTTTCGCCTGATGGCTTTCGCTCCGGTTTGCGCGGCACTGCTCGTCGTTAATTCAAGCGCCGATGACGCCAAGCCCGCTGCTCCAGCGGACGGACCGATCAGCTTTTTCAAGCAGGTCGCTCCCATCTTCCGCACCAAGAATTGCACCGGCTGCCATCAGCCGGCGAAGCGGGGGGGGGAGTATGTGATGACGGACTTCGCGGGGATGCTCAAAGGGGGGGAGAGCACCACGGCCGCGATTGTCCCCGGCCAGCCCGCGAAGAGCAATTTGATCGCCCAGATTACCCCCAAGGACGGCAAAGCGGAAATGCCCAAGGACGCTCCGCCGCTGTCGGCTGACGAGATTGCCTTGATTACGAAGTGGGTCGAGCAAGGGGCCAAGGACGACACTCCGATGTCCACACGCCAGCAGTACGACGCGGAGCATCCCCCAGTCTATGTTGCCGCTCCCGTGCTTCGCTGCATCGAATACAGTCCCAAGGGGGATTTACTCGCCGTCGGCGGCTATCACGAAGTGCTGCTGCACAAGCCCGACGGCAGCGGCGTGGTCGCTCGGCTGGTTGGCCAGTCGGAGCGGATTGAATCAGCCTCGTTCTCGCCGGACGGAAAATCCTTGGCGGTCACTGGCGGCTCTCCGGGGCGGTTTGGCGAAGTGCAGATTTGGGATTTGGAAAAGAAGGCCCTCAAGCTCTCACTGATGGTCGGCTATGACACCTGCTACGGAGCCGCCTGGTCCCCCAACGGCAAAATGGTTTCCTACGGCTGCCCGGACAACACCACGCACGCCTTCGACGTCGAAACCGGCAAGCAAGTCCTGTTCAGCGGAGCCCACAACGACTGGGTGCTCGATACGGCCTTCTCCGCGGCCTCGGACCACCTCGTTTCCGTCAGCCGCGACATGTCGATGAAGTTGGTAGAAGTGGGAACACAGCGGTTTATCGACAACATTACCAGCATCACGCCCGGGGCTCTCAAGGGAGGGCTGATTTGTCTGGACCGGCACCCCACCAAGGACGAATTTCTTTGCGGCGGCTCGGACGGGGCTCCGAAGGTATTCAAGATGATTCGTACCCAAGTCCGGGTGATCGGCGATAACGCCAACCTGATCCGCGAATACGCCCCCATGCCCGGCCGGGTCTACGGCGTTCGCTTCAGCCGCGACGGCAACAAGATCGTCGCCGGCAGTAGTAACGACGGCGTGGGGCATATTTGGGTCTACAACGCGGCCGATGGCGCGGTGTTGTGGAAATCGGAAGTCCCCGAAGGGGGCATTTACACAGTCGATTTCAACCATGACGGCTCCGGGATCATCGCTGCCGGCTTTGACGGTGACGTGCGGCTATTGAACGGGGCGGATGGAAAAATGATCAAGAAATTTACGCCGGTAGAGATCAAGCCGGCGGTGGCGGTGAAGTAATAAGTAGTGATTCGTTCCTCATATTTCTACCCCCATTTTTCTACCAATCGTTTTTATTTGGTAGAAAAATGGGGGTAGAAAAATAAGACCTCGGAATCGGAAACGGAATTTACCATGCGGATGAACAAGCCCCTCTGTGTCCTCTGCTGGATCGTGAGCATCCCTTTCGCTTTGGCGCTCATGGCGCTGGCGGCCCGCGGCCAGGAGCAACTTCCTGCTGGTCTGAACGTCGCCAGCATCGAAGTTCGCCCGGCGACGGTGGAATTGAAGCACCGGTTTGATTACCGGCAACTCCTGGTGACGGGCAAGCTCACGAGCGGCGAATCCGTGGACTTGACCCGGATGGTCAAGATGGCGCATTCCGGCAAAGCGGCGAATATTTCCGCCGATGGCCAGGTGCGGGCCGCCGAGGATGGAGCCGACGAAATCACCTACACCTACGGTAACCAGTCTGTGAAAGTGCCGGTGAAAGTCAGCGGCGTGAATGCCCCGCACAACGTCAGTTTCGTTCGCGATGTCCAGCCGCTCATGGCCCGGATGGGCTGCAACGCGGGAACCTGCCACGGGGCCAAAGACGGCAAGGCCGGTTTCAAGCTGTCGCTCCGGGGCTATGACGCGATTTACGACCATCGGGCCCTGACTGATGATATTGGCGCTCGCCGTTTCAACCGCGCCGCGCCGGACCAAAGCCTGATGCTGCTCAAGGCGACCGGCAGCATCCCGCACGTCGGCGGTGTGCGAACCGATTTCGGCCAGCCGTATTACAACCTGGTCCGCGAGTGGATCACGCAAGGGGTCAAGCTGGACCTCGCTGCCCCGCGCGTTGCCAAAATTGAAGTCCTGCCGCTCAACCCCATCGTCCCGCTGCCGGGAATGAAGCAACAGATCACGGTCATGGCCACATTTACCGATGGCGAAGTCCGCGACGTCACTCGCGAGGCCTTCATCGAGAGCGGCAACATTGAAGTCATTGAGGCCAACGCCAGCGGCGTGCTCACCACGCTCCGCCGCGGCGAAGCCCCCGTGCTGGTCCGCTATGAAGGGGCCTACGCCGCCACCACCATCATCTGCATGGGTGACCGCACCGGCTTTGCCTGGCAAGAGCCGCCGCAAAACAACTACATCGACGGCCTAGTCTATAAGAAGCTCCAACAAGTGAAGATCATTCCTTCTGAGCTTTGCACCGACGATGAGTTCATCCGCCGCGTCTATATCGACCTCACCGGCCTGCCGCCGAACGTCGCCCAGGTGAAGGCCTTTTTGGCCGATACCCGCGACCAGAAAACCAAACGGGACGCCCTCATCGATTCGCTCGTCGGTAGTAAAGAGTATGTCGAGCACTGGACCAATAAATGGGCCGACCTGCTCCAGGTCAACCGCAAATTCCTCGGAGAGGAAGGCTCCATTGCCCTCCGCAATTGGATCAAGGAAAGCGTCTCCATCAACAAGCCGTACGACAAGTTCGCGGCAGAAGTATTGACCGCCAGCGGGAGCAACGTGGAGAACCCGCCCGCTTCATATTACAAGGTCATTCGTGACCCCGAGACGCTGATGGAAAACACGACGCACCTGTTCCTGGCGGTGCGATTCAACTGCAACAAGTGCCACGACCATCCGTTCGAGCGCTGGACGCAGGACCAGTATTACAACATGTCCGCCTTCTTCGCCCAGGTCGGCCGCAAAGGGGATCCCAATTACGCCGGCCAGAATATCGGCGGCAGCGCGGTGGAAGGGGCGGTTCCGCTCGTGGAATACGTCTTCGACACCTACACCGGCGATGTCAAGCATTTGCGCACGGGACAGGTTGCCCCGCCAACCTTTCCCTACCAACAGGAGCTCGCCCCGGCGATGCCTAATCGCCGCGAGCAGCTTGCGAAATGGATCACCAGCAAGGATAACCAGTATTTTTCCAAAAGCTACGTCAATCGATTGTGGGGCTATCTGTTTGGTCCCGGCATCATCGAGCCGATCGACGACATTCGGGCCGGCAACCCCGCCAGCAACCCCGAGCTGCTCGACGCTCTTTCCAAGGATTTCGTTGCCAGCGGCTTTGACGCCCAGCACATGCTCAGGACCATTTGCAAGTCGCGGATCTATCAGCTTTCCGTGAAGACCAACAAATGGAACGAGGACGATACGCTCAACTACTCTCGCTCCATGCCTCGCCGGCTGCCGGCGGAAGTGCTGTTCGATTCGATTCACCTGGCAACCGGCTCCGTGAAGCGGCTGCCGGGCTTGCCCGCGGGGATGCGGGCTGCAGAGCTGCCGGACGCCGGCGCTTCCGATCCGTTCCTGGACGATTTCGGCAAGCCGGTGCGCGAGAGCGCCTGTGAATGCGAACGGTCGAGCGGCATGGTGCTGGGGCCGATCATGAAGCTCATCAACGGGCCGACCGTGGCCAACGCCATCGCTGACCCCGCCAGCGAGCTCAACCAGTTGGTGGCCACCGAAAAAGACGACAGCAAGCTCATTCAAGAAGTCTTCCTCCGCTTCCTCGCCCGCAATCCAACCGCCCCGGAAATCAAGCTCGGCATTGAAGCCCTCCAGGGCTCCGCAGCCGATCATGCCAAGGCGGTGATTGCTTTGACGGAGTATGAAAAAACCGTTCCGGCCAAGCAGATTGCCTGGGAACAGACCGCGGGCAAACCGGTCGTTTGGACGGCTCTCGACCCGACCGAGATGAAGTCGCTGGTCGGCGCTACCTTCAAGAAAAATGATGACAAGTCAATTTCCGTTGGAGGTCCTAACGGCAAGGATGTCTACACCATCGCGGCGGTTACTGATGCGGTTGGAATCACCGGGATTCGGCTGGAGGCGCTGGCTGACCCCGCGCTTCCGGCTGGCGGACCGGGCCGGCCGGCGAACGGCAACTTCGTGATCAACTCGTTCAAGGTGACGGCTGCTCCTAAGGCGGACCCAAAGAGTATCACCAACGTCGAGCTGCAAAATGCCTCCGCCGATTTCAGCCAGGAATCCTGGGCCGTCGCCGGCGCGATCGACGGCGATGAGGCTACCGGCTGGGCAGTTTCGCCGCAGTTCGGCAAGGACCATACTGCCCTGTTCGAAACCAAGACGGACATCAAGCAGGACGGAGGGACGCTACTGACGATTCACTTGTCGCAGCAATTCCAGGACGGCATGCACACGCTTGGCAAGTTCCGCCTCAGCGTCGCCACCGGCAGCCGGCCGCTCACCGGACCGAATCTGCCGGCGGAGCTGGCCGCGGCTTTGGGCGTTCCCGCCGACAAGCGCGATGACGCGCAGAAGAAGACCATTAGCGACTACTTCCGCGGTCAGGACGCCGAGTTGGTCCGCCTCACCCAGAACGTGCAGCGCGAAGCGGAGCAGTTGAAAAACGCCCGCGCGATTGGCGTGCAAGACCTGGCCTGGGCGCTGATCAACAACCCGGCGTTTTTGTTCAACCGGTAAACCGTGGGGTAGGCTTCCAGCCTGCCCAGTTCAGTGCAATGCAGACTGGAAGCCTGCCCCACGAAGCAATTTACCCCTTTCGCTCCACCATCGCCGGCACGAAGTGCCGCAGCGGAGTGGGGGCACCGAGCCGCCGCAAGAGCGAACGCTGCGACGCAAAATGAACCGCTAGCCGGCTGCCGATGACGTTGCCGCGGCCGAGGACGTCGAGACGGTGCGCTTCGCCGCGGGCGTAAGTGAGCATGGGGCCGTGGGGCTCGATCTGCCAGGAATTGTCCCGATAGCCGCGGACCGGCGACTGAGCATCGAAGAGCCAGGAGGCCGTGGCGAACTCGATTTCCAGCGGCTCATACACAGGCCGCCGAGCAACTTGCCGGGCCGTGGCCGGCAGCAGGCCGGCCATCGTTTGCGTGCTACCGTCGAGGAGTTGCACCTGGCGACAGAGATAAGCCAGGCCAGTCCCTTCCGCATAAACTCTGCCCCCCCGGCCCGCAAAGCAGCGGAGCGATTGAGCCAGGCAATGATTCGCGGCCAGCTTGGGCCAGAAGCGGTCAGCCGCTCCGCCACCGAGATAGACCACGTCGGTCCCTTCCGGAATGGCGGCATCCTTGAGCGGAGAAAAATCCCTGAGCGTCACGCCCGCCGATTCAAGCTGCTCCAAAGTTTCCGGAAAATAATCGCTGAAAGCCTCGTCCATGGCAATGGCCACGGTCGTCTTTCGCCGCGAGTTCCAGCAAAGCTCATCATCCGGCTGAGTTTCCGGCAGGGTGCCTGCACGTTCGGCGATTGCGAGCAGGGCATCCATTCGCAGCGAAGGGCGGAGTGAATTCGCCAGTGACAGGCAAATGCTGCGAGCGGGCGCTTGCGCTGCTGGCAGATAATCCAAGAGCGCATCGACCGGTTCCGAGGCGGGGAGCCAGCCCAGAACGGGAACACCCCAGAGCGGCTCGAGCGTGGCCTGCCAGGCGAGGGCATGCTGATCACCTTTGGCCCCCGACAGCAGAATGCCGTCCAGATGCTCCGGCCGCTGCGGAGTGCGGCAGCCGTCCATCAAGGCGAGGTCCAGGGCGGCGATGCGGGGACAGCTCATCTGCTCGCAAACCAGGTCCAAGGAGCCGCACAGGTCGGGGCGATTCGAGAAAGCGGCAAAGGAGCCGTCAATCAACCCCAGGTGGCAATCGGTCATCCCCTTTTGAAAGTTAGCCGCGATTTGCTCGCTGTCCATGATCCAGGAGTCGAGATACCGCCGCGGGCGGCCGGTCAAAGTGCGGGAGGGATCGTTGGCGGCGAAACTGGCCCGCGAACCAAAGGTCTGCACAGCCAGGCCAGCTTGCGACAGTGTGGTGAGCAGGCCCCACAAAAGGGGCTGACAGCGGGCGCTCTGCTGCACGGTGCCGACGGCCAGCCGGGGAATCCGCCACATAGGTTACCGCTTACTAAAAAGGCGAAGATGTGACTTCCAGGAGCGGCGAGTAGGGGCCCGCAAACAGCATTTTTCCAACAACCGATTCTTCGCCCCGTCGGAGCCGCAGTCAAGGGACTTTCTGGCAAGAAAACCATTTCCGCCCACCAGCCAGCGGAAGAGTTAGTGCGAATTTGTGGCGATTTCGGCGATTGCCGGCACCAAAAAGAGCGTTTTCCCTGAAGTGGGCCTCCACCCACGCTGATGGGAATTGAGGTTGCACTTTACCAGAATCGCCGGCTGGTCTAGCAGACTCTCTTCTCCCTGAACCCACCGCAATTACGACTTTTCTAGGGTGGCCGGCGGCGTGGGGGCGGGCGTGGTTAACAGCAGAGTGTTGGCCCGCTGGAAGGCCTGGGGATCAATCTTTTCGCATTCCTTGAGCAGCTCCTTGGCTTTGGGAAGCGGGCAGAGCCGCAGGTAGGTGACGACGGGAACCCGGACCCAGCTCGACTTCTCGTCGGAGTTTTTATAGAGCGCGAAGAGTTTGTCCGCTTGCCCCCAATCTTCCCAGCGAGCCAGGTCGGGAATAATCAGGTCGGCCAGGTCCGGCCGCTCCAGCATGTGATGCAAGGCGGCGAGCACGTTCTCTTTGGGAACCGCCTTGCCATCGGAGAGTTGAAACCGCAGGGCCATGATCGCCGCATAAGTGTCGGCATAGTCGCACTTCTTATTCTTGAGGTACAAATCCTCGATCAGCGGCAGGCCGGCTTTGCCCCGGAGTTGCAGGTAACAAGAGATGAAAGCATCCAGTCCCTGCTTCTCTTTGCGGTCGGTCGATTTGATAATTTTTTCCAGCAGCGGCGCGTCCTGCTCGCTGCCGCAGATGCCGAGCATCAGCAGATAGAGCCGGCGATGGTTGAGCGGGACGTTTTTGTCCCCGATCCAGCCGACGAGCCTGGCGTGATTCATCTTCCCCTGGAGGGCTTTAACGGCATCGTGCGGAGCCTTGGCGAATTCGTTGTAGGCATCGCGGGCGATCTCGAAATCCTCGTGCTCCAGGTAGGTATGAAAAAACTCGATGCGTTTCTGGCTCTCTTTGGGCAGCTTCACGAGTTTGGAAAGGTAAGCGGAAGTCTCGCTAGAAATCGGCAGAGGCGTGGACCATTGCAGCTTTGGCGGGTCGATTCCCAGGATGAGAAACGAGGTGCCGACTTGGGCCTCGCCGAGGTAGAGAGTCTGGATGATTTCCTTGAGTCGGACGACCGATTCCCCCTTGATCACGCGAGTGATCGCGAATTTTCCCTGGGGCAAATCATCTTTCGCTGCATTCTCTCCCTTCGCGGGAAGGGCCATCAGTCGCGCGATGACCACGACGTCCATCGTTTCGAACTCTTCGGCGAATGTCGGGGCGCTTTGCGGGCAGCCCGGACAAGCGTGTGCCTCAGCGGCCAGAGAAGTGAACGCGACGAACAGCCCCAGAAGCAGCGACCTGACCAATACGAGAGACATGTGCGGCTCCGGGAGAGGGCATTCAGCAAACGGTTGACCCCGTCCATCCTAAGGCTTTCGCCCCTGTTGAGCCAGACAGAAGTCGGCTGGGGATTTGTGCGTTAGAATGGGCGGGCCTCGCAACCTGCCTCCACACTCGCCGGATTACCTTTCATGAACCGAATTGTTTCGCTGGCCTGGGCCCTGCTGACACTTACCGCTGTTGCCGCCGCGGACGAACCCGCACCGGCTTGGAAATTCGATGCCGCGCAGCTTCAGCCGTTCTGGCGGTCGAACGTGATGCATGGGGAAAGCGTGCTGTTCATCAAGGACGACAAAGGAGGAGCGAAGGGGAAGTTGCTGTTTACTCCCACCAAGATTCTGAAAGTGACAAGTTCGTCCGGCGAGGTCATTTTCGAAGCCGGGAAAGACTATCTTCGGAAGCGGGGTTCGCAGGAGATTGTGTTGCCGGCAGGGTCGCGAATCACGGCCAAAACGCCGCAGGACCTGCGCCGGCCGGCGAAGAGTCAGAAGTATGCGCTGACGCATCGGGACGGAAACGGCGAGATCCTGTTCGGCGCGACGCACGAATACCACGACATGCAGACGCTCGTCACCTACGAGCATGACCTGTTTGCTTGGAAGGGGCACGCGCCGGAATTTTCCGGCAAGCAGTTGCCGAAAACCATCAAAATTCTCGCCGCCAAACAGCCGCTGAAAATCGCCCTGCTCGGGGACAGCATTTCGACCGGATGTAATGCCTCGGGCTGGGCGAAAGTTGCGCCCCATCAGCCGCCGTATCAGGATTTGCTGGTGCAGAATCTGGAAGCGGCGTCTGGGTCGAAGGTGACGCTGGAGAACTTCGCGGTAGGTGGAACGAACACCGACTGGGGAGTAACGAAAATCGGCAAGGTCACGGGTGCCAAGCCCGATCTCGTCATCCTGGCCTTCGGCATGAACGACTCATCCGGGCGACCGGCAAAAGATTACCAGGCCAACATTCAGAAAATGATCGCCGCTATCCATGCTACCAATCCCGATACCGAGATCATTCTGGTCGCCACGATGCTCGGCAACAAAGACTGGGTCGCCCTCAAGCAGGAGCTCTTTCCGCAGTATCGCGACGCTCTGTCGGACCTCTGCCAGCCGGGCATCGCGCTGGCCGACATGACGTCTGTTTGGGCCGAGCTTCTCCGGCACAAGCAAGACTGGGATTTGAGTGGAAATGGAGTGAATCACCCCAACGACTTCGGCCACCGCATCTATGCCCAGGTAATGTCTGCGCTGCTCATTCCGGAAACCCGTAAGGACTAGCCTTCAAACTCATAGCCAAACTGCTCGACGTCCCGGCGATAGAGAGTCGCCACCTGCTGCGCCAGATCGCGAGTGTAGAATCTGCGGTAATCCGGCATGGATGGCAACCGGCGGAGTTGGGAGAGGGGAGCATCTGCAAAACATTCGGCAGGCAGCTCTTCACCGCGCGCGTATTTTGTGGCGTTGACCACCGGCAGAGTTGACTGAATTCCCAGCAGGCCGGAGATTGTCCGCAGGTCTTCGTCCAGGCGCTCAAACCGGCCAAGGTAGTGAAAGGAGATGTCTCCCAGAAAACGATATTGGGGTCGCCAGTGCAGGTCGGTTTCTGTATCGTTCAGGCCCTGGGTCTCCAGGAATTCGATGAAGTGACGAAACGTAAGTTCGTCATGCCAGGCCTCTTTGCCTCGCAGAAGCGGCCAGATGGTCATCCGAAGGCCCCGTTGCATGGATAGCGGCGATAGACCTTGTCGCACAACTTGTCCCGCGGAGTGCAAAGGATGCCGTTTCCAGCGGCGATGGACTGCCTTGATGACCGGCATCGCGAGATCGTGCAGGGGCAGGAATTTGTTGACGTAGACCGAAACCAGGCGCGACCAGGGGTTGCGGACAAACGCGAACCGAAACCAGCCCTCGTCCGTCAACGGCTGGAGGCCAAGCTGCCGCGACTGATGGTGCAGCTTGAAGCACCCATTCAGGCGACCATGGTCAATGATCATCTCTCCCCGATGATTTTTGGAGATAAAGGGGGCATTCGCTCCGTCCATCAGCTCCGCCCACCATAACTTTAGACTGCTGCAGGCAACCTTCTGGATAGGGCAGTAGACCAAGCGGTGTTTCTCGGAAACGAAGAATTCCGACTCAGGCCAGTGGTATTGAACATCTGGCTCCACGACTGCTGGCGCTCTCGTCAGCTGGATCAATTCGGACATGCAAGCATCCCTGCTGGGTGAGCCACCTGCAGTACAAAAAACAGTTGTACTGACTATAAGGACATTTCGGCAGCAAGAAGTGATGGAGAACAGCAACTTTCGGGGATTCAAGCCCTGAATGTTAACTTTCCTTAACACCATGTTCAGGACCTCCTCTGCCCGCGCTAACCTTGCTTTACATTTTTCGCCGCCAAGTTTACGTGAGTTAACGCTACGAGGCGTCTCTAACTCTTTACATCGCTTCCGCTTCTGAACATTCTGCTCAGGAATTTGCACATCGCGCGTGCATTTGGTATGGTTTATGCCAATGGTAGTGAACATGCCGGTTCAAGTGCTTGGACTGGATGCACACATCTCTTTACACCGCGATTAATGGCCGCGCAAGCATTTTGGTCCTGATTGGACCTGCTGCGGGGCGAGGCACCCTTGGAGAACACACCATGAAAAAGTTTCTGTCCCGCATGTGGCACGAACAGGAGGGCGTGCTGAGTTTTGAATGGACGATGCTCGCATCGCTGCTGACGGTCGGCGTGGTTGCCGGCGTGGCCAGCGTCCGCGACGCCACCATTGACGAAATGGGCGACTTGACTCGCTCGATGACGTCGCTCGATCAGTCCTATCGCATTCAAGGTCCGCTCGTGATCAGCGTTCATGCGCCCGATTTCAACACCGGAGGCGGAGGTTCCTACCACGTCTACAACTTCCGTGGCCGCAGTGCCCGGACCTCGACCCAGGGCGCGAGCGTCGTCGGCTACAGCGGCTCGACCGCGGCGGGCTCGATCTTCCTCGATTCGGCCCCGCAGATCTCCCGCAACCGGCTGCCGGAAGACAAGGTGCCGGCTGATGGCCCGATTCCTGGAACTCCCGTTCCTGCCGACGCCCAGGATGGCGATGCTCCCGGCTACAGCCTGGATCAATAGCCCAGAACAGTATCGCAAACCTTTTCCCCCTACCAAGCTCCGCCAGGGTCCCGCGAAGTAGCCACAAGTCTTTGACTTGCGGCAGCGGTTGTGCCACCGCACTTCGCCAGTCCTCTCATCTGTACCAGGGTGAGAGGCAACTGCCACGGCCCGCGGAAAACACACCCCTGAGCAGCACCGCAAGGCGCAGCTCAGGGGTTTTTTCATGCGCTGCTGGACTGACCGGGAAGGCCATCCTACCTTGTACTCCATGCCCAGCGACATTCTTTCCCGACTCTTCCTCGCCGCTGTCTGCCTTGCGCCGCTGGTTGCTCTGGCCGTCGACATGGCCCGCAGCCGCTATAAGCCGACGCAGTATGTTTGCTGGACCCTTGCCCGACTGCTGACGAGGTTGCGATGGGGAGCACAAACGATCGGCCAGTTTCCGATACCCGACGGCCGCGGAGCAATCATTGTTTGCAACCATCGCAGCAGCATCGATCCGTTCTTTGTGCAGACTTCGCTGTTTCGCAAGGCGCACTGGATGGTGGCAAAGGAATACGTTGAACACCCCGCCCTGAGCTGGTTCCTCAAACACATTTGCGAGTGCATTCCCGCCAACCGTCGGGGCATCGACACAGCTTCGACCAAGATGGCCATCCGCTATGCCGCGCAGGGGGAACTCGTGGGCATGTTACCGGAAGGGCGAATCAACCGCTCGGAAGAATTCATGCTAGCCGCCCGCCCTGGAGCCGCCATGGTCGCCCTGAAAGCCGGCGTCCCGCTCGTTCCCTGCTATATCGAGGGCTCGCCGTATGCCGGGACGATGGCCAGCCCCTTCTTCATGACGGCCAACACCCGTGTCTACTTCGGCCAGCCGATTGAAACGTCGGATTATGCCGCCCGCGCGGACGAAGGAGGGCTGGCGGAGGAAATCACGCTCCGCGCCCTGCGGGCCATGGCCGACCTCGCCGGCCACCCCGATTTTCAGCCACAACTGGCGGGGAGGAAATGGAGCCCGCTGGTGGAGAGGGAGGAGGAAGAGCGAGGGGATGAGGAGCTGAGGGGATGAGGGGATGAGGGGAAAGAAGACGCTTCAAACTGGCGAGAGCGTTTGATAAACGGCGGCAACTCGCTCTTCGAGCAGTCGGTGCATTGCCTCTTCATTCGTTCCGTCGACAATGACCGTCACCACGGGTTGGCCGCGATGGATTCGGTCGCCGGGGCGGGGGATGTCGGCGAGATAGGGCCGGCGCGCATCTTGGTTCCAAGCCTTCCGCAATTCGTTCAGGCCGGGAGTGACTACGCATTCGCTTGTGGCATAGACAATTCTCTTGGCGACATGCCGCGGACGGTGTGAAATCGAGCAGTCACCAGTGCATTGGAAGCTAGAATTGAATTCGGCAACGTGTCTGGCCAGAAAATTCTGTCCCAGGCAGCATTCCAGAACTTCCACCGACGCCGAGTAGCGCGGATTCACTTCCAGCGGCCAGATTCGCCGGCCGTCGTCAACGTAATCCACATTGAACAGCCCGCGCAAGCCGAAGCTTCGGATCAACAGGCGTCCCAGTTCTGTCAGTGGTTCGTCGGCGAGCCTCCTTAGCGTCGTTGCCGAACCGGCGTACAGAAACGGCTCATCGGGAAGTTCGGGGACGCCGCTCTGCTGGCTCGTTACTCCCAGAAGCTCGCACTCGCCGTGGTGGGCGGCATAGACGGCGCTCTGACTGAGTCCTGGAATGAACTGCTGGTAGTAGTGCCTGGCGTCCTGCGCTTCACCGGCAGCGGAATTGACCCGGCGAATTCCCAGGCCTCCCGACGATCGCCGCGGCTTCTGTAGCCATTGAAATTCTGAATCCGGTTGAGGAGGAGAGTAGCAAATTGCCGGCATTGCAAGGTCTGAATCGGCCTCCGCAAGACAGGCCGCCAACAGTTCGGGGCGGCGGATTTTCCGCAGTACGTCCCCTCCGTTGCCATACAGCGGACGGAGTGCGGCCATGCGGTCTATCAAATCCGGATGGTTTTCCAGCCCGCCGGTGTAAATCCAGGGAGCTTGCGGCGCTGCGGCCAGTGCCTGCTCAAAGTCTCGTGGGTAGCGTTTGACTTTGACTGCGGGGCAGGCATCCACGAGATCGCTGTCCGCGAACAAATCGATCGCATAAGGCCGCATTCCCGCCCGGAGGGCCGAAAATGCCGCCGCGCGGGCCGATGCACCGACAACGATGATATTCGGCTCCCCGCTCATCGCTGGTTGACCCAATGGGTTTCCTCAAAGTTGGGACTGCGAAGATTGACGCAGCGGATTTCCGTCATTCCCGCCGCGGCTAAGGGGAAATAGGCGTCCACGTAGCTCGCTAGGTTTGACGCCGGAAGACACGACTTGAGGAGTACAAATTCGTCGGCATGGATTGACAGGGCAACTCTGGCGGCGATGGAATCGCTGGTCACGTCCCAGGTGTGCGGGAGCGGAGTTGAAAAGAGGAGTGGTTCCATTTCACGCAGGAATGGACCGGGATCGAAGACACAAATCGACGGAACAACCGACGGCAATTCCTTCGCCTCCGTCACGACCCTAGCATTCACAATCGCACCCAGCAGCCGGGCAGTCACGGACATTGCGTCCACGCAGAGCCAGTGGGCCGCTTCCTGTCCCAAGCCATGCGTTTCATCCGCTCGGCGAATGACATCGGCGAATTCTCCGCCGCCGGCGATGAGCACGTTGATTGCCGGAGATTGCCGGGCCAGCCACCGCGGAAGAACATCGGGCAGAGCAGCCATTTCCTTCGCTGCCGCTTCAGGCTGGTGTCGCAGCAAGCTGCCACCGACCTTGACCACCCGTACCGGCGCGCTCATACGCTGGTCGCCTCGCGGGCGAGCACCGCCAGGGCATGGGCCGGGCCGACTCGAGAGAGGGTCGCACCCAGCTCGTCGCGCAAAGACAGCGTCTTGGTCTGGACGTTGGCGACTCGCAGCGCATTGGCGGCCAGGAAATCTCCGTGGCCGGAAAGGATGATTTTGGCCGGTGAAGACGGCATCGCGCTCATCACTTTTTGTATGGCCGCGGCGAGCTGGCCCGCCTGGGCATCGGCCAGGCACTGGGCGATGGCGGCTGCGTCGCGGTGATTCACTTCCTCGTTGTCGGCGGCAATGACGCGGCCGATCCGGATTTTGGCGGCGGCCTTCGTGGCGGGACGACCATCTGCCGTATTGTGGTCGGCGGGATCTTCCGACAGGCCGGCCAGCAGCAGATAGGCATCCCGCATCGTGGCAAAAACCTCCTGCGCCACCGGGCACTGCTGGCCGCGATAGAGGACGGTATGAGCGACGGCGCACGCCGGGCTCCGTTCCACCCCGGAATAGAACAGCTCCCCCGCCAGCAGCCGCTCGGTGTCGCTCTTTCCTTTGGCGGTGGGGACGCCGTCTTGCAGCGGGATGATATCGGTTGTGGTCGAGCCCACATCCACCAGCAGGGCCGACCCCGTTTTCGCGAACCGTCCGGCGAAGCGGGCCAAGGCATGCCAGTTGGAAGCAGCGGCGAGCAGTGGCAGCGTGAGCGCGACCTGCGGCGCGACCATCCGGCCATCGACGAGATAGACACGGATATGCCGGTTGTCGGAACCGTCGCCGACCATCCGCAGGATGTGCCGTACCCCGGCTGCCTTGTTTTCAAAGCAATCGGCCAGTTCGCCAGTCATGGTGATGGCGAGATGGTCGGCCTTGGGTGCCTCGGAAATGATGGTGCGGACCTGCTGCGACAGCCCGTTGGGATCTCGCCACAGCGGAAACGAATACGATTCCGCAAAGCCGCGACCATCGGCGACCTTCAGATTCGCACCGCCAATATCGAGGGCGAGCCAGTTCATGGAATTGCTTTCCAAAAAAGTAGCCAGCACACTCCGTGTACTGGCATGTCCGCTCACGGAGTGAGCGGACTACACTCGAAATTCTACTCTTTCCGCGTGGAAGCTCAAATCCACTGGCCGCCCACAACCCACATCGAGCATCGCCTGAGCCAGATTCTGACGACAGACCTGCCGCAGGCCGACGTACGACGTCGTCAGCCGCGGGTTGATTTCGATGACGACGTCCTGGCAGCCGTCGGCCTGTTCTCCGAGAACCAAATCAACGCCGACGTATCCCGTTGTTGACGGCATGGCGGCAATCGCGGCCAGCGCCAGCGTCCTGGCCCGCCTTGCCAGGTCTGGTGGAAGTGGCGTACGGCCCCCCAAATACTCGAAATGAGTGGGATTCAGTATTTGCTCGCACGGCTGCAGCGCTACATTACCGGCGGGACCGCACAAAACGGCAACGCTCGCGGGCAACCCGGGACAATACTGTTCCAAACGGTGTTTCGCGATCTCTCTGCGGTCTTTGCGCCTCTGCGTGATGCTCCTCTCCTGAAGATGGGCATCACGCAGAGGCGCAGAGATCGTAGAGGGAGGAAATTGAGTAGTGGCAACTTCTAGTTCGTCTAGGTTGTGAATCAGGCGCATTCCCATGCTTCCCGCTCCATCGTCGCGCTTGAGCACTAGTGGAAACGCAGGAGAGCCGCCTGACGGCGGGACTCCAACGGGTACCGGCATGCCCTGCTCTCTCAGCCGCGTCGCCGTTCTTCCCTTGGACGACGCAATTCTCAAAAACTCACCCGATGGCGACAACAGCCGAGCACCCGTTTCCATCACCCACGTCACGCGTTCCTCCAGCATCCCCTCGATCTCGGGCGCGATGACCAGCGCCCAGTCGCATGTATTCGCCAACTGCAGGAACGCTTCTCGTTCCTCCTCAGCCGTGCGAATGACGAATTCTCTTCGTGGCAAATGAAAGTCAGTCAGGCGTGCATCCCGCAGTCCCCACACTTCCAGACCGGGCAACGCCGCAAAGTCTTCCACGACCGCGCGGAGCATCGCCAGCCCTTCTGTGAGCAGGGCTTGGCACGGCTCCCCGCCCGCGGCCGCAGTAATCGCTTCGTATACAAAAATCCGCATGGTATTTGGCCCAAATCAACTTCCCGGCTGACCTAAGAGTTTTGAACAGAAGGAAGGAGAGGAAACAAAGGAAGCAACGGCAGACAGATTCAATTTCATTTCCCTTCGTTGCCTCCGTTTCCTTCTGTTCGATTCCCGACCTTATTCGCGAACGGCCGCTCGCCGGTTCGGCCTTTATCCGCGATAATGCCGGGGCTCCTGCTTCGACCTGACAACAATTTACTTCGCGTGTCCGTCGAAAAGTACCTCAAGCCCGAAGTCATCAATCAGATTAAGCGGCTGGACCTGCGCGCCCAGTTTGTGGTGAAGGGATTTTTGCAGGGGCTGCATGCCAGTCCGTTTCACGGCTTCTCGGTGGAGTTCAGCGAACATCGCCGGTATGCCTCGGGGGACGATCCCAAGGATATCGACTGGCTGGTCTACGCCAAGACCGACAAGTATTACGTGAAGAAGTTCGAAGCGGAGACCAACATCACCGGTTATCTGGTGATGGACCTCAGCCAGTCGATGGGCTTCACGCATCGCCAGGACCTGACCAAGTTCGATTACGGTATCTGCCTGGCCGCGGCTCTGGCTTACCTGATGATTTATCAGCAGGACCCTGTCGGACTCATCACGTTTGATACGCGGGTGAAGGACAGCCTGGCTCCCAAGAGCAAGCGGACGCAGCTGGGCACGCTCCTCGCCCACCTGGCCAAGCTCAAGCCGACCGGCCCGACCGACATCGGCAAAAGCCTGACGCAAATCGCCGCTATGTTTCGCCATCGCAGTCTCGTGATGATTTTTTCGGACCTGCTGGCCGACCCCGGCCCGGTGTTCCAGGCCCTCCGCCGCCTGCGGCACCGCGGCCACGACGTGATCCTGTTCCACATCCTCGACGAAGCGGAAGTCACTTTCCCCTACGACGGGATGGTGGAATTCGAGGACCCCGAAACGAACGAGCTGGTCGTCGTTGATGCCAGCGCCTATCGCCGCGACTATCAGAGCGAAATCGCCGCCTTCCGGGCCATGTACAAGCAAGAGTGTTTTCAAAGCGGCATCGACTACGTCCAACTCGATACCAGCATGCAGTTCGACAAGGCCCTCCTCGAATATCTCCTCAGCCGCCGCGCGCGGTGTTGATGGATCACGCTATGAGTCCTCTCCTTCGCCACCTCGTCGCGTCTGTCTTCGTTTCTTGTCTGCTTGCCGCCGCCGCTGTATTTGGTGCGGACAAGGACGACGAAGAGCGAGCAAACGCTTTGGCCAACGTTCGCGTCGCGGCAGCCAGTCGAGACATGGCGGCAGTGAAGGAGAAGCTGGCGGCGGCGGGAAAGCTGAAGGGGAAGGCGGAATATGACGCGGAACTGCTGCGGCTGGAGGAATTGTGCGATTACCTGGAGAAGTTCTGGCAAGCGGTGGACCGCGGAGTGAAGACGCTGGACGGCACCCAGGAGTTGATGATTGGCGAGGAGCTCGTGGCCTTTGTCGAATATGAAAACGGCACGCTGGTTTTGCGCGTCAAAGGGCAGAACCGCTCGTATTCGCTGAAAACGCTCCCCGCCAAAATCGCCCTCACGCTCAGCCAGCAAGTGATGAAGCCCGATGCGGCCGCGAACAAGGTCTTCTTCGGTTCATTTCTCGTGCTTGATGCCAGAGGGGACGTGGACCTGGCCCGCAAAGCATGGAAAGAAGCGGAAGCCGGCGGCGTGGATGTGAAGCGGCTTATGCCGGAGCTGGATGCCGAGCGTCCGCTGCCGCCCGTCGAGATTCCCCCGATGACCCCCATCATGCGGAACCTGCTGGCCGAGAAAAACTGGTCCTTCCGCGTGAAGGGTGACAAGGGCTGGACCCGCCAGCCGCTCGACAAGCGGGCCGAGCAGAATTCCGAAGGGCGGCTAGCGGTGAAAATTCCTGCGGATGAGAGCGAGACTTTGCAGCTCATCGCCAAGAAGCCGCTCAGCGGTGATTTTGTCGTGCGGCTGATACTGACCGACGTTAAAAGGGGACAAACGCTCGGCCTGATGCCAGCCGACTCGCAAGACGCCGGTTACGTGGTCGAACTCCCTGCCGGCACTTTCCTCATCGAAATCGGCCGCCAAGCCGGCGAATTCAAATGCACCGTCGGCGGCAAGTCCCGCGAAGTCAAGCCACTGGGCAAAGCGACTCCCAAGATGCCCGGCGTGCTGGGGCTGACACTCACCGCCGGCAGCGAGTGCACCGTCGCCGCAATCGAGTTCGCGGCGCGGTGAGTTGCTTACGGGGATCACCGAAATAGCCTCGGTGATGCCGACCTGTGAGCGACGACGGTCTACCCGTTATTTACCACCGAGTGACTTGACGACCACCTCCGGAAGGCGAACGGCGACCTGCACTGCCTTCAGCTTCTGCAAATCAAGCTTCAGACCAATGTCATCATCCGTAGGAGGAGGACCGTCGAGAAACCTGCCGATCGTGATCGCGATGGCGTCGCAATGTCCTTGCAACTCTACGGTGGCGACGATTGCCGCATCCAAGTCCATGCCTTCTTGCATGCTAAGTCCGCGGCGAGGGAATGCCCGCATGTCCGCAAGTATCCCATCCAGATCCAGGGAAGCAGATTCCCAGGCCACCTGGTGAGTGGTGAGTGCATCCCTGGCTTCCTGTTCAACGTACTTCTTGGCCTTGCTGAGCTGTTTGAGGGCGTTTTCTGTTTTGACGGCCTGCAGGTGAATGTCCTGGTTGTAGCCGTGCAAGGCAATCCCAAGCTGCTTGAGGTTGTTAGAGTTCTTCATTCGATTGGCCGCTTCGCGGACCTTTTGCACAGCCGGCAAGAGGAGTCCAATCAAAATGGCAATGATGGCAATCACCACCAGTAGCTCGATAAGCGTAAAGCCAAGGCGACGAAGACGGGGAGCGAGACGAGACATGCAGCACCTCCAGTTCAGAGCGACGAGAGAAGAAACGACAAGGTAGCGAACGCTGCCGCGATTATGGCGCGCGGCCCGCAAACGTCAATACTCTGGGCCGAGAACGCCAAAAAATCACACATCAGAGGGATGTGATGGGAACAAAGTATTCCAAGTGTCGCCTTGCTGTTCCCAGCATTCGGCCCCGATGATAGTGTTAGGGAGTTCCCAGCCGGAGTTCGACTGACCTCTCCATCGAGTGACTGCCGCATGACCCGCGTTCCCGGCATCAACAACCCGTTAAGCGATGGCCTGACTAGGCGCAATCTGCTTCAGATCGGGGCGCTCGCTCCCTTGGGATTGCCCCTGGCGGGATGGGCGCAGGAAAATCCGTCCGGCGGTCTTCCTGTCCTGAGCGGATTTGGAACAGCCAAGCGGTGCATTCTTCTCTACCTCTGGGGTTCGCCGAGCCAGCTCGACACATTCGATCCGAAGCCCGATGCTCCGGTGGAAGTACGCGGCGAATTTCAGTCCATTCCGACGGTTCTGCCGGGGGTTCGGGTCGGCGAAATTTTGCCCCGCATCGCTAAGCTCTTGGGCAACGTCACCATTCTCCGCTCGCTGACGCACCCGTATCCGATTCATGGGACCGCCTTCGCCGTGACAGGTGTGCCGACGACCGATCTTCAGCTCGAAGGAAACACGCGCGACCCGCGTCAATGGCCCTTTGTCGGCTCCGTTGTTGAATATCTCGCCCAGCAGAGCGACCCCAAGCCCCCTGCGGTGCCGCGGAATTTTGGTCTGCCGTTTCTGCTGGGGTCAAAACGCCGCGTGAAGCCCGGCGTGTTTGGAGGCTTTCTGGGCCCAGCCTACGACACGGTTTGGTCCGAGTTCCAGGCGAAAGGGACTCGCGAGGTTTTGCGGGACTCAGGGGCTCCCGACGTTCCCACCAAGATCATTGCCGACCCTTACCTCGGAATTCTTCCGACCGATCGGTTCGAGTCGGTCGCCTCGGACGTGACGACTTCCCTGGACCGCTTCCTGGGCCGCACCTCGCTGCTCGATCAACTCGATTCCGCTCGCCAAGGAACAGGCAGCAACGCCAACGAGACCACGTTTGCCCGCCACCGCGCTTTGGCCCGCTCGGTGCTCACTTCGGGAAAGCTGCGCGAGGCCCTCGACGTGCAGCGCGAACCGCCAAAAGTGCGCGAGCAATACGGCATGACTCTGTTTGGGCAATCCTGCCTCGCGGCGCGAAGGCTCCTGGAAGCGGGGGGGAAGTTCGTCACGGTATGCTGGGACGAGTACGGCCTGGTGAACACCGGCTGGGATACCCATGTCCACATGCGCTCACGCCTCAAGGAGGAGCTGGGGCCGGGGTTCGACAACGCCTTTGCCTCCCTGCTCGGCGACCTCAGCCAGCGAGGAATGCTGGATGACACGGCGATTGTCGTGGTAAGCGAGCACGGCCGGACGCCGAAGATTCAGCAAGTTTCCGGCGGCGGACGGGATCACTGGTCGCTGGCCTATTCCGCCCTCTTCGCCGGAGCCGGTTTCGCCAAGGGCCGCGTCGTCGGCAAGACCGACCATATCGCCGGCGAAGTGACCGAAACCCCGTTTTCGCCGAAGGACGTTGTCGCCACCCTGTTCCACCTGCTCGGCATCGACCCTCAGATGGAGATTCACGACCGCCTCGGCCGCCCCTACCCCATCGGCGGAGTTGGCCGCGTGCGGAGCGAGCTACTGGCGTAAGTCGAAGATTTGCCGGTCAAGTTAGCGCTCAGCCGCTGGAGTTTGCCTCCCTCCGAGGGGTTTGAGAGCGCAGAAACTTGGCGGCTTCTTGTCAGCAGGCACTTCCATGGGTGTTCCTCCCGCCGAACAATGAAGATCAGCATGTCCGCTCACGGAGTGAGCGGACTACTTTGCTGGGCAGGCTGGAAGCCTACCCCACTATTCTGGCTTGAAGACCACGATGCCCAGGGGCGGGAGCTTGATCGTCAGCTTGTAGGGCCGCATGTGCCAGCCGGGTTCTTCGGCTTGGATGCCGGGGAAGTTGCCGACGTTGGAGCCGCCGTAGAACTTGCTGTCGCTGTTGAAGACCTCCTTGTACCAGCCGCCGCGGGGGACGCCGACGACGTGCTTCTCCCGAACGACCGGGGTGAAGTTGCAGGCGACGATCAGGAAGTCGCCGGGGTTCTTCCCCTTGCGGATGTAGGCCAGCACACTGTCGCCGCGGCTGTGGCAGTCGATCCACTCGAACCCTTCGGGGCCGAAGTCGATTTCGTGCAGGGCGGGCTCGTTCTTCACCAGAGCGTTGAGGTCGCTGACCATCTGCTTGATGCCGCCGTGGGTTTCCCACTGCAGCAGGTCCCACTGCAATTCGGCGTCGGCGTTCCATTCGTTCCACTGGCCGAACTCGCCCCCCATGAAGAGGAGCTTCTTGCCGGGTTGCGTCCTCATGTTCGAATAGAGCAGCCGCAGGTTGGCGAACTTCTGCCACATATCGCCGGGCATCTGATCAAGCAGGGCCTTTTTGCCGTGCACGACTTCATCATG
>SXOA01000145.1 GCA_005778405.1 Planctomycetaceae bacterium
CCCGGCCCTCTCCCAGAGGGAGAGGGAGGAGAGTTACCGGGCGTCGGCAACCTTTTCCGAGTCGAAGTCAAAACTCAATTCCTTGGTCTCGCCAGCTCCGAGAGTAATCGTCTCTTCGCGGGTGACGGTCTTGCCATCCTGTTCGAATTCCACCTTGATGGTGTAGTCGCTCCAGCTCTTACCACTGGAGAGGCTGGTGGTGCGGAAGACGCGGGTTTCGCCGGTGGCCTTGGTTGGGTTGCCGGCCAGGTAGACCTTGGCATTGGCGGGAACGCGGACGGTCAGCGAGGTCTCCACCTTGGTGGTGGGTGCCAGGTTGAAAGCAACCTTGGCAACTTCACCCGCTTTGAGGTCGACCGTCTTCACTTCGTCCACCTTTTTGCCGTCGCGAATGATTTCCGCACGGACTTCATAGCTGTAGTTGTAGCCTGGCTGAAGATTCCGCGAGATGTACTGGCGGATGTCGCCCGTGCTCGAGGTTTCCTGGCCATTCACAAAGATTTTCGCGTCCGTGGGGACTTCCACGGCGAGCATGCCGTCGACGCTGCGGAGCGAGGTTTCCTTAGCAGGAGCATCACCGGAAGCCGGCGGGGCCGGAGCCGGTGTGGAGGGGTCCGCCGGAGTGTCGGCAGCCGGTTTGCCGCTTTCGACCGGAGCATAATACATGGTGCCGCCGGACGATCCGCCACTGCTGCCACCGTAGTAATGTCCGCTTGAGCCGCCACTGCTTCCCCAGCCGCCGGAGGAGCCGTGGTGGCGATGGTGGCGGAAGAGCCCTCCGCTGGATCCGCCGCTGCTACCCCAGGCTTTTCCACCCGAAGAGCCGCCACTGGAACCCCAACTGCGGGAATGTCCGCTGGATCCGCCGCTGCTGCCCCAGGCATGGCCGCCCGAAGAGCCGCCACTGGAACCCCAGCTGCCAGACGAGCCACCCGACGATCCGCCGGAGGAGCCATGGTGCCACCAACCAGCGTTGGCGTTGGCCGTCATGCCGGCAACCGCCAGGCCGGCGACTGCTTGCAGGAACAAACTGGAAACCTTGAAACGAGCCATTTGGCACTTCCCCTTGTACGAGTACGGGTTATCGTTGATCCGCGGAGGCGGAACTTTGTTCGGTAATCCCCCAAAACATACCAATGTTAGCACGTAATCCAAGCAGTTTGGGAATAATCTACCGTTAGGGAAAAATAAGATGTTTACGGTGAATCGGCAAGCGTCGCACCACGAAATGGCATTTCTTCCCCAAGCGAAATAGCCGTCAAAACCGCCATAAACCGTTCTCCGAAGGCAACTTTTCGATCGAGACCCCTCCTTTCGGGCCGGTCCATGCGTCGATTTGCCTTGGAAACTCGGGTACATTCAGCAGAGTTCGATGCTCATGGCCCGCCGTTCCCGTACAAACGGAGAATCCACCGGCTAATGCTTATGTCCGTTTATCTCCGCAATTTGGCCTTCGTGAGCTGCGCGCTGTTCGCGTCAGCCAGCGCTCCTGCGCAGGAAGTTGGGGTGCCGGCCGAGCACCATCCTTGGGGGCGATTCCCCGTAGGGTCTTGGAAACTGACCCGGGTGATCACCGAAAACCTGGATCCGCTGGGAAATGTCATCAGTACCAGCATTCATGAAACCAAGACCACGCTGGAAGCAGCCAGCGCTACCTCCTTTACGCTCCGCTTCGAGGTTACGACCGAATTGTCCGGTAAGCGCTTCGTCGGCAAGCCGCAGACCAGAGTCCTGGGTTACAGTGGCAATGGTGGTGGGGAAACAGTCTCTGCCAAGAAGACCGGCGATGCGCAGGTCGAAGTCAACGGCCACAAGATTCCGTGCCAGGTCCGGCAGGTTTCTTTTGAAAGCATGGGAACAAAATACGAAGGGACGATTTGCGTGAATCCCACGATTTCGCCTTACGTACTACGCAAGGAAGAAACCGCGACCGGTACGACGGATGGAGCCAAAGCGACCACCATTGTCGAAGTCGTGGCCCTCGCCCCTGTCCGGGTGCTGGCGGATCGCCGCAACGCCGCATTCATTCGCAAGATTGAAAAGCAGGGGGACCGGACGACGACGACGCTCGAAACAACTTGCGATGACATTCCCGGTGGCGAAGTCGCCCACTCCTCGCAGGAGCAGAATGCCGAAAACAAGACCCTGCGCCGCACCACTTTGGAGTTGCTGGATTATTCTGTCGGCAACGAGCAGCCGAGTGAAAACTGGGGAGGCCGGCTCCGCGTGAGGCACCGTGCACGTTCCCGTCGCGCAGATGACATGCCGTCGTCTCCGCGTCGATAGTGGCCCTGCATGGTGGCCGGAGAAGGCAGAGGACATGAGATTCATCGAGATGACCGGCCAGACCCTGCGGGAAATCGTCCAGGAAGACGAGCTGCATGTGGACGACCTGGCAAGTGCTGGAGTGCACAGCGATTCTTTCGTTCGCATCAATGAGCAGGGCGATATTGAGGTCCGCCGCACCGATCGCTGGGACGTCATTGGCGGTCTTTTGGGAAACTACCTGCCGCGAATCAAGAAAGAGACGGGACTGGACTACGCCTGACGCCCTGCTGGCCAGGTGGTTCATTGATTGGACTTCGTCGCTTTTGCCCACATTCCACGGCTGGCTCGTTTCGCTTCTTTCTCAGCCTTCACAAAGTTGCGATGCATGGTCTGATTGTCGCCGGGATAGAGGTCCGCCTGGGCGAAGCCGGTGCGAATAAGCTCTTCGTTCAATAGCCGGCCATCGACAAAAACGTAGCCCAGGAAATGACCCGAGCTGTCGAGTCGGCGGCGGTCGAGGTCCAGCGACGCCCTTCCGGTGATGAGAAAGTCGCTGGTGAACTGTGTCCCTTCGTCCGCCAAGTCCGACGATTTGACTCCCAGGAGTTGCAGCGGCGCTTCGAGAGGCTGAAGTGAGTCCATTCCCACAATCGGCACCCGCTGGCGGACGATCAGCAGGTCGGATCGCTCCACGCGAACGACTTCGAGTTCTCCCACCACCAGACTGCCCCTTAGAGAACTTCCCCCGGCCGCATGGGGAGCCGCATGACTGCCGCGATTCCAGCAGTAGCGCGAGGCGATTGCCGCGCAGATGAAAGCGCAAAGCCAGATGGACCACGGTGGATAACGGCGGAAACGTCGCATAGAGCGCGCTCCAGCAGCCAGAGAACGACTCCCCGATTCGAAAGCCCGACTGCTTTAGTTCTTGCTGAAACCCAAAGCCGGTTTGGCCTCTCGTCCCAGCGGGTTCCCTACGAACTTGCGATAGCACTGCGGGCAAAGATCGAAGCGGCGGCGCTGATAAATGTCTTCGCCGATCTCGTCCTCGCACTCGTCCGCCGTGCTGTCCAGAATACCTTCGATTTCGACAAGATGGTCCCGATCTTCGTCGGGCTCCTGCTCACAGGCGGGATCCATCGCAGCCTGAATTTCAATCTTCACCACATACCGCAAGTCATCCGAGGCCAGCTTGCATCGACAGCGGTCGCAACTGTAATGAATCATAAAGAACCGGTGGGAGCGAGGAATGACGGGCGGAAGTTGGAACGCTTCCACCAGAATGAGGCAACCCTTGCATCCTAATGCGCCGCCGCAAAAACTGGCAAGTCGAGACCCCAAAAAAGATTGTCCCCAGCTAAAGATTTTTTTCGGGCGCTATTGACTTGGAGCGTTTGGGAAGACTTTGCCAAGGTGCTGAGTCGTGGCGACATGCGGCCCGCGTGTCGGCCTTGGCCGTGCCGAAGCCAGCACGCGAGGCCGCGTGTGGCTACGAAAGGAATCGCGGCTTGTGCCTTGCTGCCGCCGAGCGGATAATGAGCGGTGGAGATTCCCCTCATGTCTTTCGCTGCCGCCTCCCTTCCGGGGGCACTTTCTTCCGAACTGCTATTACGGCGGCGAATTCCGGCCTGGCTATTGTCTCTTACCTTGCATCTCGCGGCTGTGCTGGTGGGGAGCTTGCTGGTCCGCGGATCGCAGTTGCCCCCAAGTGGTGAGGAAGCGTCTCACCCGGCATCCATCGTCCTTGCGCGGACGACGGCAAGTGCGAAGACTGACTATTTTACGCCGGATGAGAAGCGGCCCCCAGAAACGGACTCCGCTGCGGCATCTGCAGATGCAAACTCGTCTGAGCTCTCAGTCTCACTGCCAACCGCGGATTCCCCTCCTCCTTCGGCTCTCGCTCGGCTGCCGGAATTGCCGGGGCGATTGGCCCCCAGCGGCGAGACCATTGTTCTGAAACCGCAATCAACTGGTGGCAGTGGAAAGTCGATTTCGCGTCTGACCGCGGCCGACAAGGCGGCGATCCTGGCAGAAGACGCGGCCCGTCCAAGAACCGCAGGCCCCACGGGACCGGAGGCCAAGGTCTCGCTGTTCGGGTCCGGCGAAGCAGTGGGCCGGTCGTTTGTGTTCCTCATCGACCGTTCGCAAAGTATGGGGGGAGACGGCCTGGGTGCCATCGAAGCGGCAGCCAAAGAGCTGGCCACTTCCGTTGCCAACTTGGAAGAGACCCACAAGTTCCAGGTAATTGCTTACAACCAGAAACCCCTCTACCTTACTGGGCGCGAATTGCTGCCGGCGACCGCGGGAAACAAACAGCAACTGATTGACTTCGTGAAGAGTCTCCCTGCCTTTGGCGCGACCGAACACGAGGTCGGCATCTTCGCGGCTCTCAAGCTCAAGCCGGATGCGATCTTTCTCCTGACCGACGGCGGCGATCCGATGCTCAATTCCGGCCAGCTCAAAACCATCCGTGCCTCGGCCAAGGGGACGACCATTCATTGCCTGCATTTCGGTTCCGGACCTCGTGGAGGTGAGCCGAGCTTTTTGCAGACCCTGGCGTCGTCGACCGGCGGCAGCTACCTCTATGTCGATATGGCGGAGCGGCCATGAATCCGTTTCTCTCCGCCGTCCCGGCCCGGCCGCAAGAAGAACTGCTGCTGGAGCTGATTCCCTCTGTCGCCGGAAAGCGGGTGCTTTGCAACACGGTTGGCCGCGCGCAGTTTGCCTTCGCAGCCGCGGCAGAAGCCCAGCACGTAAGCTGCCACTTTTTGGACCTGTATCACAGGCAGCAGTGCCGCATCGTGGCCGGCGAAGTGGCGACGAATTTTAATCTTGTCTGCGAAGCAGATTTTTCCGCCGGTCCGTTCGACCTCGCCGCACTATCGTTTAGCATGCAAGGTGACGGCGAGCTGGTCCGCGACCTGATCCAGCAAGCCCATGAGCGGTTGGAAATCGGCGGGCGGATGGCCGTTGCCACGGACAATCCGGAGGACTCTTTCCTGCACGACGAGCTGCGCAAACTGTTTGCAAAGGTCACTCGCCGCCCAGGTTCCGCGGGCGTTCTCTACCTCGCAACAAAAACCGAGCCCCTCCGCAAGCTCAAAAACTTCGCCTGCGAGTTCCCATTCCGCGACGGCAAGCGGCTCATCCAGCTTCGCACCCGCCCTGGCGTCTTCAGCCATCGCCGGCTGGATGGCGGAGCCCGCGCCCTGATCAACGAGATGCAAATCGAGCCCGGCATGAAAGTCCTCGACCTCGGCTGTGGCAGCGGAGCCGTCGCCGTGGCCGCCGCGTTGCGAGCGGATAATGTGACCGTCCATGCCGTCGATTCCAACCCGCGCGCTATCGAAGCAACAGCCTGGGCTGCCTCCAAGAACGAAGTCAAGAACCTGACAAACATCCTCGACTGTGACGGCTCTCACCTGGCTGACGACTCTTACAACTTGGTGCTCGCCAACGCCCCCTACTTCTCCAACTTCCGCATCGCAGAGCACTTCGCCCGCACCGCCTCCCGCACCCTCGTTCCCGGCGGCCTAGCCCTGTTCGTCACCAAAACCCCCGGCTGGTACACCGAGCGGCTCCCCCAATGGTTCTCCCATGTCGAGCCGCGTCCGGGAAAGAACTACACGATCGTCGCGGCGACGAAGTGATTTTGCGTTCGGCTGTGGTTTCGGGTAGGCTGAAGGGTAGCGAAAGTGCTTCTGGAGGATTTCATTTCATGTCAACGACGGCGATTTCGAATGCAACTCCGGATGTGGTTCCTGTCGCTTTGCCTCCGGCAAACATGCAGGATCTGCTTTATCAATTGGGGGATATCGCGCCGGTGCGGGTGCGCACCTGTCCTGCCGCAGGGCACGCGACAGTGAAGGATCTGATTGCCCTGAATGAGCGGAAGGATAGCCTGTACGAACTGGTGGAAGGGACTCTCGTGGAGAAGGCCATGGGTTTTCAAGAGGGGTTGTTGTCGGCCTACCTGATTCGCGTCCTGGGTACTTTCGTTGCCAAACACAAGCTGGGGCTCGTTACCGGGGGAGACACCATGCTACGGCTGGGGGTCTCGCTGGTGCGTCTTCCCGACGTGGCTTTCATCGCCGCCGCCCGCCTGCCACGGGGAATTCCCAAGGAGGCGGTTCCCAAGATTGCCCCCGATCTGGCGATTGAAGTCCTGAGCCCGAGCAACACCAAGCGCGAGATGCAGCGCAAACGTGCGGAGTATTTTGCGGCCGGTTGCTTGCTGGTCTGGTGCATCGATCCCCGGAAGCGGACTCTGGAGGTCTACGACTCTCCCGAAAGTCGCCGCTTGCTTCGCGAATCGGACACCGTCGATGGCGGCGATTTCCTGCCCGGTTTCTCGTTAGAGCTGCGGCTGTTGTTCGGCGAGCTGGATTGGTCGCCAGAGAATTGATTTTACGTTTCCGCAACCGCAGGCCTTGCGAGTTACGGAGCGGCATCTTCCGGAGGAGAGATAATCACCACTTCTGCGTCCACAATCCTTAGAGGGTTCCCAGTGGCGACGACGCGTACAAAACTCCCTTTGAATTGCTTGGCGTCAAAGCTCTGACACCAGAATTCAAATTGGACGCCAGCCGGAATCTGAGGATTGTCGGGAGCGCAGGTCTTGTCCGCTTTGGCAAACAGCGGCATGTAGGGGGCCGCCAGGGTTCCCGGGACAAAGCAGAGTTTGGTCGCTGCCGCCAAGTCGGAAAAATTGCCATTCTCGACCTCGCTGATGAATGCCGCCATTGCTTCCTTCGATCCCGGCGCCAAGACAGGCTTGGAAAAAGCAATTGTCTTATTGAGTCGCTCAATCTCCGCCGCTTGCCGACTTCGATCGATCCACCATCCAACCGCTAGCGCGACAGCAGCTGTTATTAATAGCAAATCGCGGATGGAGAATTTCATAGCGGCACGACCCACAACTACACAAACTTCGTCACCCCCGGCCTGGCCACCGGCGGCACAGCGAGCGGCACGTCCCAGTCGTATTTGGGGGGCGTAAGGTCTTCCTGGCTATTCATTGCCATTTCCCAAGTGATGGCCTGGCCGGTGTAGGCGGCCATGCGCCCCATGATGGCGAGAAGAGTGCTGTTGGCCATGTACGGGCCGTTGTTGATCGGCTTGCCCTGGCGGATGCTCGCGAACAGCTCGTCGTGCTCGGTCTGGTACATCTGGTTTTCCTTGCCGCTGTAGACCCAGTCGCCGGCGTCGGTCTTCATGACGAGACCCTTGTTCTTTTCGCTGATGTGGGCCACACCCTTGCTCCCCGCGACGTGGGCGGACATGTCGCTGACGCATCCTTGCTGCTGGCGGCAGTTGCTGAAGAATTTGGCTCCATCCGCAAATTCGTAGACGATTGAGAAATGGTCGTAGATGTGACCGTACTCCGGCTCCGTCCGGACCTGACGCCCGCCGAGGCCGACCGCCCGCACAGGATATTGGTTCCCCATCACCCAGGCACAGACGTCCAGAAAGTGGACGTGCTGCTCGACGTTGAAGTCGCCCGAGAGCCAGGTGAAGTAGTACCAGTTCCGCATCTGCCACGTCATGTCCGTCCACTCCGGCAGCCGCGGCTTGACCCAAATGCCACCGCGATAGTCATTGGCTTGGAGCGTGTGGACCTTGCCGATTTCGCCATCGTGAACTCGTTTCACAATCTCCTGAAAGCCGTAGTCGTAGCGGAGACAGAGGCCGGAGACGATGGAGAGTTTTTTCTGCTCGGCTTCTTTGCAGATTTGCAGGACTTTGCGAACGCCGGGAGCATCCACGGCGCACGGCTTCTCGGCGAAGACGTGCTTGCCGGCGTCAACGGCCGCTTGCAGATGCAACGGCCGGAACTGCGGCGGCGTGGTGAGCAGGACAACGTCGCAGCAAGCGATGACGTCTTGATAGGCATTGAAGCCGACGAACCGGCGTTCCGGCGGAACGTCGATCTTGGTGGCCACGTCCTCGATCTTGCCGAGGCTGTTACGGCTGACCTCCAGACGGTCGGAGAAAGCATCCGCCATCGCCCAGAGCTTGACGTTCTTATCCGCCCGCAGCGCCTGCCTGGCCGCATCTGTCCCCCTTGCCCCGCAGCCGATGAGGCCGACTTTGAGCGTCGGTTCTTCGCCGGCGGCATGGGCACTGTTTTTGGGAAACGTGAGTGCCGCCAGTCCAATCGCGGCAGCCGAGGATGTACCGAGAAACTCGCGGCGGGAGGTTTGCGGGGTCATGGTCAACCTTTCTTGTTCCCGTTGGGTAAAAAGACCAGGCCAAAACTAAAGCTGCACTTTGCGGGAGACGCGCGTTCCCAGCATTCCGATGAGAACGCAGAATCCGACCAGCACGATGAATCCCGCGCCGGCACTCACGGGCAGAACCTCGTCTCCAGCTCGCGGATTGGCGGAGATTGTTACCAGGCAGGTGACAAAGAAAGCAATACAGGCCGCGGGCACCATCGCGAGTGCCGCCAGCACGATTCCGACGATGGCCCAGGGATTGGCCTTGTAGTAGGTTCGCGGCGGTTGCATGGGCCGCTCGGCAAACGGGCTGGCGGCGGAAACTTGGACTGCGCCGCCGCTCCATTCCAACAGCCGATAGCACATCCAGCATTGCTTGTCGCCGGTTTTTGCCGGCGCGCCACATTCGGGGCAATGAACAATGGCAGCCGCAGTCGACATATCGTATCCTCCTGGCCTTTCGCCATTGTTGACGACTCGCTTCCCGCACGCTATCCCCAAAGCATGTCCGCCACGCCCAAGTATGACCCGATCCTGCACATCGTCCTCCACCAGCCGGAGATTCCTCCCAATACCGGCAATGTGGCTCGAAGCTGCGTGGCCATTGGTGCCAAGCTTTGGCTGGTGAAGCCGCTGGGGTTTGAAATCACGGAGAAGCGGCTGCGGCGGGCGGGGTTGGATTATTGGCCGCACCTGGATTGGGAAACGGTAGAAGACTGGCAGGAACTGACGCAGAAGCTGGGAGAGACATTCCTGGAAAAACGGGCCTGGTTCTTCACCAAAACCGCCCAGCACGAATACACCGATGCTCGTTTCCAACGCGGGGACGCCCTCATCTTCGGCTGCGAAACTCGGGGCCTGCCGGCAGAGATTTTGGCGGCACATCCCGAACAAACGCTGAGGATTCCCATTCGCCCGCAGGTGCGGAGCCTGAACCTTTCCAATGCCGCGGCGGTCGCGATGTACGAAGCGGTGCGGCAGCTAGAAAACACATGAGGCATCGCCAACGATAGACTGTCTTTTCAACTCACCACTCACCACTCATTATTCCCCCCATGTTCAACCTCTCCGCCATCCAAACCGCCCTTCGCGAATCCAAGCTCGATGCCTGGCTGCTCTACGACTTCCGCGGCAGCAATGTGCTGGCCCGGCGAGTGCTGGACTTTTCTGATGGCCCGGCCGGTTCGCGGCGGTGGTTCTACTGTATCCCTGCGAGCGGGGAGCCGCGGAAGCTGGTGCACCGGATTGAAAGCGGGGCGCTCGACCATCTGCCGGGAGAGAAGACGGTCTATCTCCGCTGGCAGGAATTGGAAGAAGGAGTGCAGAAACTGCTTGGCTCCGCGAAGCAAGTGGCGATGGAATACTCTCCTCGAAACGGCAATCCCTACGTCAGCCGCGTCGATGCGGGAGTCATCGAGCTAGTGCGCTCGTTCGGGGCAAACATTGTTTCGTCCGGCGACCTCATCCAGATGTTCGAAGCGACCTGGGACGACCAGCAATGGCAAATGCACATGGAGGCCGCCAGACACACCGACTCCGCTTACGCCGCCGCTTGGGACTTCATCGCTCAGCAGGTCCGCACCGCCGGCTCCGTGCGGGAGAGCGATGTCCAAGCCGTCATCATGGCCCACTTTGAAAAACACGGCATGACGACGTATCACCCGCCGATTGTCGGCGTCAACGAGCACAGTGGCGATCCGCATTATGAAACGACGCCGGCCACTGACACCGCGATGAAGGCAGGAGACTTCGTGCTGATTGACCTCTGGGCCAAGCTGGCGAAGCCGCGAGCGGTCTATAGCGATCTGACTCGCGTCGGATTCATTGGCAACTCAGTTCCGGCCAGGCATCAGGAGATTTTCAAGATCGTGGCCGCAGCTCGCGATGCCGCCATTGCCAAGGTGAAAGCGGCATTCGCCTCGAGTACGCCGCTGCGGGGATGGGAAGTGGACCAGGCGACGCGCGATGTCATTCAGGAGGCAGGCTACGGCGAGCAATTCTGCCATCGCACTGGCCACAACATTGGCCAGGAAACGCACGGCAACGGAGCCAACATGGACAACCTGGAAACACACGAGGAACGCCTCGTCCTGCCGCGAACCTGCTTCTCCATCGAGCCCGGCATCTATCTGCCGGAATTCGGAGTGCGGAGCGAGGTGAATGTGTTCATCGGTGCCGACCGAACCGTGCATGTCACGGGCGGGGAGTTGCAGAATGAGGTGGTCTGCATTCTCCCGTAGCGACAGGCGGCTCGCCTGTCAGCTCTTTTGGGAGCGCTAAGTGAACCGCAAGGCAAGCCGACACGCGGGCCGCGTGTGGCTACGCTAAACCGCATCCGCTCCCGGCACCACGTACGGCGCACGGTACTGCCGCGTGAGCATGGGGTTGGCGGTTTCCTTTTGCTCGCCGGTGAACTGTTCGGTCTTGGGGTCGAAAGCGAGGATGGGGCCGACTTGCAACTGGACCCCCGCGGCATCCAGGCCGTTGTCCTTGAGGTGGGCCATCGTCCGCTCGAAAGTGTCCTTGGCGTTATCCGTGGACTTCGAGTTTTCGATTGTCTTCCAAGCGTCGCCGGCGGCAATCCTGGCACCCATGCGATAAGAGATGTTGCCCAGGTGACAAAGAGCACTCGATAGGTGTCCTTCCAGAATGTCCGCATTCAAGTCCGTATGTTTGCGGCTGCGGACGGCAGAGAGGAAGTTGCTGAAATGGTCGCCGCCGCCGGCGAATCTGCTGACTTCCTTGCCGTCCTTGTCGAAAGCGACGCCTGTGTCGTAGCTCGACATCACGACGTACCCTTCGGTCCCTTCGAAGATCACGCCAACGCCGGCACCTCTATAATTCGCTGTTTCCAACCCGCGGACCTCGAAGACCAGCGACTTCGTGCCGTAGTCATGGACGATGACCTGCGTGTTGGCAGTCTCCCCCGCATCTTCATAGCCCAGCCGACCGCCGTAACTGAAGACGGACTTGCTCAATTCATCGACACCCAAACCCCAGCGGGCGATGTCCATCTGGTGAATCCCCTGGTTCCCCAGGTCGCCGTTGCCGAAATCCCACTGCCAGTGCCAGTCGTAATGGAACTTGGGGCGGGTGAGAGTACCCTTGGGAGCCGGGCCGCACCACAGGTCGTAGTCGATGCCGGCTGGAACCTGGTAGACGCCTTTGGGTCCGATTTCCTTGCGGCGTTTGTAGCACAATCCGCGGGCGACCTTGAGCTCGCCGATTTTGCCAGCCTTTACGTAGTCGATGGCGGCTTTCATGCCGGGGTTGCTGCGGCACTGCGTACCCGTCTGGCAGATCTTGCCGTGCTTGCGGGCAATCTGCACCGCGCGGCGGCCTTCGCTGACGTTGTGGCTGACGGGCTTCTCGACGTAGACGTCTTTGCCGGCCTGCATGGCCCAAATCGCGGCCAGCGAATGCCAATGATTGGGCGTGGCGATACTGATGATGTCCACCGATTTGTCGTCCAGCACGCGGCGAATATCCGGCTCCCAGTTCGGCACGATCTTCTGACGCTTGCCAATTTCGACCGCTTTGCTGCCGCCGATGGATCGGTCCACGTCGCAAATATGGGTGATGACCGTGTTGTTCCCTTCACGCTCGGCGAATGCCCCGATGTGGCTGCCGCCGCGGCCGTTGACTCCCATGACACAGACGTTCAGCCGCTCGTTGGGGCTCTTACTCTTGGGCTCCTCCTCGGCAAAAATCCTGCCCGAGGAGCTGGCCGCCACCGTGGCGGCCGTGGCGAGCATGGAGTCCTGAAGAAACTGACGGCGGCTGCGACTGGACATGAGATACTCCCGGAAATGCATAATAAGTGGTCCAGGACTGAAGGAGATATACCGTTACCAATTAAGTATCGTAATCGAAAGAAGTGGGCTGTGGGCAAGGGGTTGGGGGATTGGGAAGCGGGATTGGTGCAGGACTTCACCCTTTATCGAGGCGCTGCTATGATGGCGGCTGGCCATAAGAAAGGGGCGGTAGCTCAATTGGGAGAGCACCTCGTTCGCAATGAGGAGGTTGAGGGTTCGATCCCCTTCCGCTCCACTTCTTTCGTCGTTGGGAGTCTAATCGCCCGCGCCTTCTCGCCTATTTGTTCTTGAGGAGAGCACTTGATGGATCCGATGCTCACCTCCATGCAGGTCGCCGCCTTGGCAGTGGCCGGAATGTGCCACGCGCTCTTGGGAAGCGTGAAAGTGCCGCTCGCCAAGAAACTAGAGATTGACGAGGCGCGTGTGGGAGGACTCGTCAGCGTGTTTGGATTCACGCTGATACCGATGGTTTTGGTATTCGGCTTCCTGGTGGATGCAGCGGGAAAGCAAGCAGTGCTCGCCGGCGGTTTCGCGCTCTTGATTGTGGCGATGGTGCTGCTGGCCCGGCTGAAGAGTTATCCGCTGGCGCTGGTGGCCGTACTGCTTCTTGGGACCGGCTGGTCGGCGCTCGTGAATGTGCTCAACGTGACTTCGCCGCCGGCTTTCATCGCGCCGGGGGACACCACAACGCCGACGAGCTATGCGATGAACATGGGGGATTTTGTGTTCGGCATGGGGGCCTTTCTGACTCCCATGCTGGTGGTGGTGCTGGTTCGCAAGCTGCAACTGTCGACGACGCTGCTCATCCTGGCAAGCTTCGCCATCGTGCCTGTGCTCCTGGGTTTCGGAGTGGACTGGAGCGCGAAGCAACTTAACCCCGAGAGCACCAAAACCGTCGCCGGCGGCCTCGTCACTTTGCTCTCCGATCCTATCGTCTGGCTCTGCTGCCTGGCCTTCTTTTTCCATGTGCCGATTGAAGCCGCCGTGGCCGCCTGGGCAACCACGCTGATTACGGACAAGGGGGTGAAGGAAGGGACCGCCTCGACGCTCCTCTCGATCTTCTGGCTCACCTTCATGGCTTCGCGGCTGATTGCCGCACTGACTCTTCCCAAAGGCTGGGACACCACGCTCGTGATCGGCATGGCCGCTCTTTGCATTGTCTTCACCCAGGGCATCGTTTTCAGCCGCTCCGCCTGGTTGACGTGCACCATGGTCATTCTCGCCGGCTGCATCCTGGGCCCCATCTTCCCCACGCTAATCGCCATTCTGTTCAACCATGTGCTCCCCGAACTCCAGGGCCGCGCCGTCGGCATCTTCTTTTGCATCGGCGGCATCGGCTGGACGGCGATCCCGATTCTCATCGGTGCCTATGCCAAACGGACAAGCGTGCAACAGGCCTTTATCATCGCCACGGGCTCCGCTGTCATGCTCTCGCTCTTGTGCTTGCTGCTCAAGATGAGCCTGCCGCTGGAAGCAATCCGCGAGAATGCGAGTATCTTGACCGGCCCATAGAATGGGCCAACCACAGGCGGTTCTCATCAGGAAACTCGGTTTGACCCCGAACCTTTACTGGCCCGGTCATCACTCTCCTTTTGGCCGACGTTTGGACCGTTGGTGCGGGGTTTATTCGATTTGAATTTGGACCTAGAATGGCACGTTGCATCTGCTTTCGCTTTCCGGGCCGGAAGAATCCAAAGCGAAATGCCGGCACTGCCAGTTGCGGTAAGACGGAAAGCAAACTGTGTTTTCGCGTAGGGATGGGTGGCCGAGTGGTTTAAGGCAGCAGTCTTGA
>SXOA01000146.1 GCA_005778405.1 Planctomycetaceae bacterium
CATCGTCCTCAAGCAGGCGGACCAGGGAAAAGACGTGAAACTCTCCCCTGGCGACAAAACGCTCATCGTTCGGCGCGGGGATTTTACGTTCGAGACCAACAAACTGGTCTTGAAGAAGGGGGACAAGGTCACGGTCCATGTGGAACTTTTGGCCGGACAGATCGACGTGAAGCAAGGGGACAAGCTCATCGGTCAGGCCAAGCTCCCCGCCAAGTCCCCCATCGCCGGCGCGGTGAACCAGGCTCTTCCAACCGACTTCGCTCTCGAATTCGACGGCAAGACGAGCTACGTGGAGATACCAACGCTCAAGTTCGACGAACTGCTGAAGGCCAACCCGCACCAGCCGATCACGATCGAGGCGTTTGTCTCTGCGAAGTCGCCTACGACCGTAACCCGTTACGTCGTACGCATGTTCCCGCTTTTTCTGGCGCAAGTGCCAGGGGAAGACAGTCAGTGGAATTTCATGGCCTACGACTCACCACACAGCAACCGTTACTCGTTTGAGCATTCACCAGTCGAGCAGGCGGTCCACATTGCAGGTGTCTACGACGGCAAGACCATTCATTTTTTTGTCGGTGGTAAAGATCCCAAGAAAGGACTCTTCACCTGGACCGATGGCATGGCCCGCCGCGTCCCCGACGAAGAGTTCTCATTGTCTAGTGAACGCGGGGACTTTGGTTTGACGTATCTGGGTGCTGAGTACCGCGACCTGGGGAATCAGCAGCTTCGCATGACGAGTTTCTTCCACGGCCTCATCGACGAAGTTCGCATCTCCAAGGTCGCTCGCTACGACAAGGACTTCACGCCGAAGACCCGCTTGGAGACCGACGAAGATACGCTGACGCTGTACCACTTCGACGAAGGCACGGGCGAGGTGCTCAAGGACTCCTCCGGCAACAACCACCACGGCAAGATCGTCGGAGCCAAGTGGGTAACCGGCCTGGCTGTCGCCAAAGAACCAGCAAAAACACCGGACTACGTTAAGGAGCGAGCCGTTGCCGAATGGTTGCTGTCAATCGGCGGGACCATCTACGTGCATGAAGTCGGAAACCCATCCTTTCGCCGTGTCGCAGTGCTTCCGCTTCCCTCTCAGCCATTCCAAGTGCGACAAGTCGCTTTCGACCAGAATCCGCGAGTTGCCGACGCGGATCTCGTTCGGATGCAGTCCCTGACACGCCTGAATCAAGTGAGCCTCATCCATTGCCCGGAAATCACCGATGAGGGCGCTGCGGCTTTGGCCCAGATACTGTCGCTGGAAAGCATCAACTTCCAGGGGACCCCTGTGACGGACGCAGGACTGCCGAAGCTTGTTGAATTGCCACGGCTGCGCGCACTAACACTCATTAAGACTCGCGTGACAGCGAAGGGGGTGCTTCTCCTGGCTGGCGTCGAGCGCCTCGAAAGTCTCGCACTCGGCTACTTGCCCGTCACTATCCAAGACCTGCGCGCATTGAAAAAACTGCCGCTCAAGGGAATTGAAGTGAATGGGACTCGAGTGCAATACTCGGATCTGCCCGAGATTGCGACACTCTTTCCCGCCCTGAAGAAATTTGACGGACGTGACCTGCAGGGCGACGTGGGAGCAGGGCTGTCTCCCCTCGCAAAACTAGCGAATTTGGAACAACTCGCCGTGCATTCCAATGGCTGGTCGGCTGGGTCGCCACATCATCTGGAGACATTTCCTCGGTTGCGGCGATTGACCATGTACTATTCCCCATTTCCAATCGGACAAGTCGCTCGATTGGAACAGCTTCCTCGGGTCACGGAGTTGTTCCTTAATAGTCCGCAAATCGACAGCATGGCGTTCGCTAAACTTTGCACCAACACCACGCTGGAGCGGCTGGAACTCAAGGACTGGCCCGGCATCGACGCCGAACTCCTGCGGCTGGCCGACATGAAGAAACTGCGCGAGTTGCACTTGCAAGGCACAAAGGTCACCACCGCCGGCGCGGAGCAGTTCCACACCCGCCGCCCCGACGTGACCCTCAGTGGCGATTTCAACATCCCCGCCGCGAAACCTGCGGCCGCGCCCCCTTCGGCCCCCTGAGGACCGGCGCATCAAAAACTGTCGCCATCATGAAAAATGGGCGTGGTTTGCAGTTCCACATGGCCACTCAAAGCAGTGGCCATGCCACCCTGACCTCGAACACCTATTCCTGCTCCGGTCCTAAGTCACGCTACGGCTTGAGACCGCACGGTAAGAAGAGGGTGCTCGTGGAAGGGATTCTTGGGAATTCCGAAGGGCGAGGGCTTGAATGTGCCAACTGGGAGTGTGTACACTTACGTACAGTATATTGGGAGGGCTGCGCGGGGGGAAGGGAAGTTGGAATTCGGATTCAAACCGCCTGAAGGCGGGACTCCAGCGCGGGCTCTTTAATAATAAGACAATCGGCTGGTAAGGGATGAAGATAGGCAATTCCGAGGCCGGGGGATTGTTGGCGGGTGGCTCATAAACAACTTATCAATTCACGGATAGTTCCCCCGGAATGGTGGCGTGATTCATGAATCAAGAAACGGGTGATTCAGGTCAAGACGGAGCGCGGCGGTGGGGCGGAAGTGGTTTGCGGGCAAGGGTTTCCGCCAGAATTCCGAGATACAAATGTATCAAGAATGGTTGCATGAATCGGTGAATCAAAGTCAGGGATAAGCCGCTTATAAGTTGCCGGGTTATAGATTTTCGGGAGAAAGTCCATGAGCAGCGTGTTCAACGGGAGATGCCGGCCAGGACGTGACGGGCGGCCCATCCTCCTGGGCGAGCCCTTGGTGTAGACTGAAAAGCAGCTTGGGCGGCAATCGCTAGCTCCTTATGGGCTAACGCTTTACGCCTAATGAGTACAATCCCCAGTTCCAAGCGTTTTAGGGACTGGAGCACGAAAGCGGCGGTATGGCCGAAGCGACTGGAATCGACCCTGTCGTCCTGATCCAGACCTATCAGGCTGGCATCTGGCGGTATTTGCGCGCCATGGGCTGCGACAGCGCCCAGGCCGAGGATCTCACTCAGGAAACTTTCCTGAACGTCCTGCAAAAGCCGTTTCAGGACCTGGGGCCAGCCGCCACTTCGGGCTATTTGCGAAAGGTGGCTTTCAACCTGTTCATCTCGGCCAAGCGCCGGTCGGGCAAGGTGACGGCTGTGGAAAATGTGGAGGAGTTGGACCGGACCTGGGCGAACTGGGCCGGGAATGATAACGGCGAGGCGCTGGTCGATGCCCTGCGGGACTGCCTGCAAGGAATCAGCCAGCGGGCGAGACTGGCCCTGGAGTTGCGATTTCGCGAGGACAGCTCGCGGGAAGCGATTGCGGCAGCGCTAGAAATCACCGAACATGGAGCCAAGAACTTGATGCAGCGGGCCAAGCAACAACTGCGGGCCTGCATCGAGGGAAAATTGAAGTAGCCACACGCGGCCTCGCGTGTCGGCAGCAAATCGAAAACAACGGACCAAGAAGGCAAACATGCGAGCCGCATGTTGCCACGACAAAATATGACCCCTGACCGCGACGATCCCATTCTCGACGCCATGCTGGAGGAAGTCCTCGGCGGCCGCACGCCGCCGGACTTGTCCCCCCGCATCATGCAGTCGCTGGCGATCCGCGGCTGGCGTCCAGAAGTAACAGGACACGTCGAGCCCGCCGCTCCGCCCCTTCCGCTCCGCACCGTCGTTCCGGCGGTGTCCGCGTCCGCTGCATCTTCGAATGGTCACGCGCAGCTCGCCGTCAGCTCCGCTCCGCGATGTCGCAAATCTTCGCAGACAAGCTGGCAAACGCTGGCGGCGATTTCGCTGGTCGTCGTGCTGGGTGTCGGGCTGGGGGCGATTGGAGTCATCGCCACTCGCAACCCATGGCGACAACCAAACGTCGTCAAGAATGGCCCCAAGGTGAATGGCGATAAGGCGATTGCGAAAAAGACGACGCCTGTACCGGGAAAAAATGGAAAGGCGAATCCACCCGTGGAGTCGCCGTTCATTGCCAAGGCCACGTCCCCCGAAAAAAGCTCCTCGCCTGCCGTTACGGTTCCCGTGCCTGAAGTCACACCCACCAGGCCCGCTCCAGCCGCGGGTTTTCCCGAGCGCAATTACGCGATCAAGGCGTCCCCCGATGCGGAAGTCGCTTCGTTTGTCAGCGCCGAGTTGCATCGCTCCTGGAAGGAAAACAGCGTCAACCCCGCGCCGCAAGCCGCCGATGGCGAGTGGTGCCGCCGGGTTTTTGTGCGTTTGCTGGGCCGCATCCCGTCGGGAAAAGAGACGCTGGCGTTTCTCAACGACAATGCCAAGGACAAACGGCAAAAGCTGGTCGATAAGCTGCTGACGGACGACACTTATGTGGAGCAGTATGCCCAGTATTGGGCGGGCGTGTGGGCGAATGTGCTCATCGGACGCACCACCGGGTCGCAGGATGGTTCGCCGGTCGACCGGGCCGCTTTCGAGAAATACCTCCGCGATTCGCTCGCCAATAATAAGCCCTACGACAAGCTGGTTTATGAATTGCTCACCGCCACGGGCACAGCGAAGCCTGGCGCGGAGGATTCCAACGGGGCGGTCAACTTTGTGCTGGCGGGGCTGAACGAAAATGCCACGCTGGTCACGGCTCGCACCTGCCGCGTCTTTCTGGGGCAATCATTGCAGTGCGCTCAGTGCCACCAGCATCCCTCGCAGGACTGGTCGCAACAGCAGTACTGGTCGCTCAATGCGTTTTTCCGGCAGGCGCGGGTGGAAAATTCTCCCTCCGGGCCGCGTATCGTCAACGGCGACTTTCACAATCTCAAAGGGGTAACGAAAGAAGGCGAAGTCTATTACCAGCAGCCGAGCGGACAGATGAAGGTCGCGTTGCCGCAATTCATTGATGGCAAGGCGATTGAATCCAGCGGCCTGTTGTCCGATGTGAATCGCCGCGAAGAGCTGGCGAAGCTCGTGGTCCGCTCCGACAATCTGCCGCGGGCTTTGGTCAATCGCCTCTGGTCGCACTTCTTCGGCTATGGCTTCACCAAGCCGATCGACGATATGGGGAAGTCCGACGCGGCCACGCATCCTGAATTGATCGACCGGCTGTCGCAGGAATTCGTGGCCCGCAACTATGACTTGAAAGCGGCCATCCGCTGGATCGTGCTCAGCGATCCGTTCGGCCGCAGCAGTATCGTCCCCGTCGGCAGTCTGGCGGACAGCCCGCAAGCCGGCACCGCTCCGCTCTTCAGCCACTACTACACGCGGCAGATGCAGGCCGAAGAGGTTTACAACTCGCTGCTGGCCGCCGCCAGCTTGCGGAGCAAATCGGGCGACAACGCGGAGATGCTGGCCCAGGCCCGCGTGGACTGGCTGTCGCAGTTCAACCGCAATATGGGGACCGACGACGCGATGGAAGAGAGCCATTTCAACGGCTCCGTGCGGCAGTCGCTGGAAATGATGAACGGCGACTTAATCCGCCAGACCGCCGGCAGCGGCAAGCAGGGCTTTCTTCCCGGCCTGATCCACAGCGAGATGCCCCTCGCGGAAAAGGTCGAGCACCTCTTCCTCGCCTCCCTGTCCCGCAAGCCGACTGGCCGCGAGCTTTCGGCGATTTCCAAAATCCTGGCCAATGCCCAGGACAAGCCGGCAGCCGCGCTGGAAGACATCTGGTGGGCGCTGCTGAATAGCAACGAGTTCATCTTGGACCACTAGAGGGAATGACCTCTCGCACCGCTCTATTGCTCGCCACCCTCTTGCCCGCGGTGGCGGCGGGAGCTGTGTACGAATACTTCCTCGGTCATCGGCACGACTACACGGGACACTTTCTGGCCGGTTACGGCGGCACTTTGGGCGCACTGATGGTCTGGCTGCGAATCGTGCCCGAGAATCGCTTTGCCGCGCTGAGCACTTGGAGCATCGTGCCACTGTGCCTCGCCTGCATCGGCCTGGGGGCAGTATTCGAAGCCACCATCTTCCGGCTGGCGAAGTTTGACGAAGTGGACTTCTGCAATCAGAGCCTCGGCGCGGTCATTGCCGCCGCCGCGTCGCTATTGCTCGCCGATGAGCGAAAGCCACCGGTGCAACTCATGGACATCGGCCTGATTGTGGGGATCGTGTTTCTCGGAGCGGGAGGTGTCTATGCCGTGGCGTAGAGTTATCCCCATCGTGCTGCTGTTCACCCTCGCCGCCGTGCTGGCGGGTGTGAACACCTGGTTCACTGCCGCCCGGAGCACGATCCCGCTGACGCTCGACACGAAGGTGTTGAGCAAAGAAGTCCGACGGGAAAAGCACGAGGGAAAGGACGACGTTTGCTTGCTCACGCTGGCCAGTCTCGGCCAGGTTCAGGTCGACCGAGAAATCTATGACGTCGTCGCCGTCGGAGAACATCTGAAGAAGGAGCGGCAGTCCCACGAATTGCGGCATGGAGACAAGGTCTTGCCGCTCCGCTGGTCGCGCGACCATCAGGGAATGCAGACAGCTATGCCGATCTGCCTGGGCATCCTGGCGGGCTTGCTGGGATCAGTGCTGAGCGCCTCGTATCTTCGGAACAGACACCCTTACGCATCCAGTTCATAAGCAAACCGCAGCCAGCGTTCCACCTCGCTGTCGATCTCGGCGAGCGAGTTGATCGGAATCCGGTGCGTGATGCGGTCCTTCTTTTCCCAGCCCCCTGTTTCGATCAACCGGCCGGAGGCGGGAGTGTCGCGCAGGGCCAGTCCGAAATCAATCCGCGTGCGGCTGGCGGGGAAAATCTGGGCAATGACGTGGCGACGATAGATGGGGACAATCGTCTTGCAGGGGCAGATGCGGACGTCCCTTCCCATTGTGCGAGCGATTTCCAGTAGGCGATCATGGAACACCTTGAGCGCTCCCTTGCCACCGGCATACATCTCTTCCACATAGCGGGCGGCGGCTGCCAGATAGGCCTTGGGGTCATCGTCCACCAGGCTGGCGTTGGCTGGGTTGGCCCGCTCGGCGATCCACCAGGCATCGTTGGTTCGCAACAGTTTATGCTTGTCCTTCAGCCAGATACGACGAGCGGCTTCATCGCTCGGCCCGCTGGTCCTGACGAAGGTAATCCATTCGTCAAGATTGCGGCCAGTCTTTTGCTTGAGCTCGGCAATCCATTTCTGCATCATCGAGACGCTGGGATGCACGCTATAGCCGCCGCGAGACAGGGCGATCGGTTTAACGGGAGCAGCAGGTACCGCGGACTTTTTGGCGACCGTGATCGTCAACGCCTTCTTGGCCGGAGGCTTGGTGACCTGGCGAGCAGCGGGGACGACTTTGGGTCGCGCTTTCGTCGCCATTGCCGACTTTGGCGAAGATTTCGGAGCCGCCTTCATCCTCGCCTTCATGGCCGGCGGCTTCTTCTTGATGGCAACAGCTGCCCTGGATTTCTTACTGGCCATGTTCGTCCTCGGCATACATAAAGTGTTTTGGTCTGGCCGAGGTCCCTGGCCCATGATCAAATCTGTCAGCGCACTTCCCCAAGTGAACCCAGGCTGGCGAGCAGTTCCGCCATCTCTCCCGCGGCATGGGCGTCCCCCTGCATGCGAGCTTCTTCAATTCCCGTCCGCAGCCAGGCACGTGCTTCTGCCACCCGCTCCAAACGCGCCAATAGTTGAGCCCCACGAAAGAACGAAGCCACGTGCGGCGGCCGGTCTTGCGTGAGCCCTTCAAATCTGGCGAGGGCATCGTCAAACCGCTCCTCATTGTCGTATTCGATTGCCAGCCCGTAGCGAAGAAAGGTGTCTGCGGGCTCCTGGGCGAGGAGGGCTTCAATCTTTTCCCGGCGGGAAGGCATGGCGTTTACAGGCAACGGGGGCGGCAGCGGCTGGATAGGAAATTCGCAGCCCGAAATTGCTGCCACCTCATCATTGTACCAGATTTCGAGTGGCATCTCTACGGCGGGAAATGGGAACGCTTGGGCGATTTGACCGCACTTAGAGGCTTGCCCCGGCCTACTCGATTCTATAGAATGACTCATGGCCTCTGTAGAATCAGCCTCGCTCGGGCCCGATGGGCCTGAGCGCGGTCCTGCCTGAATGAGCTTTTCTTTATGCCCGCTCTTAACGGCAAATCGCTGCGCAGCCCGCTTTCAACCATACAGCGCTGGGACCACGGCCTCCGCCGACAGGCCATCGTGGAGTCTTTACTGGCGGATGTGTTTGACGGTCGATTGCGGGCGGGGCAGCATTTGGTGACGCAAGAGCTGGCAGAGCGGTTCAACGTCAGCCACACACCCATTCGCGAGGCCTTGGTCTCCCTGGCCGGTATCGGGATTATCGACCTCCTTCCCAACCGGGGTGCCATTGTCCGTCCGGTCACCAGCAAGGAAGTGCGCGAGATTGCCCAGGTCCGTCGCGTCCTGGAATGCGAAGCGACCCGCCGGGCCTGCGGGCGGACCGACCTGGCCGAGTTGGAATCATTGGCTGCCAATCTCCGGCGGCTGGTGAAGAATTCGGCTCGCGGCAGGCAGCGATTTATTGATGAGGCCCGCGCCGTCGATAGCCGCCTGCACGATCTGATTGCGGCGAGCTGCGGCAATGACTTTCTCGCTGCCGAACTGTCGCGGCTGAAGATTCTGTTCCGGGCGTTTCGGGACGTTGCCTGGGCCTATGTCACCGCTCGCAACGACTACCGCCGCCTGGGGGACGAAGCCGAGGAGCACTTGGCAATTGTCGAGGCCCTGCTCGCCGGCGATGCCAAAGAAGCTGCTCGCGCGATGTCTCGCCACATTCGTAGCGGCGTGAAATACTGGAGCCGGGCGATTCTGCCAAACCCAAAATCCCAAATCCGAAATCCGAAATCATAAATCACCATTTGCCGAGATTTCCCAATGATGCGCCAACTTGCTTCGACCAGCCTGTTCATTCTGACGTTGTCTGCCGCTGCCTCAGCCGCTGACAAGCTCCAGTACAACCGGGACATCCGCCCGATCTTGGCGGAGAACTGCTTTGCTTGCCACGGCCCGGACAGCGCGGCCCGAAAGGGAGAGTTGCGGCTCGACAAGCGCGAGATGGCGATGGAATCGACGGCAATTGTCCCGGGCAATGCGGAGAAAAGTGCGCTCGTTTCCCGGATCAATTCCACGGACCCCGACGAGCGGATGCCGCCACCGGAATCCAAGAAAGAATTGACTGCCGCCCAGAAGGAAACGCTCCGCCGCTGGATTGCCGAAGGGGCCGAGTATCAGCCCCACTGGTCGTTCATCGCTCCCAAGCGGCCGCAGCTTCCCGCAGTGAAGAATGCCGCGTGGGTAAAGAACCCGATTGATGCCTTCGTCCTCGCCCGGCTGGAAGCGCTGGGGCTTTCCCCCGCCCTCGAGGCCGACAAACGAACGCTGGCACGCCGGCTCAGCCTGGACATCACGGGCCTACCGCCGGCCTATGAGCTGGTCGAAAAGTTCGTGAACGATAAGGACGAGAATGCGTACGAGAAGGTGATCGACGAATTGATGCAGTCCAAGCATTGGGGAGAACATCGGGGGCGCTACTGGCTCGACGCCGCTCGCTACGCCGACACCAACGGCATTCACTTCGATAATTTCCGCGAAAATTGGGCCTACCGCGAATGGCTGATCAACGCCCTCAATCGCAATCTGCCGTTTGACCAGTTCACCATCGAGCAACTTGCGGGAGACTTGCTTCCCCATCGCACGCTCGACCAGCAAATCGCCTCGGGCTTCAACCGCTGCAACATCACGACCAATGAAGGTGGAACGATTCCCGAAGAATATCTCGTCCTCTACGACCGCGACCGGACGGAAACTACGTCGCAGGTCTGGCTCGGACTGACGACCGGCTGCGCGGTTTGCCACGACCATAAATTCGACCCGCTCAAGCAGAAGGAGTTCTATGAGCTGGCGGCATTCTTCAATAACACCACGCAGGCGGCCATGGACGGCAACATCAAGGACACGCCGCCGATTCTGCCGGTGCCGCGCGCCGAAGACCGCCCGCGGCTGGAGGCCATCGACAAGGAACTGGCGGATGCTCGTGCCGCTTCCGAAGCGCGTAAGGCCGCCGCGAAGGCTGACTACGACGGCTGGCTCGCTTCCGCCAGTGTGGATTCGCTCGTGAAAAGCTTGCCGACGAAAGACCTCTATCTCTCCGCCGCGCTGGACGAAGGAGAAGGGAAGACGACCAAGGTGCTAATCGATGGGCAAGAGCAATCGGTGCCACTCACCGAATCTGCGAAGTGGCAACCAGGCGCGTCCGGCGGAAAATCGCTGCAAACGCAAGGGACAGGATTGGAACTGCCAAGTGCGGGCGACTTTGAGAAGGAGCAGCCGTTCTCCTGCTCCGCCTGGATCAAGATCCTGCCGAACGATTCGCAAGGTGCCATCTGCGCCCGCATGGACAACACTAAGGACTACCGCGGCTGGGATTTTTGGGTGCAGGCCCGCCGCGTCGGAACACACATCGTGAATACCTGGCCGGGGGACGCGCTGAAAGTAGTTGCCACGGAGCAAGTCCCGGCCAATCAATGGACACACGTCACTGTCACTTATGACGGCTCAGGCAAAGCCAGCGGCGTGAAGGTCTTTTACAACGGCCAGCCGCAGAAGACCAACGTCGAAGCGGACAAGCTGCAAAACAGCATTCGCACCACGGTGCCGTTCAAACTCGGCCAGCGAAACACCAGCGAACCCCTCAGCGGGCTTACCATCCAAGACTTGCGGATTTACAAGTCCACGCTCACCCCCGCCGAGATTGAATCGCTCGCTAAGGTCAGCCGCTTTGCCGGCATCTTGACGAAAGGGGCCGACCAACGGACGGACGCGGAGAAAAACGAGCTGTATCAATGGTGGCTCGGCACGTTTGACAAGACTTTTCAAGACCTGGCGGCTAAAGTCGGCGGGCTCGAGAAGGAACAAGCCGTGATCAAGGCTCGTGGCACGGTGGCCCATGTGATGCAAGAGAAGATGGAAGAGCCAGGCGCGTTCATCTTGTTCCGCGGCGAATACGACAAACGCCGCGACGCCGTGAAGGCCAATACACCGGAGTTCCTTCCGCCCATGCCGGGTGACCTCGCCAAGAATCGCCTCGGCCTCGCCAAATGGCTGCTGAGGGAGGAACATCCGCTGACCGCCCGCGTGACCGTCAATCGTTTCTGGCAGGAACTCTTCGGCACCGGCCTCGTACGCACATCCGGTGATTTTGGCGTCAGCGGCGAACTGCCGTCCCATCCCGAATTGCTCGATTGGATGGCGGTGGAGTTTCGCTCACCATCGGACGGCTCGACTCCGTGGGACATGAAGCGATTCTTCAAACAGATCTTCATGTCAAATACTTATCGACAGGCCGCCATCGCCACGCCGGAGAAGCTGGAGAAAGACGCCAGCAATCGATTCTTCTCTCGCGGGCCGCGATTCCGGATGGACGGCGAAATGATTCGCGATTATGCCCTCGCTTCCAGCGGCATTCTGGTTTCCAAGCTCGGCGGCCCAAGCGTGAAACCCTACCAGCCGGACGGTGTCTGGGAAGCGGTGGCTATGATCGGCAGCAACACCCGCGACTACAAACCCGATACCGGAGAAAACCTCTATCGCCGCAGCCTGTATACGTTTTGGAAGCGGTCGGCTCCGCCGGCTTCGATGGAAATCTTCGGCGCCCCCAACCGCGAGACCTGCACCGTCCGCCGCGAGCGGACGAACACACCGTTGCAAGCGCTCGTCACGCTCAACGACGTGCAATTCGTCGAAGCCGCCCGCCAGCTGGCTCAAGTGACCTTGAAATCAGCCGCCAAGGACGAAGAGCGGTTCGACTTCGTTGCCAAACGGATCCTCGCCCGCCCCTTCCGAGGCGAAGAATTGCCCGTTGTGCAAGCTTCGCTCGCCGAGTTGCAAAAGTTCTATGCGGCTCATGCCGACGACGCCAAGAAGCTCATCAGCGAAGGAGAGTCCAAAGCCGATGCCGCACTCGATCCGGCCGCACTCGCTGCTTGGACGATGCTGGTGAATGAACTGATGAATTTGGATGAGGTGCTGAACAAGTAGCGGAAGGCATCTTGCAGTCGCAAAATGCGACTTCAAGTTTGTACTATCACGTTTCCCAGTCAAGTTTTTTCAAAGACTAACGAGCCTTCCACTAACGGAGCCCGCTCATGAACATTTTCGATAACATCCGCCAGAACATGACCCGCCGCCATTTCTTCGAGCAGGGCTCGCATCTGCTCGGTGGAGCCGCGCTGGCGTCGCTGGTGGGGAACGCAGGCATTTCAAAAAACATCCTTGCCGCGGACGCGGTGGAAAAAAAGCCCCTCCATCCCTCCCTCACCCACTTCGCCCCCAAGGCCAAGCACGTCATCTATCTGCACATGGTCGGCGGGCCGCCGCAGATGGATTTGTATGATTATAAGCCGGTGATGAACGAGTGGTATGACAAGGATTTGCCGGAAACGGTCCGCATGGGGCAGCGGCTGACGACGATGACTTCGGGGCAGAAGCGGTTTCCCATCGCCCCGTCGAAGTTCAAGTTCGCCCAGCACGGCAAGAGCGGCATGTGGGTCACGGAGCTGTTGCCCAATACCGCCAAAATGGTGGACGAAATGTGCTTCATCCGCTCCATGCACACCGAGGCCATCAACCACGAACCGGCCATTAGCTACATGCAGACCGGCAACCAGAACACCGGCCGCCCCTGCCTCGGGGCCTGGGCGTCGTATGGCCTCGGCTCTCTCAACGACGACCTGCCGACCTTCGTGGTCCTCGTCGCCAAGCCGACGAACGTTGAGCAGGTGCAGGCGATCTCCGCCCGCATCTGGGCCAGCGGCTATCTCTCGGGAGAGCACGCAGGCGTCAGCTTCCGCAGCGGGGGCGACCCGATTCTCTACATCAACAATCCAGCCGGTGTACCGGCCGAAGTCCGTCGCAACACGCTCGACGGCCTCAAGAAGCTCAACGAGCTGAACCACCAGCTCACGCTCGATCCCGAAACGGCCACTCGAATTCAGCAGTACGAGCTCGCGTTCCGCATGCAGTCCAGCGTGCCGGAACTGACGAATATCGCCACGGAACCCGAGAGCACCTTTAAGCTCTATGGCGACTCGGCGAAAAAGCCCGGCAGCTTTGGTCACAGCGTGCTGATGGCCCGGCGGATGGTGGAACGAGGGGTCCGCTTCGTGCAGCTGTACCACAACAACTGGGATACGCACGCCAACGTTTCCGGCCGACTCCCCGACCAGTGCCGCGACGTGGATCAGCCCTGCTATGGCCTCGTGCAAGACCTGAAGCAGCGCGGCCTGCTCGACGAAACACTTATCATCTGGGGGGGCGAATTCGGCCGCACCATTTACTCCCAAGGTGGGGTCTCAAAAGAAAACTACGGCCGCGACCACCATCCCCGCTGCTACACCATGTGGATGGCGGGTGGCGGAACGCGGGGGGGACAAATCTTCGGCCAGACGGACGACTTCTCTTACAACATCGTAAAAGACCCTTGCCACATCCACGACTTCCACGCCACAGTTCTGCATCTCCTCGGTTTCGACCACGAACGGTTCACCTTCCGCCACCAGGGACTCGATCAGCGACTGACGGGCGTTGAGCCGGCGAAGGTGATTAAGGAGTTGCTGGCGTAGTACGGTCCGGAATGATGTCCTCCGGGCGGCCCTCGAACTTGAGCTCCGGCAGCGCGTCCTGCAATCGTTTTTGGGCCTTTTGGGTGACGCGAGCAGGAAGCTTAAGCACTCTGAGTTGCTTCAGGCCGACGAGGCGATCTATGCCGGCATCGGTGACCTCGCTTTGACTGAGGTCGAGGTAGTTGAGATTCTGAAGCTGGCCAACGTGCACGAGGCCGGCGTCGCCGACGGGCATCCGACCGAATTCCAGCACCGCCAGGTCCGGCAATTGCTTGAGTTCAGCCAGGCCTGCGTCGGTGGTGTCCAAGCCATTCAAGATCAAATGCTTGAGACGGCGGAGCTTTTTCAAGTGCGCGAGGCCAGCATCGGTGATCGGCGGTCCGCGCCAATGATCCGTCGTCAGTTTCTCAAGCTCGGTGAGATTCTCGATATGAATCAGGCCGGCGTCGGATATGGTGTGCGGAAGCGAGAGCTGCTTGAGATGCGGGAATTCCTTGAGATGAACGAGTCCGGCGTCGGTCACTTCCCAGCAGCCGGCGATGTCCAGAACTTCCAGCTTGTCGAGCTTCGACAATTGTGCCAGCCCATCATCCGAGAGCCGCCCGCGCTGTGTGAAGTGAATCACTTTCAAGTTGGGAAACTCGCTGACCACTCGGGCGATCATAGAGGGGAGAGCATCTGCGTTGTCCCCATGGTCCCAAAACAGTCGCCGGGCGGCGGCTTCATCGCGGAGTTTGGGCGGCGGCGGCTCGCCGGGCAGTCGGACGCCGGCTCGCCAGGTGTCGGGGTGGATGAACTTGCCCTGCCACAGGCCCCGCTTGTGCTCTCGCGCAATGATCTCATCAGGGTGCATCGAGCTGTGATCCGCCAGCGCCCAGCCGTTCACGGTCATTACCCGTTCCAGATTGGAGTCGCCGACATAGCCCATCCAGGGCCCTCCCTTGTCGTTCTGAAAACAGTTCACCGGCTGCTCGCCAATGAAGGTGCGGAGAAATTCAGCCGCCTCCATACCACAGGGGTAGAGGCCATCGCTTCTCATCGCCATCTGTCCCGATGCTGGAACTGTAATATCCAGCTCGATCCGCGTTCCGTCCGAGTACTCCAAGGTAGTGGCGTCAATCACTCGCACCTTGCCGATGACTCGCTGCCACATCGTGTCGCCGCTGCCGTGATTGATGGAGCCCTTTAATTCGTTGCGGATGACTTTGGGCCGGCTGATTTCCTGCTTTGGCAGTGGAGGGTCTTGAGCGGCTGCTGTGGTTGCGATGCCCGCCAATAGGAGTACATACAATGCTTGGGCGATGGATTTCATGACCGGCCTCCAACAAATAACGTCGGTCTCTACTACCCGCATTTTAGCGTCCCCTCCGCCGGAAGCAAAATACTTCGTTCCGCTGGTTTCGCTGGGCCGCTGCTGCGGTATCATGCGACAATGATCAAAGCCAGTCGCCTACTGCTGTTGCTGGTCGCCCTCCTCGCTTTCGCTTCACAAGCAATTGCGGTTGACGCCAGGCCCAATATCATCTTCCTGACCTGCGAGGACAGCTCGCCTAATCTCGGCTGCTACGGTGATCCGGACGCGATCACTCCTAACCTCGATCGGTTTGCCAAGGAGGGGGCTCGGTTCACGCGGGCGTTCACCCACGCCCCGGTCTGTGCTCCCAGCCGCAGCGGGCTGATTACCGGCATGTACCCCACGACGATGGGGAGCCACCACATGCGGTCGAAGCTGACCAAGACGCCGCCGCTGTTTGTGGACTATCTGCGGAAGACTGGCTACACCGTCTGTTGGCCGACCGCGGGAGGCGGCGGCACTGGCAAGACCGACTTCAATTTCGACGTCCCCAAAGGATGGGTGGACGCAACAGCCGACTGGACGAAGCAGCCGGAGGTGCTGAAGGAGCCGTTCTTCGCCGTCTACAACATCACGGTGACGCACGAGAGCCAGGCCCGCGCGACCAAGGCGCAGTATGCCCGGAACACCGCCCGTCTGAAGCCCTCCGAGCGGCACGATCCAGCCAAGGTCAAGCTTCCCCCCTATTTTCCAGACACCGAGCCGGTTCGCGACTGCGTGGCGACCTATCACGACAACATCACGGCGATGGACTACGCCGTCGGCGACGTGCTGAAACTGCTCGACGACCGCAAGCTCAGCGAAAACACCATCGTTTTTTTCTTCGGCGATCACGGCTGGGGACTCAGTCGCGGCAAGCGCTGGCCGTATGACAGTGGCCTCCGCGTCCCCATGCTGGTGCGCTGGCCGGGGAAGGTGCAGCCCGGCAGCGTCCGCGAGGATCTGGTTTGCTTCCTCGATTTGGCTCCGACAGTTCTATCGCTGGCCGGGGCGGAAGTCCCGCCGCACATGCAAGGCCGCGTGATGCTCGGCGAAAAAACACAGCCCGCCCCGAAATACGTGTTCGCTGCCCGCGACCGGATGGACGAAACCTACGACCGCATCCGCTCCGTCCGCGGCCCGCGGTATCGCTACGTCCGCAATTTTCACCCCGAGCTGCCGTACTTTCAGTACATCAACTACATGGACGAGATGCCGATTATGCGCGACTGGCGGCGGCTGGCCTTCGAGGGAAAGTTAAACAAGACCCAGATGCTCTTCATGACCCGCACCAAGCCGCGCGAGGAGCTCTACGACCTGGTGAACGACCCCTACGAAATCAACAATCTGGCAGCCGCCGAATCGGCAGAGGTCCAGCAGGTGCTGAAGGAAATGTCCGCCGCCCTGGACAAGTGGGTTGTCGAAACTAAGGACTTGGGCGAAGTCCCAGAGAAGGAACTCATCAAGCAGGGCCTCGTGAAGGACGTGCTCTCCACGGAATACGACGCCCGTGTCAAGCTCCATCCGCGTTCTTCGCCCGTGCCGTGAGCCAATCGGCAAAGACGCTGGCAGACGCTGGCGGATGATCAGGTTTTGGAAAACAGGCACTCTTGCAAGGCATTAAGCCGGACGCCGCGGTGCCTCTGGTAAGCGACGAGGCGGACCCGGCGGGTGGAATTGAACCACATCATTCCCGCCTCGTCCGAAGACAACGTGTCCCCAATCTCCACGGGACCGCTGTCCAAATCAAGAATCGTGAAGCCTCGTTCGCCCGTCACGGCAATCAAATGCCGCTCTGGATTGGACGCGTAAACCATTCCGCTGTGAGACATGAGAGTCCTCTCGGGGGTTGGGAGTGGCTGGGATCTCGTCTCGGTCCCTGTTCACCACGCAACTCTTCCCCGGGAATCGATGCTCGTCAAGAAATTCTTGTTCTGGCGCGGCAATCTGGAAATGTGTGCCGGGTACGCAGTTTCTGTAGGGCCAACCTGAACGGATCATGCGGCCGGGCACCACCCACCTGTCGCGCACCGGGCTATTCCTCAAGACGACCTCGTTTATGGTCCACTGCTCCGATATCAAACTGACGAGGAGTGGGCGTGCCTAGTTCACCTGGCCCGCATTTCTCACATAAGCCTGAAGCGAAAGCGAAGGAAGACGCTGAATTGTCCTAGAAATAAGTACTATCCTTCGCTTGCGAGTCAGGCTTGTGTCGATAGCCGACGATCGGATTGTATGCTGCTCTAGCGATCTGCCTCTTTCGCGGGTGCCGGTGCCGTGGGCTGCGGATACTTGGCCCGCTCGGCTTGCCACTTCTTCACTTCTTCGGGCTGGTCCGTGGCGGTGTAGAGGTCGATGAGCCGGTCGAGGGCTTCGGGGAGGCGGATCTTGCCCTGCTCAGGAATCGTCGCCTCGCGCTGCTTCATCCCTTCGGAGCCGACCAGCAGCAGCGGCTCGGCGTCGGCGTACTTCTTCTGGCCCAGCAGCGCCCCGCCGAGCAGCGACTGCGTGTTGAACGTCCGCCAGTCGTCGGGCTCTTTTTTCTCGCGGATGGCCAGGCACTCGCGGAGCATCTCCTCGGCAGCGGCGTGCTGCCGACATTTCAATAACTCGAGCGCGACCTGGGCCAACTGTCCCGCGAATTGAGGATCGTCTGGTTTCGCTCGCTTCCGCTGGCCGGCGACGAATTCCTTGAGTGTCGCCGCCGCTTTCTCACCCCGGTTGGCGTCGCAATACGCTCTGCCGAGGTTTTTCATTGTGATAAGCGTGTAGGGATGGTCGGGGCCGAATTTGGCTTTCGTGAGCTTCAGCGTCTCCTCGTAGAGCGGCAGGGCCAGGTCCAGCTTCCTGGCATCCTGATACGCTACGGCGAGGTTGTTCATGCTGTTGAGCGTGTCGGGATGTTCGGGGCCGAGCTTGGCTTTCCGGAACTTCAGCGTCTCCTCGGAGAGCGGCAGGGCCAGGTCCAGCTTCCCGGCAGCCCGATACGCGTCGGCGAGGTTGCCCATGCTGGTGAGCGTGTCCGGATGTTCGGGGCCAAGTTTGGCTTTCGTGAGCTTCAGCGTCTCCTCGTAGAACGGCACGGCCAGGTCCAGCTTCCCGGCAGCCTTATAAGTCACGGCCAGCTCGCGCATGCTGCTGAGGGTGTGAGGATGATCGACGCCGAGCCGTGCTTTCCCGAGTTTGAACGCTTCTTCGAGCAGTGGCAGGGCCTCCGCGAACCGGCCGGCGTCCCTGTAGTTCACGCCCAGGTTCGCCACGGTCCTAAGCGTTTCCGGGTGGTCCCGCCCGAGTTTCGCCTCTTGACGCTTCAATGTCTCCTCGAACAGGGGGATGGACTTGTCGAGTTGCTTCGCCGACCAATAGGTCGAGGCAAGGTTATTCATGCTCGTGAGCGTGCTGGGATGTTCGGGGCCGAGCTTGGCTTTCGTGAGGTTCAGCGTCTCTTCGAAGAGCGGCAGGGCTTGGTCCAGCTTCCCGGCATCCCGATACGCCCAGGCGAGGTTATTCAGGCAGGTGAGCGTTAGGGGATGTTCGGGGCCGAGCTTGGCTTTTTTGAGCTTGAGCGTCTCCTCCAGGAGCGCCAGGGCCAGGTTCCGCTTCCCGGCATTCAAATACGCCATAGCGAGGTTGGTCATGCCCGCGAGCGTGTTGGGATGTTCGGGGCCGAGCTTGGTTTTTGTGAACTTCAGCGTCTCCTCGAAGAGCGACAGGGCCAGGTCCAGTTTCCCGGCCTCCTGATACGCCCCGGCGAGGTTGTTCATGGTGGTGAGCGTGTCGGGATGGTCGGGGCCGAGCTTGGCCTTCTTGAGCTTGAGCGACTCCTCGTGGAGCGGCAGGGCTAGGTCCAGTTTCCCGGCATTTCGATACGCTGAGGCGAGGTTGTTTACGGTGGTGAGCGTGTCGGGATGGTCGAGGCCGAGCTTGGCCTGACGAGTGGTACGAGCTTTCTCCAGCAGCACGAGCGCCTTGCCCGGCTCCCCCAGGCCCAACAACGATTCGCCGAACTTGTCCTGCATTGCCGCCACGACCAGCAGATCGCCGATCGACTCGCCTTCGAGTTGCGCCACCGCCGTGTCCAGCTTCTCGACCAGGATCGCCTGCAGCGGGCGTTCATTTTTAGCGATCTCCTTCGGGTCCAGGTTCTCGAAGATCGAGCCGAGGATTTCGTTGGCTTTCTCGATCTGCGTCAGCCGCTTCTGGGCCTGGGTGGTTTGCGCAACTGCCTCCAGCTTGGCGAGCCGTTCCCCTTCGGCCCGTTCCGTTTCCGCTTGTTGCGCTCGCAACGCTTCCTGTTCTGCGACTCGCGCGACAGTCTGCGCGCGCAACGCTTCCTGCTCCGCGACCCGTGCGACTGCCACGGCATTCGTCGCCCGCACCGCCTGCCAAGTGCTGACGGCCACGCCAGCCAAGAGGAGCAGCCCAATCGCCGCCGCCGTGGTCAATCCGGCCCGGTGCTTCCGCACGAACTTGCTCAGCAGGTAGCTGGCGTGCGGGGGTGCCGCCAACACCGGCTCCCCGGCCAGGTAGCGCTGGATGTCCGCCGCGAAGCCGTTGGCCGTCTCATAGCGGCGGCTGCGGTCCTTCTCCAGGGACTTCATCACGATCCAGTCCAGCTCGCCGCGGACCAGCTTCGTCAACCGGGCCGGCTCGATCTGCCGGCCGGCTGCCAGCGACGGCAGCGTGGCAGTTGAACTGATTCTCATGCTCGGCCTAGGCGGTTCTTCCTCGCGGATGATGCGCTTGACCTCATCCCAGGCGGCTTCCTTGAAACGCTGCTTCTCCAGCGGCGTTGTCCCAGTGAGCAGTTCGTAGAGCAGC
>SXOA01000147.1 GCA_005778405.1 Planctomycetaceae bacterium
ACCTCCCCGCAATCCGACTTTCTCACCTCCCACGCCACTGGGGGTAAGGGGGCACTCCGCTCGCATCGCAATCCGGGCCACAATCCAACCGCTCTCCCAGCAACTTACCCCTGGTATAACAGCGGCAATGAATAATCCGGGTTAGGGCTTTTCCGCAGGGACAATTTCGGTTTGACATTCCGCCAATTGCAAACTAGATGATAGTGGCGTCGAGTTGCCGCTGAATTTGGCATCCCCTGTGGCTACCATGAATCCATCCCAAACCATCCCTTTTCCCAACCCTGCAGTGCCTCTGCGGCCGGAAACCCACCCAGAAGCACAAGGGGATTCGCAGTCTAAGACGATTGTACTGTCAGACCTCCCTAAAGAGGATGTCGGCAATTCCGCTCTGGCCCAACTGGAGGCCCTCAATTCGCTGGTTCAAACAGAAGAACGGGACGATCGCCGTCAGGGGGATGCGGAAAGCTCGGGCATGTCAGTAGAGGCCGACGAGCCGTTGGATGAATATTTGAAGCGATTCATGGAGCGCATGACCGGCCGACGAGAAGAGGATGCCGTTTCTCCCTCGCAACCCGTCCATCCGGTGCAACCATTGCCAATCTTCACGCCTGTCGCGGAACCTCGCCAAGCTTCTCGAGCGCCGGAGAGTTCTGTCAGTCTTCATCAAATGCGTGACTTGGCGAATGCAAGTACCCGCGATGCATTTGATACTCATCAGCGACGCCAATTCGATTCCAACGTCACCGTAACCTTTCTACCGGCTGCCGTCGCGTCGCTCACGTCTTCTTGCCTGGCAGGGCTCTCCGTGGCGGTCGGTTCACATTGGCATGTAGGTTCGATGTGCTTACTGGTCATAGCCCTGGCCTTGGCTTGGAGATTCTGGGCCGTCAGCCCCCAGGGTTCTCCAATACGCTCCTGAGGTTAGAAGGGGTTCGGACTCCGCGGATTGTAGGGCGTTTAGAAGTCCGTTTATAACGGTAGCTCTGCAGGGTCCGCTAATACCAATTTGGAGCGGCGAACGGCTTATGCGTCGAATTACACAAAAGCTCTTCGGCTGCGCGTGTCGGGAGCGATACTTCCAATAATTGCTAGCGAATGCGCCGAAAGCATTCGGCAACTTCCCCTGAAACATGGATGTTTCCTCTGCGGGATCAAAGGGATCAAGGATGAATACCACCCCGTGGGTAGGTTTGGCACTATGTCTGTCGGCCGTTGGCTGTCGGCTTCCGGTTTCCCGTTCCCAGCCACTCCACTCATTCATTTCTCATTCCGAGGAAGTCGATTGCTCGGGGATTCCTGGCCAAACTTCTACGTCCAGGATCCCGGCGGCACCGCGTCTACCGTATGGCTTTCGCTGGAACGATTATCAAGGCGCGGACATTGAGCACGACATCTACGGTGACCGGAGTAGCGGCCTTTCGGCCCACGCCGTTCCACACTTTCACAGACGTCCGATAGCAACGCGGTTGGGTGGAATATTCGCGGCCCCCTGTCGAACCTGTATTGCTTCGCGAGACGCGAGCAACTCTGTAACGACGCCAGTCGCTGGTGGCAGTGAGCAGCATTCGGCCATTCCGCTCCCTCCCCCGCCCGTTCCCACCCCATCGCAAATTGTTCCTACCATTCCGGCGGAGTCTACTCCCGTGGAACCCGTTCCGACGGAGCCGGCTCGCGTTGAACAGGCACCAGCGGAGCCCGCTCCGGTAGAACCAGCACAAACAGAGCCAACTCTCACAGAAACTACGCCCAAGGAACCAGTACTCGAGACACCGGCAGAACCGGCCTTCGTTCCTCCACGAAATGTGGTTCCGAAAAAGGCGCTACCCAAAGCCGACCTGGATGAAGTGCAGAGTGTGCCACAGCAGGAGCAACCGCCGGCGGCTCGACAACCCTCATCCGTTCGGCTCGTCCCCACTCAGATTCTGCCAGCAGTACCTCCACCAGGACTGCCCCTCCCCCGTAACGAGTTACGCCAGAACACAATTCCCGTCAATCCTGCAAAGGGATCCACAAATGGCGAGAAGGGAGCATTCGGCGGTTTCCTTTACGAAATGCTAATCGCCCCGCGATAGTCCGAGGATTGGCGAACGAGCGAAGCGGACTCACTTCTGGTGAACTTAATGGGCTTGGCGAAGGGTAGCGGCTGGCTCCATTTGTCCTCGTGCCAGGTTCCACCCGGTTTCGCCGATCGCAAACACATAGTCGCCAGTCTGAAGTTGAACCTCAGCATTGCCAAAATCGCCACCGCGGTGGAATTCGACCAGGCATTCCGCCGTTTGTGAGAGCTCGTGATACTCACCAGGGCTCAACGAAAATGGGACTTTGTTTACGACATAGTGAACGTCTCCCCCATTCGCGATAGGGTTCACCAAGCGCACCACGGAGGGTGTGATATTCTTAGTTTGAGCGTGGGTTTCTTGGTCCGAATTCTCCTGGGCCTTTGAAGTCGGAGGAATTGACGCATGGAGAGCTATGGCTGCCGAGGCTGTCTCGAGCAGCGGTTTAGGGGACGCAATGGATGTTTGCATACCGCTTCGCGCTGGCTTCGTCGGCAGAGTTTTTTCGCCAGCGGCTGTTGCTGGTTTCGAGGAGGACGAGGTCGCCCGCGGCGCTTGGGCACCCGCGGCCGCCATTTTCGGATTATTGGTCACGGCTTGGGTTGCGGGTGGTGAATCCGCCTTCGCAGGAACGGCCATTGTCGCGACAACTCCATTCGCCTCCCGGACAGTTGGGGCCGGCCCAGGCTGGCGCGTTTCGGCCACTCCCTCCGCTTCCATAGAGGCCTGGCTCCAACTGGTCCAAAAGGCGATCCCCACCATCAGCACGTTGGTGGCCAATAGGCCCGCCAGACAACGCCCTAAGAGCCGAGCCTGTCTTAGTTGTTTCGATTCTACCGCTACCTCATTCACGACGTCGCACTCGATTCTGAACGGAACGGGGACCAGACGCATATTGCGTCTTTCTGAATTGCGTGACGCCCAGATTTCCACGGGTAATCTGGCAGTGTGTTTGAAAGTCTAGGATGAAAACCACGACGGAGCGAGAACTCAGGTCATGACCGCCTGTTGGGGGGGACTCGGGCGTAGGACAAGTATCGATGGTAACGGCTGTAGTACTTCGCTCCTGAGCCATGTTCCAAACTATTTCGCTCCAAGTGCCTGCGCCAAATCGGCAATTAAGTCCTCCGTGTTCTCAATCCCGCACGACAGCCGGATCATGTTGTCGGGGATGCCAAATCGCTGGCGGTCTTCGGTGGGGATTTCGTAATAGCTCATGACGAGCGGCTGCTCGATGAGGGATTCGACGCCGCCCAGGCTGGGGGCTATGCGGGCGATCTTGGTGGAGTCGACGATGTTTGCCGTCTGCCTCCAGTCGGCGTCTTTGACCAGAAACGTTACGAGGCCGCCGTAGCCTCGCATCTGCTGCCGGGCTAGCTCGTAGTAGGGGTGCGCTTTTAGTCCGGGGTAGTAGACCCTTTCGACTCGCGGGTGAGCGGCCAGGAATTCGGCGATGGCCTGGCCGTTCTCGTTGTGTCGCTGCATCCGGAGCTCAAAGGTTTTCAGCCCCCGCTCGAGCAGGTAGATGTTGTGCGGCCCGTTGATGGCCCCCATAATGCCGCGGAGCTTGCGGACGTCTTCCAGTTTGCTTTTGGAACCAATGATGACGCCGGCCAGCAGGTCATTGTGGCCGCCGAGGTATTTTGTGGCGGAGTGCAAGACATAGTCGATGCCGAATTCGATGGGTCGAATGTTGTAGGGCGTTCCCAGCGTGGCGTCGATCAGCGTTTCCACTTTGTGCCGCCGGCCCAGATCGGCGAACCGGGCCAGATCGACGACCGAGAGGTGTGGATTCGTCGGGGACTCGCTAATGAGGAGCTTCGTGTTGGGATTGATCGCCGCCGCCATCGCGTCGTAGTCGCAGGCCCTTACCTGCCGCGTGACGACTCCGAATCGCGAGAGGTGTTTGGTGCAAAACTCGCGGCTACGGTGGTAACATTCGTCGAAGAAGACAACTTCGTCCCCCGCGTTGAGCTTCGCCATCAACAGACCGACGATGGCCGCCATGCCGCTGGCATAAAGAATGGCCTCTTCGCCCCCTTCGAGCGCCGCGAGTTTCTTCTCGACTACTTTTTCGCCCGGATTTCCGTAGCGGCCATATTCCTCGCGCTCCTGCTTTTGCTCAATGAAATCGATTACCGCCTGCGTGCTAGTGAAGGTGTACGTGGACGCGCAGATGATGGCGTCGGTGATGGCATCACCGATTTTCTGGCGGGCTTCGCCAGCATGAATGGCGAGCGTGGAGAGTCCGGGTTTGGGCGTGGCAGACATACTGAGGTTGCTCCGAAGGCAGGGATTCGCCAGCCGGCACGGAAGCAGAACCATTACGCCCGAGCGCTTGAAATCTATCAAGCAAAACGGCACGCCGCGCTTCGTTGGCCTATTGCCCGCGCGGGTGCTGGTGGCTCTTTAGCAGATGGAAGGCTGCAAGCGGCCGCAAATCCCAAAGCTGGAGTCATTCTACTTAGGGCCTCGGCGCGTCACAAGGGTCAACATGCCCGCCGCCAAAAATCAGACTCGCGTGTATAATGATCCCATGTCCGCTCCACGTCGCAGCAGAGCCCGAGAAATCGTCCTGCAAGTCCTGTATGAAGACGATTTGAATCCCGACCGCAACCTCGCGGCCGCGGACCAGTTCCTTTGTCGGCGCTTGGGGGAGGATGAAGAATTGATTGCGTTTGGCCGGGGACTTCTGGCCGGTGTGCGAAAAAACCGCGCTGAGTTGGACAGCAAGCTGGACGAGTTAGCGGACAACTGGCACATTTCCCGCATGGCCGTGACCGACCGGAACGTGCTGCGGCTGGCAGCGTATGAGATGCTGTTCAGCGATACGCCGGGGGCCGTCGCCATCGACGAAGCGGTCGAACTGGCCAAGCGATTCGGGGCCAAACAGTCTCCCCATTTTGTCAACGGCATCCTGGACCGGTTGTGGCGGAGCAAAGGGGATGGCAAGGGACAAGAGAAATAAGGCGAAAAAGTGACATGGGACTGTTTGATTTCTTTAAGAAGGCGCCGGAACCCGCTGGAGTCCCGCCTTTCGGCGGTTCGTCGATACCGCCTAAAGGCGGGACGCCAACTTCGTCTAAAGCGGAAGAGCAGCCCGCGGGACTTTTCGCCGGACTGAAACGGGCCCTGAAAAAGACGGCGGACCTGCTCAACACGGATGTTCGCGACCTCTTCAAAAAGGAAGGGCGGCTGGTTGACGAGCAGTTCCTGACGGAGCTGTTTGCGATTCTGGTAAAGACCGACATGGGAGTGGGGCCGGCCTCGCGGATCAGGGACAAGATTGGCTCCGACTATCGGGCCCGCGTCGTGCACATGCCGGACGTGCTGGCCGTGGTGAAGGCGGAGTTGCGGGAACTCCTCGCCCAGCCGGAAAGGCCAGTGAACCTCGCGGCGAGCGGAACGACTGTGATTCTGGTGGTCGGTGTCAACGGTTCAGGTAAAACGACCTCCATCGCCAAGCTGACCCAGCACTTCCGTTCCCAAGGAAAGAGAGTCGTCCTGGGAGCCGCCGACACCTTCCGCGCCGCTGCCGTCGATCAGCTCACGATCTGGGCTGACCGTCTGGGGGCGGAGATTGAAAAAGGACCGCCGGGGGGAGATCCCGCCAGCGTCGCCCACAAGGCAGTTGCCCGGGCGGTCGAAACCGGCGCGGAAATCTGCATCGTCGATACGGCCGGCCGCTTGCAAACACAAACCAACTTGATGCAGCAGCTGGAGAAGATATACCGGGTCATCGCCAAGCAAATCCCCGAGGCCCCGCACGAAGTGCTGCTGGTGTTGGATGCCACCGCGGGGCAAAACGCCCTCAGCCAGGCCAAAGGTTTCTCGGAGGCAGCCAAATGCACCGGCATTATCCTGGCCAAGCTGGACGGTACGGCCAAGGGAGGCGTGGTCATTCCCATCCGGGAGCAGTTTGCGATCCCGGTCAAATTTGTCGGCCTGGGAGAGAAGGCGACTGATATCGCCGTCTTTCGGGCGGATGAGTTCATCGATGCCCTCTTCGCGGACTGGAAATAATCCCCGCAAAAGCCGGTCTATTTCGGCTCTTCCGTGGCCAGCCCGAAAGCCATTTGCAATTCCGCTTGCGACGTGGTGAGCGCTTCGCTGTCCTTCTTCTCCTTGGCCACAATGCGGTCGATGAGCTTGAGGATTTGGGATTTCTTTCCTTCGTTGTCGAGTGCCGAGTCGTCGAGGACGGCGATGATAGCCGCCATTTCGATCTCCACAACCCGCGTTTGCACCTTAGCGAATGCTTTCCAAGCCTTGTCGATGGCCGCCCCGGAATCACCCCCCGGAACTTTCATCGCCGCCACGCTCCTTTTGATGTCACCGATGGTGTTTCTCAGATCCGCATATTTTGCTTCGGCCTCGGCGAGGTCAATGTCCTTATTTGCCTGAACCAAGGGACCGATGGTCTTTCCCAGAGTAAAGCCTGCTTCATGCAGCTTGGCGCGGGCGTCTTGGACGGCCCGCAAATAGTCGGCCGCAACCTTCTTCTCTTCCGCCGTCGGCTCGGCTGCGGTTGCACCGTGGGCCAACAGAAGTTGGACCGAAACAGCGAAGGCCAGCAGGCGGGGACGGCAGAAGTTGGACATGACGATTGCTCCGAGGATTCGAGTGGGCGAAACGGGCCGGACGCGTCCATCATCAAAACGCAGGGGGGCAAAGTCAACCAGTGCGCCTGCCGGAATTGTCGTCAGCCGCGGCACCAGCCAGGGCGTCCCACTGGCGGCGAATGGCATCCAGGCCGGTGACGGGAGCCTGGCAAGCGAATTTCTCGCAGATGAAGACGCTGGGATGCTCACCGGCAGACGTCCGGCCGGCGAAGAGCGGCGCAAGGTGCTGGGACTGTTGCTGGCCGGGGCTTCCGCGGCCAAGGACACGGCGAGGGACAAAGCGCTTCTGAAGGTCCGCTAGAGCGGCGAGCGTTTGGTCGTTGTCAGGGCCGACGATAACGATTTCGGGCATTGGGCCAATGTACATATCGAGGGCGATCAGCAACTGGCCGGCTGCGGTGGGGGATCGCTCCATGACACTGAGGCCGGCGAGCAACGCCCCTTCCGCCGCGGACAAGTAATCGCTTCGTCCGCAAAGCTTACCGAGCCGCAACAGTGCGGTGGCCGCCATGGCGTTGCCACTCGGTACGCTGCTGTCGTGCAGGTCTTTGTTGCGGGCGATGAGCTGCTCGTGGTCGTCGGCTGTGAAATAAAAGCCGCCGCGCGCTTGGTCGGCGAACCGGGCCAGCAGGATATCCGCCAGCCGAACCGCTTCGTTGATCCAATTTTCGTTGAAAGTAGACTCGTAGAGCGTGACGAGGGCATTCACCAGATAGGCATAGTCATCCAGGTACGCATCGAGCTTCGCTTCGCCATGCCGATAAGTATGTAGTAATCGGCCGTCCGGGCGGGACATCTTGGTGACGATGAAGTAAGCTGCACGTTCCGCCAACTCCAAATAGATTGGCAGGCCTAGAATAACTGCGGTCCGGGCCATCGCATCAATCATCAGGGCATTCCAGCTCACGAGGATTTTGTCGTCCTTGCCCGGACGGATTCGCCTGTCGCGCACGGCCAGCAGCTCCTGTCGCATCTGCGCCAGGCCTTGCTCCAACACTTTCACGTCAATGCCTTTGATGGCGGCGCACTGAGTGATGGTTTTCGGGAGATTGAGGATGCTAGTGCCGTGCTCGAAATTCCCCTCTGGAGTCACGTCGTAGACGTAGCAGAAGAGGTCCGCCCGCTCTTTGCCGAGTACCGCTTCAATTTCCTGCGGCATCCAGACATAGAATTTTCCCTCTTCCCCTTCGCTGTCCGCGTCCTCGGTGCAATGAAATCCGCCGTCCACGTCCGTCATGTAGTTGAGAATGTAGTCCGCTGTCTCGCGGACGACTCGGGCGAACCTCTCTTCGTGCGTGGCGGTGAACGCTTCCAGATACGCTGTCATCAGCAAGCTGTTGTCATAAAGCATCTTCTCAAAGTGCGGCACCAGCCAACGCTCATCCACGCTATATCGGGCAAACCCGCCGGCGAGATGATCGTAAATGCCCCCCATGGCCATCTTGTCGAGCGTGAGCGTGACCATGTGGAGCGACTCTGGTCCTGGATGGCGCTGCCACATTCGGAGCAGCACTTGCAAGTCCATCGAATGCGGAAATTTCGGCGCTGTTCCAAACCCGCCATGCGTCATGTCAAAAGCCCGCTGCAGCTTCTGCTCCGCGGATTTGAGAAGTTGCAGATTCAGTTTCTGGGCAGGCTGGAAGCCTACCCCACTGGCATCCTCCCCGACGCTCTGCAAATGCTCCGTCATCTCCGCCGCCTGGGACACGGCCGCCTCCCGCCGGTTCTGCCAGGCGTCGACGACTGCCGCCAGGATCTGGTCAAACCCGGGCATGCCACGACCCGAAGTCGGCGGCCAGTAAGTCCCCCCAAAGAACGGCTGCAAGTCGGGCGTGAGGAACACCGACATCGGCCAGCCGCCTCGCCCGGTCATGAGCTGCACGGCATTCATGTAGATCTGGTCGAGGTCCGGCCGCTCCTCGCGGTCCACTTTGATGCAGACGAAATGTTGATTGAGGTATTCCGCAATCCTCTGGTTCTCAAAACTCTCATATTCCATCACATGGCACCAGTGGCATGCCGAATAGCCAATCGAAAGAAAGATGGGCCGCCGTTCTGACTTCGCGCGGGCCAGCGCCTCCGGCCCCCAGGGGAACCAGTCCACGGGATTGTTCTGATGCTGGAGCAGGTAGGGACTGGTTTCGCGGGAGAGGCGGTTGGGCATGATCGATTCCTTGTCTGCATCCTAAGCCAGCGCCGCTCATGCCGGCTAGGACGCTGCGTTGAAACCCGGATTTGGCAGTGTTCTGGCGGAGAGTTGCGCGGCCTTGTGCACCGCGTAATCGAGCGACCACTTGAGCAAGTGCCGCGACGCTGCTGTAATGGCGGCGATCACACTCGGCATTGAAGGATTTTGATGGATCCAACGCGAGGAACCGCATGCTCATCGGCGTACCCAAGGAAGTGAAACGGGATGAATACCGAGTGGCGATGTTGCCGGTGGGCGTGGAGGAATTGACCGCTGCGGGGCATATGGTGTTGATCGAGGCGGGGGCGGGACTCGGCTCAGGGATTTCCGATCAGGAGTACGCGGAGCAGGGTGCGCACCTCATCGCGACCGCGGACGAAATCTGGGCCAAGGCCGAGTTGATTGTCAAAGTGAAAGAGCCACTGCCGCAGGAATATTGTTTGGTCCGGTCGGGAAAGACGCTCTTTACCTACTTCCACTTTGCCGCCAGCCGCGAGCTGACCGACGCAATGTTGAAAACCGGCTCGACTTGCATTGCCTACGAGACGCTCAAAGACGCTCAGGGCCGCCTGCCTCTGCTGACTCCGATGAGCGAGGTGGCGGGACGAATGAGCATTCAGGAAGGAGCCAAATACCTGGAGCGGCCGCAGCAGGGACGGGGAATTCTGCTGGCCGGCGTCCCCGGCGTGGCTCCGGCTCATATCACCATTCTCGGCGGCGGCGTGGTAGGGGCGAACGCGGCCAAGATCGCGGCTGGTTTCCAGGCGGACATCGCCATCCTGGACGTCAACATGGATCGGCTCCGATATCTCGACGACATCATGCCCCCCAACGTCAACGTCCTCTTCAGCGACCGCCACACCATCCGCCAACAGCTCAAACTGGCGGACCTCGTCATCGGGGCAGTGCTCATTCCTGGAGCGCGGGCTCCGCACCTGGTTTCCCGAAAGGATCTGAAGCTGATGAAGCCCGGCAGCGTCATTATCGATGTCGCCATCGATCAAGGAGGCTGTCTCGAAACCAGCCGCCCCACCACGCACAGCAGTCCGGTCTACATCGAAGAGGACGTGCTGCACTACTGCGTCACCAATATGCCCGGCGCGGTCGGCCGGACCAGCACCTTCGCCCTCTGCAACGTCACCCTCCCCTGGGTCCTCCAACTCGCCAACCGCGGCATTGCTGCCGCCTGCAAGGATCTCTCCCCTCTCGCCTCGGCCGTCAACATAAGGCACGGAGTTGTCACGAATCAAGCGGTCGCGGAAACGTTTGGGATGAAACTGGGAGGGTGATAGCAGAAGGCAGAGGATTTGAAATCTGAAATTTGAGACGGAAAGCGAGTTGGGATAACTCGCCGACTTTCCGACTCTCCTTCTCTCCTTCTTCCCTCCCCCCTCACGCCGTCCGCTTCCGTGCCAGCGGCATCAAAATACGTTCGGCCCGTTTGCCGCATTCGGAAACGAGTGAGTCAATCTTGTTGCGGAAGTAACTGAAGGCGGCCATAGCGGGGATGGCGACGACGAGCCCTTCGAAGGTGGTGACAAGGGCGAGGCTTATGTTGTCGGCCAGGTCGGCGGGGGAGGGGTGTTTGGTCTCGTTGGCTAATTGGTTGAAGGCCAGGATCATTCCTTGTACTGTGCCGAGCAATCCGAGCATGGGGGCGATGGCGGCGATCAGGTTGAGCATGTCGGTTTTACGATAGAGGCGGGCCGTGTTGTCTTCACCCGCTTCTTCGGCGGCCGATTTGTATTCCGCAAAACCGAACTCGCTCCCTTGATACGTTTCCAGGCCGGCGAGTATGACGTCGGTGGCGAGGGAGTAGTTTTTAGGGTCGCGGCAGAACTCGGTGGCCTCGGCAATCTGGCCGTGGTGAATCATCTCTTCGAGTTGTTGCATGACGGCCTCGGGCATGAGCCGCTCTTTGCGGATGGACATGGCATGTTCGATGATCAGACCGATGGCCACGAAGGAGAGAATGATGATGACCAGGCCAATCAGGCCGCTGGCGACGAGATTGTCCCACCAGGTCCGCTCGTGGGTATTGGCGGCGGGCTTTTTGGTCCCGGCCACAGGAGTTTCCGTGGCCGGCACGTCTACCACCGCAGGCTCCTCGCCGGGGTTCACTTCGGGAGCCTGGGCACGGGCGGCCGCGACGAAACGGGAACTCAAATCCATTCCCAGCCAAACGGCGAGAAGCCCCGCGAGCAGGCGAAGCACGGTGCCCCGCGGCAGGTGAGAGAAAAAACCGCCTATCGACGTCATGGCCTCTCCATTTCCGCGACTCGCTTCCCCTGTGCCGTTTCGCGATATCGGGCGAGTAGCTCTCGCCGCACCGCCGTAGCTGCCGCTGTATCCTTGAGCTTATCCAGAATCTGCAGAGCGTGGTACAGCCCTGCAGCAGCCAGTTCGCTGTCGCGGTCTTCGGCCAGGGCCGCGACGGTAAGAAAGTCCAGGGCCGCATCCCGCTGAGCCGCCTGATCACCCGCCGATCGCCACATGCCCAGCCAGTAATGAGCGAGCAGGCGATTGGCCGGGTGGAGCTTAGGAAGGCGAGATTCCAGTCCAGCGAGGTTCGTACCGGGTGTTTTCGTTTGAATCTCTTGCTGGGCGAGAAGCACTTCTCGAAGCTCGGCGGCTAGCGCATCTTTCCCTTGCACGGCGGCGAGGACTTTCTGCGCGGGAGGGACGTCCCCCGCCGCAAGGGCCAAGGAGACGTAATAAAGGTAGGCTTCGTCAGGGCGAGGGGCCGCCATTTTCTGGATGGCTTCCTGTACGCCGGGAAGCGCTTGTTTGGCCTCGGCGGCATCGAGCCACAGGGGCGCAAGGTCGAGACAGTACGGCGTGTCGGGACCGGCGGCGAGGCGACGACCGCCGGGAAGGAGCGACTCCTTGGCGTTGCCACTGCGGAGAAGTTCCAGGCAACGCAGATAGGGCTCGACCGCGGCTTCGCGCTTGCCGTGAGCAAGGCGGCCCCACATGGTTGTCTGACAAACGAGATAGGCCGTCTGGCTCTGCCGGCTGGAGAATCGCGGATACAGCTTCTCCGCCGTCTCATACAGCCCGTCATAGTCCCCGATCTTCAGCCGTTGGCGGAGGCGGTAGAGCGAAGGGCCAAGCTCCTTGAGAAACTTGTCGAAGGCGGGCTGGAGCGCCTCGCTCACGCGACCGCGCTCGATTTCGTCCCAGGGAAGCAAATCGCCGCCACCCGGCCGTTTGCCGTCCAGCCGAGCCCCATCCTCGTCAACGGAGAGGACGGCTTTGTCGGTCACGAGTTCCAGATTTCGCAAGATGATCCGGTCGGCCGCCATCAGCGGCCCCCCGCCTTTTGCGGCAATTGCCAACGCAGCGACCAGCGTTAGAAGGGCGAATCGATGTGACGAGAATTGAGACAAGAGAATCCTTTATTCAAGGAAATAAGAATTTGATCGGTGTTGGTATTGTACGGGGGGATCCGCCGTATTGCCCAAGGCTCTTCATCTTAGGGAAACTTTCTGCTCATTGAGACGTCATAACACCTGGGGAAATTGCGATTCTGCCCCGGATTGGACGGCACAGGGCCAAACCGTCGCGGGAATGTAAAATCCAGGCAAACGCCCCTCTTCCCAGTAGAATTCTCTCCACCCGTCAAGGACAATGAAACCGCTGGCCCGATTGCCGGCACTTACTAGGGATCGGCTCCACGCCCTCCATCGCGCTCGTTTCGTCGGCATTGCAGTCCTGTTTTTGAACCGTTCAGGAATCGCCTCATGAAATTTGCATTCCAGCTCTCCGTTATCGGCATTGTGTACATGTCGATGGTCTTGACGGCCTTCGCCCAGGAAAAGAAGGAAGAGCCCGCCGCCGAGGTGGTCAAGGACGTGGAAGGGGTCATTCGCCGCGTCATCGAAGGGGTCAAGCCTGGGGCTCCCGGCACGACCAAGCCCGGCGAGAAGAAGCCGGAGGAAGAGGCCGTGGAAGTATCACGCGCGCCCGTCGTGCAGCTTGGACCGAAATTCATTCGCCTCCACTTACAAGATGGCTCCGTCATCAGCGGCGATCTTTCGGTTACCGAAATCACCGTGGAAACTCAGTTTGGCAAGCTTACGGTCCCCATCGCCAAGGTTCGGAGTTTTACTCCCGGACTCGACAGCAACAAAAAGGCAGCCGAGCAGATCAACGGCTTGATCGAGAAGCTCGGGGGGGACGACTACAAAACCCGCGAACAGGCCCACAAGGATTTGGCGGCCATGGGAATCCGCGTGCAGAAAGAACTCGACAAGCATGTCGGCTCCGAGAACGCCGAGCTCAAACGGCACGTCACCGAGATCCTCAAGGAGCTTGAAGAAGCCGCCGAGGAACAAGCCGATGACGACTCAGGGAGCGCCAGTGCCAGCCCCTGGATTCAGCTCGACACCATCGTCACCACGGACTTTACGGTCCTTGGCAAAGTAATGCCGCAGGATTTCACGATCGACAGCAAGTACGGCCCCCTCAAGATTGCCTTGGGAGATATTTCCAAAGCCGAACGTGAGTCGGGAGCACGCGAATCGTACAAGAAAAACATGTCCGTCGGTGGTGACACCCTCGCCCAGCGCGGTTTCAAAAGCAGCGGCATCAGGGTCCAGGCGGGGGACAGAATCGTCGTGAAAGCAGAAGGCTCGATCGTCATGTCTCCCTGGGGAAGTAACGCTCACTCTGGACCCGACGGAATGCCTAACTACGGCTGGTATATTCCTAATCAGATTGCCGGAGGCGCACTTTGCGCCAAAATTGGCGACAAAGGGCAGCCCTTCAAAGTGGGACGCAGCCTGACGTTCACTGCCAAGACCTCCGGCATGTTGCAGTTCGCCATCGGCATTCAGGCCGAATACGCTGGCGAGGGCTATCAGTTCCCTGGAGAATACAAGCTCAAGTTGCGCGTGGACCCGAAGTAGTCCGCTCACTCCGAGAACGTGATTTTTTCCTCGTTCCCACGGTCCTCCGTGGGAACGCAGGTTTCAGACGCTTTGCGTCATTCTTTGCCGGTTCCAACCGGCAACAACTGCGCTTCACAGAGTTTGAACGAGTTTCTATCGGCGAGCACTTCAGAGTAGTTCCTAGCTCGTTAAACCACTGCGCCCGCAGTGTTTATCACGGCTAGCATGCCCTCTTCTGTGTGGATTCTGCTGCTGCTGGCCCGCAAGTTGCTTTAGCTGGGTCATCGCTGGGGGGCGCTATTCATGGATGTTGCGCTAGGCATGTACTACGGACTTTATCTATCTGCGGCAGGGGCGACGGCACAGGGCCAAAAGGTCGAAGTGCTGAGCAACAACCTCGCCAATGTCGATACCGTCGGCTTCAAACGGGAACTGGCGATTCTGGAATCGCGCGACAGCGAGGCCATCGAGCGGCAATTGGCTCTTCGCGGTTCGCGCGGGCTGAGCGATATTGGCGGCGGAACGGGACAGAACGAAACGGCGACGGACTTTCACGTCGGCACGATTCGTCCCACCGGCAACCCCTTGGACATGGCCCTGGAAACTCCGAACTCCTTCTTTGTCGTCCAGCAAGGCCAAGAAAAACTCCTGACGAGAGCAGGCAATTTTCAGCTCAGCAGCGCAGGTGAGCTGCAAACTCGTCAGGGAGACACAGTCCTCGCCAGCGACGGCAGCCCCATCACCTTAGATTCCCGGCTCCCCTGGGAGCTGCTGCCGGGGGGATTCATCAGCCAGGCCGGCGATGTTCGGGAGCTGGGGCTGGTGCAGGCCAACCAGCTCTCGGGCCTGGAAAAGGTCGGACAGAACTACTTCTCCGCCACAGAGAACAACACCACGCCGGTCCCTACCGAAGAACGCCGCGTAAGCAACGGCTACGAGGAACGGAGCGGAGTGAACCCGATGGAGGAGATGGTCGAGCTCATCGCCGCCCAGCGGGCTTATGAAACCAGCACCCGCATGATCCAAAACCACGACAGCATGACCAGCTCGCTCATCTCCAGAATGTTACGCGTGTAATCGTTTCCTGACCCCTGACTCCTGACCCCGTCCCTCCCATGAGCATTCAAACTCTCTACACCGCAGCCACCGGCATGGAATCACTCCAGACCAAGCTGGACGTGATCGCCAATAACCTCGCCAACGTGAACACGACCGGCTTCAAAAAGGGCCGAGCGAATTTCGAGGACTTGTTTTATCGGCATTACAAGTATCCGGGGACGCTGGATTCGCAAGGGAACCCCACGGCGACCGGTACGAGCGTGGGTCTGGGTTCACGCGTGCAGAGCGTGCAGACCAGCCAGCAGCAGGGAGCCTCGCAGCAGACCAATGGCCAGTTTGATATGGCCATTGAAGGGCAGGGGTTTTTCCAAGTGCAGGATTCCTCGGGACAGACGCTCTACACTCGCGCAGGCAACTTTTCGACCAATGCCACTGGCGAATTGGTGCTTGGCTCCGCCTCGTCAGGGAGAAGGCTATTTCCGAACGTCCAGTTGCCACCGGGGGCAACTAATTTCAGCATCACCGAAGATGGTGTGATGTCGTACGTGCTCAATGGCACCCAGACTCCTTTGAACACGCTCGAAATCGCCACGTTCACCAATCCCGAGGGGCTACTCAAACTGGGAGATAACCTGTACGCAACTACCGAAGCGTCCGGGCAACCAACGACAGGTAATCCCAATCTGAATGGCGTGGGTCAAATCCGCGGCGGGACTCTCGAAGCCTCCAACGTTGAGCCCGTGCAAGAGCTCATTGACCTGATCACCACGCAGCGGTCCTTTGAGCTCAACTCGCAAGCCATCCAGGCCGGTGACCAGATTCTGCAATTGATTTCGAACTTGAGGCGATAGTCGCCTGCACACTCCGTGTGCAGGCATGTCCGCTCACCGAGTGAGCGGACTACTTTGGTCGAACCAGTCAGCAACAAATTACAAAATGCAACGCATCCTTCTCTACACGGCGATCCTCCTTCTGGCTGCCTGGTCGGCAAACGGGGCCGAAGTCCGCCTCAAGTCCGAAGCGGTTTGCAGCGGCGCGATCGTGCGGCTCAAGGACGTGGCAGAGGTTGTGTCCAGCGACGAGAACGAAACAGCAGCCCTCGCAGAAATGCAGCTCTTTCCAGTTCCCTCCAAGGGAAAAGTCAGGAATGTTCGCCGGGGCGAGATCCGCGAACTGCTCGCGTTATCAGACGTCAACCTGACAGCAATCACTTTCAGCGGGGCGGAAAAACTCGCCATTCGCCGCGCTGAAACTCAGGTTTCCGCGAAGTTGCCAACACCTGCGACGGCGGTCCCCACTGCCTATCTCACTCCTGCCACGAAAATCTCCAGCACCAGCGAATCCGCGGGTGTCGAGCTCATGCCAGTCGCCCTTCGTCGGTTGGAAAGAGGGACTATCCTGCGGGCAACCGACTTGGAGCTCAGACCTGTCGCAATCCCCAAGGTAAGCGGAATCGCGCCCCTCAAAGTCGAAGATCTGACCGGTCGAGAGCTGGTTCGTTCGCTCGCTGCTGGCCAGCAACTCAGCCTGGAGCTTGTCCGGACCCCGCGTCTCGTCCTTCGCAACGACAAAGTGAAAATCAGAGCAGTCGCAGCCGGCGTTGTGGTTTCCGCCGACGGTAAGGCGCTGGAAGAAGGGGGCCAAGGAGACAACGTCCTGGTTGAAGACGGAGCCACCAAAGCCAGGCTGGTGACTCGCGTCGTCGGCTATCAGCTTGTGGAAGTGCTGGGAACCGGCGTGAAGAGCGTGCGTTGAGTCGACGTCTAACCAATCCAAAACATGAACTCATCTTCCTTCGATAACCGCCGCCAGTTTCTCCGCGCACTCCTCGTCAGCGGCACGCTTGCGCTGGGCAGCGGCGCGGTCCTGGCTCAGGACGAAGCTCCCAATTCCAGTCTCTACAGCGGCCGGGCTCGGCCTATTGCGATGTCGCAGTCAGGACCAGGCTCGCGCCCAGGCCCGGGTTCCTTCGACCCCGCGCCCCGGCCCCCCTACGGTGGCACGTATGCGCCTCCGCCGACAGGTTGGTACGAATATCCTCTGCCGCCGCAGAAGGAAGTCCGAGTGCGGGACATCGTCACCATCCGCGTCGATGTAATGCAACGTCAAACATCCGAAGGCCAGGTGCAGCGCCGCAAGCAAGGGAAGTGGGATGCCGTTCTCGACGATTGGATTTTTCTGAATGGTCTCCGGAGCGTGAAGCCGGCTCCGCAGACCGACGGCGATCAGCGGATGCAATACAACACAAATCAGCAGAACCGGGCCACGGGCACCATGCTCTCCAGCCAGTCCCTCAAATTTGAAATTCCGGCTACTGTCCAAGCCGTCCTCCCCAACGGCAACCTGGTTCTGGAAGCGCACCGCAAAATCCGGGATGGTGAAGAGTTATGGATGGTTTCCCTTTCGGGCGTCTGCCGCCGCGAAGACATCCAGCCGGGAAACAGCATCTTCAGCAAGGACATCGTAGACCTCTCCATCGACAAGCAAGAGCTCGGCATCATCCGTGACGGCTATCGCCGCGGCTTTGTCACTCGCTTTCTGGATACGTTCAGTCCGTTTTAGAGAAGCAGCCAGAGCCAGCCAAGGATCCCGGTGCGCCGGGACGGAATTTCAAGGATAAGAGATTTATTCATGTCCCGCTCCTCATTTTTCTGTCTTCTGATTTGTTCATTTGCAGTAGCGTCTGCTTTCGCCGACCACAAGATCGGCGACCTCTGCCGCATCAAGGGGCAGGAAGAGAACGCTCTGCATGGAATGGGGCTAGTGGTGGGACTCAAAGGGACCGGCGATGGAGACAGCAAGCAGACGATGAAGGCCCTGGCCCGCTACATGGAATTGATGGGGCAACGCGTGGGAACCGACGCCAAGGGACAGATGTCCTTGGATGACCTGAAGGGAGTAAAGAACGTAGCCCTCGTCTTCGTCTCGGCCACCGTGCCGCCGGGCGGGGCGCAACAAGGAGACTTGCTCGACTGCACGATCAGCACGATGACCTCCAAAAGCCTGGCGGGGGGCCGGCTGCTACTCACCGAAATGAAAGGCCCTCGGTCGGATGACATAACCGTGTATGGCCTGGCCAAAGGGCAGATCTCGGTAGACGACGACGCCAGTCCGCAGTCCGGCCGGATTTCGCAGGGGCTGCAAGTGGAAACGCGGTTTCAGAACGAGTTCGTCAAGAACGGCAAGCTGGTTCTGGTAATGAACAAGGATCACGCCTCCTTTCAGAACACCAACTATCTCGCCGACCGCATCAACACGCAGCCCGACTTGTATAAGGCCGCCCGAGCGATTGACCAGGTCAAGATTGAAGTCACCATCCCGCCACTCTATCAAGATAATCCGGCCCAGTTCGCCGGACTGCTGCTCGACACCCGCATTGCCCGCTTTCAGTCGGATACCAAAGTCATCATCAGCGAGCGGAAGAAGGCGGTCATCGTCGGTGCCGACGTGGAAATCGGACCCGTCGCCGTGATGCACAAGAATCGGCTCATTCAGACCGGCGGAGCGGAGACGACCGGCGAGTTCGTCCCTTTCGACATGGTTGGCGATGGGACGAAGACCAAACTGACCGCGCTGGTCGATGCCCTCAACGCCCTCAAGGTTCCCGCGGAAGACGTCATCGACATCATCAAGTTGCTCAAGCACAAGCAGGCGCTCTTTGGAGAGCTCATCATCGAGTAGCTGTGGAAAGAAATGCGGAAGAGCCACCGATTAAACACGGACGGACACGGATAGGAAGGGAGTGATTCACGATGGTCAGTTCAGTCTCAAGTTTGCCGTTTCAGCCGCCGATGGCGGCCCTGAAAGCGCCTGGCAGCGAGCTGACTAAGCAGGTGGATGCCAAGTCCGCCAAGCCCGAGGAATTGAAAGACGCCTTTGGCGACTTTGTGGGAAACACGTTTTACGGCCAGTTGATTGCGTCGATGCGAAAGACGGTTGAGAAGCCAGCCTATTTCCATGGCGGTCGCGGAGAGGAAGTCTTTCAAGGACAGCTCGACCAGATGCTCGCCGAGAAGCTCTCCGATGCCACGCAGGAGCAGTTTGCCGGGCCGATGTTCGACTTGTTCATGCTCAAGCGGGCTTCGTGACGTCTCAAATTTCAAATCTCAAATCTCAAATCCTCATGGTTGCCGCAACATCGAACGAAACCGCACCGCTCCCCCTTAACTGGGAGCACGAGCTGGCCGTATTGCTGGAAGAACTGTCCAGCGTCCAGGATGAGCTGCTATCCGTTCTGGTCGCCAAAAAAGACTGCCTGGCGGCGGCGGACATCGCCGGCCTTCCCGATCTGCAAGTCCGGGAGCTTGCGCTTGGTGAGCGGCTGCAAGCATGCCATCTGCGGCGCGGGGAGCTGCTGGCGGCGGCGAAGGAGCTAAACCTCCCAGGGGACTCCCTTGGCCGGCTTGCCGCAAGTCTCCCAGCTCGCCAGCGCGACAAACTGGGCAAACAAGTCAAGGAATCCGAAGGCCGCATGCGCCTGTTGCAGAACCAAAGCATCACCAACTGGGTGCTGGCACAACGCTCGCTGCTCCATGTTTCGCAACTGCTAGAGATTATCGCTACAGGCGGTCGATTGCAGCCGACATATGGAGAAGGGGAAACGGTTCACACGGTCGGTTCGCTGGTGAACCAGGAAGCCTGAGTCCGCGAACTCTTGCGGCGAAGCTAGCGATCATCCGCCATGTCTCTATTCGGGTCCATCCAGAACGCCGGCAATGCCCTGAACGCGGCCCAGATTGGCCTGCAGGTCACGGGCAATAATATTGCCAATGCCAATACCCCTGGCTACATCCGCCAAAGGGTGGTGCTGACCCCCACGCCGACACAGCGTTATGGCAACCTGCTGTTGGGAACGGGGGTGAAGGTCCAATCCATCGTCCAACAGGTGGACCTTTTTCTGGAAGAGCAGTATCGCTCGGCGAGTTCCGACGTGGCCAATGGCGACGTCCAAGAGAGTACCTATGCCACGCTCGAGGGACTCCTCAATGAGCTGGGGGACAACGACCTCAGTACTTCACTGAGCAAGTTCTTCAATAGCATTCAGGACATCATGAACCAGCCGGGAAGCACCGGCGTCCGCAACATCGCCGTGTTGCAGGGGCAGCAACTGGCGGCCGATATCCGCCGACTTCACGACAAGGCCGAGACCCTCTACGAAGGGCTGGATCAACAAGTAATCTCCCAAGCGGACATTATCAACAATTTGCTGGGGGAAATTGCCAATCTGAACGTGCAAATCGCCCAGGCCGAAGGGGGAGATACTTCACCCAGCGATGCCGTCGGGCTGCGCGACAAGCGGCAAAGCGCACTGTCCGAGCTCGCTATTCTCATCGACATCCGCACCGCGGAACAACCCAATGGAAGCGTATCGGTCTATTCCAACGGCGACTATCTTGTCTTCGATGGAATTCACCGCTCCGTACAAACCGTTCAAGCCGAGAACGACGGCCTCTTTACCACCAATCTGCACATCGCCGAAACCGATGCTCCTGTGGGGACTTCCGGGGGAAAAATCGCGGGGCTCGTGCAGTCTCGCGATGTAATTGTCAGCGAATTCATCCGCCAACTCAACACGATGGCGGGCGCACTCATCCAGGGTTTCAATCAGATTTACTCCAGCGGGCAAGGGACTGTCGGTTATACATCCCTCACTAGCGGCATTGCACCTGCCGACCTTCACGTGCCGCTGGATCAAGCGGGACTGGGAATTACGCCCGTCAATGGATCGTTCTCGCTAGTCGTGAAAAACTCGCTCACGGGAGAGACCAAAAGCAACACGGTTTGGGTGGACCTCAACGGTCTGGATGAAGACACATCGCTCGCCGACTTGACGGCACAACTCGACGCCTTGGATGGAATCACGGCAACCATCACTTTCAACGGCAATTTGAAAATCAGTGCCGACGACCCGAACCTGACGTTTAGCTTTGCTGCGGATACCAGCGGTTTGCTGGGAACGCTGGGGCTCAACGGCTTCTTTCGAGGGAGCGATGCCAAAGACATCGATATCGATGCGACGCTCAAGGCCGACCCGCGCCGCTTTGCCGCCAGCCTCGGTGGCGTTGGCGAGGACGCTCAAAATGCGGCACTTTTAGCCGACTTTTTGCATACGCCCCTGGCTTCGCAAGACGGCTCTACGCTCGCCCAGCTTTACGACAAATTGGTCAGCGACACAGCCCAGGGCTCAGCAGCCACCAAGTCGGCCACGGAAGGTTTTCGTACGTTCCAACAGACCCTTGAAGGCCAGAAGCTGGCGGTTTCTGGCGTCAGCCTCGACGAAGAAGCGATTCAAATGATCTCGTATCAGCGCGCTTACCAGGCGTCCGCCAAGGTAATCTCTACCATTAATGAGCTGTTAGACACGCTCCTGAAACTCTAAGCATGTCCGGCCTGTATCCCATCCCGTCGACCCGCACCAGCGAGCTGCTTGCGCAGAATCGCCTGACATCGCAGATCTTTGGAAACCATCTTGCCATCCAGCGGTTGCAATCGCACATCAGCACGGGAATTCGGTTCAATGCCCCCAGCGATGACGCTCCGGCCGCCGTTCGCGCGATTGCCTTGCAGCGGCTCCTCGAGCTCAAAGACCAGCACCAGGTCAATCTCAAGACAAGCCAGTCCTTTCTCGATGTAACGGACACGTCCGTCAACAGTGTTTCTGACTTGCTGCTGGGCATTCGCAGCACGGTCCAAGGCTCGATCGGCACAACCGCCAGCGATGCCGACCGGGATGCCGCGGTCGTAGAGATCCAAGGTGCTATTCAGCAGCTTCTGTCGGTTTCCAATCAGAAATTCCGCGATCGTTATCTGTTTGCCGGATCGCGAGACACGACTCAGCCGTTTGTTTCGACGGGTACGACAATCCGATACGACGGTAACGAAGGAAATCTACAAAGTTTCACCGACACCGACCTGCTCACCTCGACGAATGTCCCCGGCAGCCAGATCTTTGGGGCCATTACCGCGCAAGTGCTTGGTTCGACGGATTTGACGCCGGTTACGACCCGCGCGACTCGACTCGTGGACCTTCACGGTGGGCAGGGAGTCGCCAAGGGACGAATCGCCGTCTCCGACGGTGTAAACACTAGCATTGTCGATTTGACCCACGTCGAAACGCTGGGGGACGTTGCCGATCTGCTGAAGGCAAACCCCCCGGCGGGCCGTACCATCAATGCCCGCGTCACAAACGGGGGGTTGTTGATCGACATTGATGACGCAGCGAATACGAATCTGACGATCCGCGAGGTCGGCAGCGGCACAACGGCCGCAGATCTTGGAATTTTTTCCTCTTTTTCGGCGGGAAATGGCCCAGTCCTTGGGACTGACTTGGATCCGCGTGTCGTGTTGTCGACCCGTCTCTCGGACATTCTGGGGGTTCGCGCGAGCATGTCGCTCGATTCCAACGGCTCGAACAATGGCATTCTGTTGAATGCGAAGCTATCTGGCGCGGCCAACAACGGCGTGGCGATCCAGTATGTGGACGACAGCAAACTGCAAGCCGCGGCAGGGCTGACCGCGGGAAACGAAACCGTAACCTATAGCGCCTCGGCGGTTGCAGCACGGGCGTCGGTGGCGTTCTCCGGATTCAACAACAACCTGTTATTGACAGCGACGACACCCGGTACCGACCTAAATAATGTGGAAGTCCGCGTGGTGAATGCCGGTGCGATCGGTAACAACGCCCAGGTGACTTTTGACAACTTGGCCAAGACGCTGACCATCGGAATCGACGGCACAGGATTGACGCAGATCCAAAGTGTCATCACCGAGATCAATGCCGAAGGACACTTTACAGCCGCCTATGATGCCAGCAATCCGGCGGACGGCGGATATGTGGCAACGGCGACGATTCCGGCCTCGGACGTTGGCGTCGTTACGGGCAACACTTCCAATAGCGGCGGCAATGCGAATACCATCTTCGTCAACATTCAGCCAGGAGCAACCACCGCCAATCAGGTGGTAACCGCCTTGCAGGGGAATGCCCAGGTCGCGGCTCAGTTTGATGTGAGCTTGGATGACAGCGATACATCTTCACCCGGGTTTGCTGGCGTCGGCATTGTCGATGTATCGGCAACTGGGATTTCCGCGGGAGGCTCCGGCACCGCGCTTGATCAGTCTGCGGGATTTCAAATCGTCAGCGAGGGACAGACCTACGTCATTGACCTTACCGCGGCCAAGACAATCCAGGACGTTCTCAACAAGATCAACACGTCAGGCGCCGGCGTGCTCGCACAGATCAACGAGGCAGGGACCGGCATCAACGTACGGGCTCGCGTCTCTGGCACTGACTTCAGCATTGGCGAGAACGGCGGCACAACGGCCACGCAGCTTGGCATCCGCTCCATATCCCTGACCACGCCTCTTTCACAGCTTAATCATGGCCGCGGAATCAACCAGGCAACGGGTGACGATTTCACGATTACCCGCGCCGATGGGACTTCTTTCAATGTGGACCTAGGAACGTCGGTGACGGTCGGCAACGTTCTCGATGCCATCAATAACAACGCTGCCAACCTCAATCCGACAAACCTAGTAACGGCGCGACTGGCGACTCAAGGGAACGGCATCGAGCTTGTCGACAGTTCGGTGGGTGCCGGCCAATTGCAGGTCCAGGCAATCTTTGGCAGTCACGCGGCGGTCAATTTGGGTCTGATCCCAGCCGGTCAAACCACGGCCACAGGTACGGGAGGCGTGCTCACCGGCACGGAAATCAACCCGCAGGAAGTCGAAGGGGTCTTCAACACGCTCTTGAGGCTCTCCCATGCATTGAAAGCGAACAACGAGCCCGATATTGAGCGGGCAATGGCTTTGCTGGACACGGACTTCGACCGCATTAACTTCATGCGGGCCGAAATCGGCTTTCGCGGGCGCAACCTGGATGCCCTCAAGAGTCGCATGGACGACGAAACCAATCAAATCAGCGGCTCGCTCTCTCAGGAAATCGACACAGACTACGCGTCTGCTATCTCGAGCCTTACCTCGCGACAAGCGGCCCTCGAGGCCTCGCTTCGGCTTTCGGCGCAAATCTCGCAAATGACGTTGCTGAACTTCTTGTAAACCGCGTCGGTTGTTGCAACGTTACAACCCGCGCCCAGCGAAAATTGTGCTGCCGGCGCAAGCCAGTGATTTTAGGCAAGCTGTACTACCGATAGCACTCCTGACCGGGAAGGTGCCTAGGGTTGCGCGCCGCACGGTCTCATCCGGCAGCATCATTCATAACGAGTAACAACGGCGGGATTCGCGGGAATCTTCGCCCTAACGACGGAAGGAGCCTCCCATGTTGGTTTTGTCGAGACACCGTGACGAGAGCATCATGATCGGCGACGAGATCGTAGTCACCATTGTGGACATTCGGGGAGACAAGGTCCGCCTCGGGATCAATGCTCCCTCGACCGTTCCGGTGCATCGCCAGGAGGTGTTTGATGCGATCCAGCGGGAAGCACAGCAGGGGGGAACCGACCCAGCCGTCGTCAAGAAGAACCCAGCTTCGTAGGTAGCAGCCCCGGATAGGTAGCAGCTCCGGAATAGCGATTTTAACGGTGAGCACGCGAAAGCCAATTTTGCCGCACACCGCAGCCGAAGATAGGAATGGACCTGCCGGTTTTGGCAGTCGTGCCCGGTGTGACGGGCCGCTAGCAAAAATCTGCTGGCAAATTGGAGAGTGAACGCACACATTTCTCAAACCATCACTTTTTGCGTCCGATACTGCTTCGAAGACCGAAGTCAACGGCGCGAATCGGAGAGCGCTTGAGGGGCAATGGATTGTCACGAGTTGGACGTTTCCGGTGACGTTCAGCCGTAGCAATGTAGAGCATCGGCGGGATCCAATCCACACACAACCCGCGCGGGATTACCGCAGGTCGCTGAAGCGGCCTCATCGCACGGGGGGGCGCGCGTGCTATTCGTTACTCGCGAATCGGCTGCGGATGCCAGACAAGCAAACAAGTTCAAAAGGTGTAGTTCATGAGCCGGATCAACACGAATGTCAGCTCCCTCATTGCCCAAACCAACTTGGGCCGATCCAATTCCCAACTGCAGGTCGCGCTCACTCGCTTGAGCACAGGTCTGCGCATCAACTCCGGCAAGGACGACCCGGCCGGTTTGATCGCCAGCGAAAACCTGCGGCGCGATATTACTGCTGCCGACAGGGCGATCAGCAACTCGGAACGTGCCAATCAGCTCATCGCGACGGCTGACAGCGCCTTGTCCCAGATCAGCAACCTGCTCAACGACATCCGTGGCCTGGCCACGGAAGCCGCCAACTCGGGCGTGCTCAGCACCGAGCAGATTGCAGCCAATCAGTTGGAAGTTGACTCGTCCCTGGACGCCATCGACCGCATCGCTTCGGTCACCACGTTCCAGGGCCGCAAAATCCTGGACGGCAGCTTGGACTTCACCACCAGCGGCAGCAACCCCAGCATCAGCAATCTGCAGATCAACGCCGCCAGCCTTGGCACTGCGGGCTCGGTGGCCGTTGCGGTGGACATCACTGCGGCCGCAACCCAGGCCTCCTTGAACGTGGCCGCCCTAGCCTCCAAGGGTCAGTTCACGCTCGGCGGCCAGACCTTCACCCTAACGGCAGCGGTGGCCGGCGAAGCTCTCAACAACGTCCGCGTCGACGTCACGACGAGCGCTGGCGCGACCAACGTCACCTATGCCGCGGGAGTGTTGACGCTCGACCTGGACGTGGCCGATGCCGCCATCACGGCCGCGACCATCAACGCCGCGTTTCTCGCCAACGGCACCTTTACTTCCACGAACGCAGGTGCCGGCACGATCAACGGCGTCACTACCCCCGCCCTTACGACCGGCATCACCACTGCAAATACCATTCAGGATCTCACCTTCCAATTGTCGGGCAGCCAAGGCGCTCAGGTCTTCTCCTTTGATGGGGGCGCAACTTACGCGCAGGTCGCGAGCGCGGTCAATTTGGTGTCGGACGCGACCGGCGTATCCGCTTCGGTGGCCTCGGGCGTACTGACGTTTACATCGACCCAGTATGGCAGCGACGCCGAAGTTCGCGCCGAAATCATCTCGGAAGCCTCCCTGGGAACCTTCGCCGCCAATCTGAGCGCCACCTCCGACTCGGGAACCGACATCGCCGCCACCATCAACGGCTTCACCGCCAGCGGAAACGGCAACACGATTTCGCTTAACAACAGCGCCCTCAACCTGGATATCACGGTCACAGACGCCAGCACGACCGACTTGGCCTTCAACATCACCGGCGGCGGTGCTTTGTTTCAGATTGGCCCGAACGTGAATAGCGGCGGGCAAAGCCGCATCGGCATCGGTGCCGTCAACACCGGCAAGTTGGGCGGCACCAGCGGCCGGCTCTACGAGCTCAAGGCCGGCGGCGATAAGGATCTCAACAGCGATCCCACTAGTGCCGCCCTGGTCGTGGACCAGGCCATCACCAAGGTGACCGGCCTCCGCGGTCGGTTTGGTGCCTTCCAGCATGCCACGCTGGAAACGAACATCGCGTCACTGAAGGACACCATCATCAATTTGACCGATGCCCAGAGCGCCATCCGCGACGCGGACTTCGCCAAGGAAAGTGCTGCTCTTACGAGGGCGCAAATCCTGGTGCAGTCCGGCACGGCTGTGCTCCAAATCAGCAATCAAAGCCCTCAGCAAGTTCTCGCCCTGCTGCGTGGTTAAGACCAATAGTCTGCGTAGGGTGCATTCGACCGCGAATGCACCCTACTTTTTTGCTAGCAGTAGTAGCCGGCACAGCTTTCCCTTTCCTCACATCCTCTGAACGGCCGATAAACAAGCGATGGGGGGATGATTTTCGATGGGGCGAATTCAATCCGATGTCGGCCTGATCACCGGCATCAATATCAAAGACACCGTCGACAAGCTGATTGCGCTCCAGGGCCGCACTCGCGACCTGGCGACCGCGCGGCACGCGGCTCTGAAATCCCAGCAGACCGCCGTCACGGAACTGTTGGCCCTGACGCTCGGCGTGCAGATTGCTGGCAGGAAATTCAAGGACGTCGAACTTTACACCAAGAAGGACATCACCAGCTCCAACGCCGCGCTCATTTCCGCCTCCGCCACCGGCGTGGTCGCAGCTGGAACCTATCAGTTTGTCCCGATCCGCAAGGCCTCTACGTCACATCTGCTCGCCGGAGGAGTCGCCAGCCGCGACGCGGCGCTCGGCGTCGGCACTTTTTCCTTCCGTCAGGGTCCGGGCGTCGATCAAACGGCTGACCTCAGCGAGATCAACAGCGGCAGCGGGATTGATCCGGGCAAGATCCGCATCACCGACCGGAGTGGCGCATCGGCTGTGATCGACCTGCGCTATGCCCAGAGTGTGGACGACGTTTTGCAGGCGATCAATCAGACGGACGACATCAGTGTTCGCGCCCAGGCAGTGGGAGACCGGCTACGACTGGTGGATACCTCCGGCGGCAGTGGAAATCTGAAGGTCGGCGAAGTCAGCGGCGGCACCACCGCGGCAAGCCTTGGCCTCGCAACCATCAACGTCGCCGCGGATAGCGCCACGGGCCAAGACATCCTCCGGTTGTTTGGCGGCCTGGATCTCGGCCGCCTCAATGACGGCAACGGCCTCTCCATCCGCGCCGCGCTTCCCGATCTGCACGTTACACTCCGAGACGGCACCAGCCTCGATATCGACTTTCGCTCGCTCACAGTTGGCGCTCGCCAAGAAAAAACGCTCGGCGATCTGCTCGCCACCATCAATGAGGCGAATCCGGCCAAACTCCAAGCCGCGCTGAGCGCGGATGGAGACCGGATAGTGCTCACCGATCTCTCCACCGACACCGGTGGCACCTTCGCCGTGACCAGCCCCACGGGTGGCAGCGTTGCCAAGGAACTGGGCTTGACCGGCGCGGCGGCTGGCGGCGTCATTACCAGCGAGAAACTACTGGGTGGCCTGGCCTCGGCCAGTCTCCGCACTCTCGGCGGCGGCCAGGGCTTGGGACAACTCGGCCTGCTATCGCTCACCGATCGCAGCGGAACCGCGGCCAGCGTCAACCTCGCGTCGGCTGCCACGCTCGACGAGGTCATCGATGCCATCAACGGAGCAGCCGTTAGCATCACGGCGGACTTCAACAGCAACCGCACGGGATTGGTGCTGACCGATACCACCGGCTCCACCGCCAGCAACCTGATCGTCGCCAGCGGCGACGCCACCGGCACTGCCGCGAAGTTGCAACTGACGGTCAATGCGGCTCAGAACAAAATCGATAGCGGCGATCTGCATCGCCAGGTCGTCAGCTTTGGGACGCTCCTCTCGTCGTACAACACCGGCAAAGGCGTGGCCCAAGGCTCGTTCCTCATCAAGAACTCCAATGGCCAGAGTGGCGGGATCAACCTGACGCAGCTTGCTGCGAAGACCGTCGGGGACGTAATCACCGCGATCAACGGACTGGGCATCAGTGTGCAGGCCAGAATCAACGACGCCGGAGACGGCATCGCCCTGATTGATACCGCCGGAGGCAGCGGCTCCTTGACCGTGACCGACGTGGGCAACAGCAAGTCCGCCGCCGATTTGCACCTCTTGGGAACGGGGACGCCGACCACCATCGACGGCTCGACGACCGCCAAGATCACGCTCACCGCCACGGACACGCTCGACAACCTCGTCACCAAGATCAATGCCTTGAATGCCGGCGTCAACGCCGGCATCGTCACCGATTCTTCGGGTTCCCTCAAATACCGACTCTCGCTGTCCAGCAGCCGCAGCGGCGAAGTGGGCCAGATCATTGCCGACGGCAGCTCGCTGGGCATTTCCTTCACCGAGTTGGCCAAAGCCCAGGACGCCCTGATTCAATTCGGCGGAACCGGCGGAGTGCCGCAGCTTTTGACATCCTCCACGAACACCTTCAAGGATGTCATCACCGGCCTGGATGTTACCCTCGCCGGCGAATCGACCGACCCCGTCACCATCACCGTCGCCGACACCTCCAGTAACATCGCGTCCCAGGTGCAGCTTTTTGTCGATCAATACAACAAGCTCCACGAAAAGCTCGAATCGCTCACTTTCTTCAACCAGGTGGACGAATCCAAAGGCATCCTGTTCGGCTCCTCCGAGGTCCTGCGGCTTGAGTCCGACCTGTCGCGGCTCCTCACCGGAAGGTTCTCCGGCGTGGGCGCTGTGCAGAACCTCGCCCAGGTTGGCATCGCCGTGGACCAGGATGGCAAACTCAGCTTCGACAAAGGCAAACTGGAAACTCTGTATGCCTCGGACCCGGAGGGGGTCAAAAAGTTCTTCAACGACGACACCCTCGGCTTTGGAGCGAAGGCGGAAGCCGTCACCGAATCACTGGTCGGCATCGATAACTCGCTGCTCGTCAACCGCGCCGCCTCCCTCAACCGGCAAGTCGAGGATACCGCCGAGCGAGTGGACGCACTGAGCGCCCGCCTGGAACGCGGTCGCGAAGCGCTGACACTCGAGTTCTACCGGATGGAGCTGGCGATCAACAAGATCCGGGCCAACTTGACTTCCATCGGTCAGATCCAGAACCTATTCACTCAGACCACCAGCAAATAACGCATGGACGCCGGCCACGCCTACCTGGAAACCCAGATCAACACCGCCACGCCGCAGCGCCTGCGCCTGATGCTGATTGACGGCGCGCTGCGCCGGGCGAAGGAAGCGTCCCAGGCCTGGGCGGGACCAGACCCAGACGCGGCACGGGAGCCTCTCAGCCGCTGCCGCTCCATTGTCGCCGAACTCATCGCCGGCATTCGGTCGGGCAGCTCGTCTCTGGCGGACCAGGTGCTCGGGATCTATCTCTTCTTGTTTCAGGAGTTGACCGAGGTTCAGTTGCGGATAGACGTAGCGCGCGTCGAAGGGGTGATTCGCGTGTTGGAAGAAGAGCGGACTACCTGGCAGGAAGTCTGCCTGACGCTGACCGACCGCCCCGAGGAAACCCACATCGATGCAACCCCAGAAATCTTCGCCCCGACTTTCCTGCAGACCCCCATCGGCTCCGCTCAGCGCGAGAGTGTCTCCTTCGATGCCTAGTTAACTCCGCTTGGGCCTTGCGGTTTCTCCTCCAGGCCGGGTTGCCGATACCGGCCAATTGCTTCATCATCGTAGTTCGGCGTGGGTCTCGTAGTTCGGCGCGGGTCTCCGACCCCGCCGGAATGCCCGACCAAAGGTCTCCCAGCCGCATGGGGCGAGGTCGGAGACCTGCACCCAACATTGCTCTCCCCTTTCCGCTCTCGCCCTCCGAGGTTCCCTTGTCCGCCACCAAGACGCTAATCCGCGTTGGCCACAGCCCCGATCCCGATGATGCTTTCATGTTCTACGCCTTGGCGAAGGACAAGATCGACACCGGCGATTTCCGGTTCACCCACGAGCTGGTCGATATCGAAACGCTCAATCGCCGGGCCTTTCAGGCCGAGCTGGAACTGACCGCTCTGAGCCTCCATGCCTATGCCTACCTGGCTGACAAATACATCCTCTGCACTTGCGGCGCCAGCATGGGGGACAACTACGGCCCCATGGTCATCGCTCGCCAGCCCGTGACGCTCGATTCGCTGCGCGGCAAAACGATTGCGGTCCCCGGCACGTTGACGACAGCTTTTCTTGCTCTGAGCATGTGCCTCCAGAAGGACTTTCAGCACGTCGTCGTCCCGTTCGACGAGATCCTCAACGTCACCGAGGCGGGGGAATACCAGGGCCAGAAGATCGACGCTGGACTCTGTATTCACGAAGGCCAGCTTACCTATCAGTCCCAGGGACTCTCCCTCATCGTGGACCTCGGCAAATGGTGGTTCCAGGAAACCGGCGGCCTCCCGCTGCCGCTGGGGGCGAATGGCATTCGTCGGGATCTCGGGCCGCAAGCCATTGCCCAGGTCAATCGGCTGCTGAAGGAGAGCATCCAGTACGGCCTTGAACATCGGGCCACCGCTCTGGAATACGCCCTCGGCTACGGTCGCGGCCTCGACCGTTCCAAGGCGGACACCTTCGTCGGAATGTACGTCAACGACTGGACCCTCGACTTCGGCCCTCGCGGCCGCTCCGCCGTCACCGAACTCCTCCGCCGCGGCCACGCCGCCGACATCATCCCCAAGCTCGTGGTCCCCGAGTTCGTGAGCTAACTCCCTCTCCCCCTGGGCGAGGGCCGGGGTGAGGGTCTAGCCCGTCCGCAAAGGGACTTACCGCGGAGGACGCGGAGTTCGCGGAGCCCAAAAAGTGGCTTGCAAGCTCCGCTTTCCTCTCTGCGCCCCTCCGCGATCTCTGCGGTTCATGCCCAGTCCCTTGCGGCTCTTGATGCCCCCCTAGCGGGTGTTTTGATTCACTGATTCATGCAGTCGTTACTCGAAAGACTTACGACCGCGTGAATCAACCGAACTCGCTACGGGAAACCAAGTTCCATCCAGACCCCTCGCCGTAAGTCTTGATTCATCACCCTCTTTTCAGTAGATTTTGATTCATAAAAACTTCCTGTTTTGATCAGGTCATTTTCAAATGCGCGGCGTGGATCTCCTTCCCCAATTCTGCAATCTGCACAACCAAATTGTCAAAGAGCACGTTGGAGTCCCGCCTTCAGGCGGTCCCCCACTGAACACTGAACGCTTCCCGCCCCGCCCTCGCGCGGAGCTCCGCCCCTTGTTCCCCTATTATACAAAATGGCACTTCCACCTAAGTGTCTAGTCCTTCCGGTGGGGTAGACTTCCATTCTGCTCAGAACCGCCCCGTCTTCGCCCGTGGCCGCCTCTACGGCAGTCCATCGGTGGTTGGGCACGACCGCCGAGCAACTAGCAACACTCCGTCCCCTGGCCGTTCTCGCGTCCTCAGAGGAGCAAGCGATGAATGGAACTGTCACCGATGGCTTTCCCTTCGACACTTCTGGCTCCCGCTGCTCACGAAAAACTGAGATCAACATCATCCGCATCACCGGGGCGAGACCGAGCATGCGCCAGTGTCGCATCGTACCAAGGCTGTTTATGCCGTATCTCCTGATCCTCCCCCTTCCCGCCACAGGCAGTCCCAGTCCACGTCGCAGGCATTGCAATAGTATCGCATGGCCTTTCCCGGCCCGGAATCCAGCGGAACGCGAGTACATTCGTTGATCCGCTGGCCACATTGCGGGCAACGGAAGTACCACATCCAGGAGAAGGCGCTGAGAAACAACCCAGTGGAGAGTAGCGCGCTTCCAACTACCAGCGAAACGAGTGCGAGACTGGTGGGGCTATTCTCTTTAGGCCAATTTACCCCAAACTGTGTCCACAGAAAGGCAATCAATAGCGGGCCAATGATAAGAAGAAATCCGCCGCCAAAGCCGATCGCGATGCGGCGAAGGGCGTAGGGCACTCGCTTGAGCTCTCGGGACATCGCCCGTCCTCCTGTATGGCCAGTGGTTACAGGCCAACACAATCGAATGGCCAATTGGCTCAGCCGCGAGACATTGTGGGGATTCGGCCGCTCGAATGTCAATCACCGTAGAGAGGTGGTGCTTGGGACAGTCTGGGTGAGGAAAGGGTGGCAGCGACGAATGGCACGTCGCCGCTCATAAAAACAAAGGTAAGAACGACAGCAGTAACCGGGCGGCGACGAGTGCTTGTCCATTGGAATCCGTGTGATTCTTCGCCTCGGTTGACGGCTTTGTTCGTCGCCTTATTCTCAGAGTTTCGGCGGTTGCCAGCCACCGATTTTCTGCTCGAGTTCATTGGCCACTTTCAACACTAAGTCTTCTCGCCACGGCTTCGAGGCAACTTGAACGCCGAAAGGTAGCCCAGTAGAGGACCTTCCAACTGGCACCGAGGCCGCGGGCCATCCAGTGATATTGAATGCCATGCAGTAAGAGTATCCGGACCCTTGGAGAACTGCGTATTCGTCTTCAAGTTTCTTCGGTTTCTTGGTCTCCTGTTCGGAGTACGAATCCGCTGGCCCATTCATAACCGGACAAAGTATGACGTCAAAGTCTTGCATAAAAGAGAGCATCTCCGAACGATACTGCTGGATGCGCCGTCCATTAGAGTACCGGCGTTGTTCTGAATAACGTCCCTCTTTCGACCAGAAATCAAGAACCTCGAACAACGCATCGCTAAGAGCAAGGCGCTTATCCCCAACCTTCGACCCAGCCTTTGCAGCATATTCTTCGAGCCACTGCCGCAACCCAACTCCGAGTTCCGGCACCATGCCAAATACCCACAACTCGATTGCGTCCGCAAACCGTTCTGGACGTGCGTTCGTGATCTTCGCTCCGGCATCAGAGAGAATCCGAGCACAACGTTTTACCATCTGCTGGGTTTCTTCATTTGGCTTTGAGAGTCCATCCTCCACACAGTAGGCCACTCTTAGTCCGCGTAGATCAACGTCGTCGCCATTGAGAGGCATGCCTACGGTATTGGGGTCCTTCCCGTCTGGGCCGGAAATCACCTTGGTTACAATCGCTAAGTCTTCGACGCAGCGCGCCATTGGCCCTGTGGAATTCCAGTGCGCATTGAACGGAGGAAAACAGTTCAGTACGCCCGTGTCCGGTACACGACCGCTGGTCGGTTTGAGCCCCGCTATACCGCAGTAATGGCTTGGCTCACGAATGCTGCTTCCGATGTCCGTCCCGATTCCGAACGCCGAACCGCAGGCGGCGACAATCGCGGCCTCGCCACCGCTACTTCCACCCGTGATGCGAGAGAGGTCATAAGGATTCTTCGTTCGACCGTACACGAGATTCGTTGTATCAGCGAACATCGTGAATTCTGGGACGTTGGTCTTTCCCAATAGGATCCCTCCGGCATCCTTCAGTCGCTTCGCAACCGTCGCGTCCGACGTTGGCTTGTATCTTGCGAGCTCAGGAAATCCACACGTTGTTACGATGCCTTTAGTCTCGATGTTATCCTTCAGCGTGAAAGGTACGCCGTGCAGAGGTCCGCGTTTTCGGCCGTTGATCAATTCGCGGTCGGCCGCCCTCGCCTCATCCAGAAGCACTCCCTCCTCGCGCTTCTGCACGATCGCGTTAATCTTGGGATTCACTTCGTTGATTCGCTCGATGTATGCCTTCATCACCTCGATGCAGCTGACCTCTCGCTTCGCAATGCGCCGAGCGAGTTCAGTAGTAGAAATGTGCGTCAGTTTCGTGCCGTCATCCCTAGCAAACGTCCGACCGGCAAGAAAAGTGGCGGCAGCAGCTGAGCCCATGAACGCACGGCGAGATAGTCCAGGAAATTGTTGCATGAGTGATCCAATCCGCGGGGGTAGGCACCATGTCTCGACTCAGACGACACATCGGCACCGCCGAACTTGTTTTTAGACTGATCCGTGTATTACCTTTAGGCGGCACCGTTGGAGCCTATCACGCAGCTATGGGTTATCGCAACTCGCATTGGGAAGAACAACGGGAGCAGGTCCAGATACAAGCGGAAGAGAAAAGGGGACGGGAGTCGTTTGCTACAAATCAACGAATGTGAGTTCCCTCATCGGGATACGACAACCTCAACCGCCGGGCCACGACAGCGTACCCTCCCGTTGGGCCATGCCGACTTCCAGCCCCGCGGAACGGCGAAGGTTTCGGCGCGGCGAGTTTCCCACGCAGAGGCACACTGACGGGCTGTCGCAGTAGCCCAGGAACGGGGTCGGGAAGGATTTTCGCGGCGAAAACTCTTCCTGACCCCGTCTCGTGCTGCCGGCGGGTTACATGTCGACTGGCTTCATGAGTTGAGCCAGCACTTCTGCCCGCGAGGCAATCCCGGCGCGCCGGGATCGGCAGCACTGGGCTTGGCAACCATTGGAAGAGTCTCTTCGCAGTTACGTGTATGCGCCCGCCAAAGAGCCCACAGGAGGCCGGCGAAGATGACGGTCAGCCAAAACACGGCGTCCATCGTCTGGAGATTTTCGGACATGGTAGCGCCCAAGAGAATTCCCTGCCACGCAAACATACGTCACGGGCCAGCGTGCTGCCGGATGTGCCTTAGCCCGTATTTCTCACCACGGATGGAAAACAGGCAAACTCGTTTTCCCCGAGTTTTTTGCCTGGCTCCACTCGTTGGGATGAGGCACTCTCAACACCGTGGCTCACAAGGAATGGTTCACCGACGGTTGGTTCGCCGCAGTAAGCGACCGCTCAGGGCCGGACCTTGGCCGTCCCGTCGAAATAAGCCTGATACTTCGGCCAACTCCAAGTGGCGATCTCCCGGCCTACCTTCAGGCCGACGTTGTTGTCTATCGGGATGTGGTATCCGCCCAGCGCGCGCGAGAGGGCCGCCATTTCAGCCGTAGCGCTCCAAGTTGGCAGGTCCAGCTGCACCACGCTCCCGGCTTCCTTTTCCGTCAGCTCACAGTGCCGACGACTCTCCGCAAAGCCGTACTTGTCGCTGCCCGTATAGAGCTCAAGCATTTTCGAGCAAGCTCCGCTGACCGTCGCATGGCCGCTGGTGTATCCGGGGAACGGAGGGGTGATGAATGACATGGGGGAATACGGATGCCAGTCTTCGGCCGGCATTTCCTTGACGCCACCTTCTACTCCAGCCCAGCCCTTGATCTTCTTACCTTTGTAGTAATGCCGAATTAGCGTCCATGGGCGCGACGAATCGTAACAGCGCTTGGTTTCCCAGCAGGAGATAAATGCGTCCGAGGCCACGTTGGCAATCACAAAGTAGAGCTTCACATCCTGGTCGAGCGAGTGCTTGTCGCGGCGGGAGACATCTTGGGCGAATCGCAGCCAGTGTCCCGACTGTCCCGTCGAGCGCGGACCATCGCGCATGAACTCCACGACGGCTTTTTGTTCGTTGGTGAGTGTCTGATTGTAAGTCAGGGCTTGATCCGTCTCTCTTCTTAGGGTCGCATCATCGGTCGTCGTCTTCGGCGGCGGACCGGGGCGAAACTGAGCGCTGGTTTCCAGCGCAAACGGCTTCACGCGGTACCAATGTGGAGTGAGAAAGCCGGGCGTAATATGCTTGCCGTCGGGGAGCGTGAAAGTGATGGGTTGCCAGCGATCTGGATCGATCACTTTGTCGGGGAGATTCACGGGCTGATAGTAGGTGTAATCGGTGTAGGGCTGGCCGTCGCCGCCGGCTTCATTACCAAGTTGATTCGCGCCGTCATTCTTGCGGTATTCGATCACCGCCTGAGCGGCGAGATTTCCGATTCCCTCGGGCCGTTTCGGATCGGTCGAGACCAGATTCGGATCGTACCCCATCTTTTTCATTTCAGCGGTCAGGAAGTCACGGGACTCCGGATAGACGAACAGCAGCGCCCGATAGGAGGCATAACTGATCGCAGTTTTCTTGTTGTCCAGCGTGTGTTCCGCACGGGGCCTGCGGAGGCCCCCCCCCAGGCGAGAGCCGACGGCCTGGGGGTCATACGCGGCCCAGGCGTCGTACATGGCCGTGGCCCAAATGGCGAGAGTCCGCGAGACGATCGTCGGGCGAGCTCCATAGCGATCGACGTCTCGGGCCGTCGCTTCCTCGGCGATATCGAGCCAAATATAGGCGAGAGAGACGTGGGACTTGTCCTCGATCGGCAGGAACTTGTGCAGCGGTTTTCCCGCCGGCGATTTCTCTTTCTCCGCGGCAGTTATGCCGGCGGGAACGCTCCCGAGCAGCAGGGCGGTCATGAGGGCCAGGATCAGCTTCAAGTCGCAGATCATCGAACTGTTCCCGGGTGGCTGTTTTTCGTTCCGACGTAGGGTTTCCGCCTAGTAGGAAACCTGTGCCGGCAAAAAGGACGAAATATCAGTTTAATTACTTTTATCGCTGTTTGAAACCACTTTATGGGGCAGGCCTTGCGGGGGGGTGCGAAGGAACTAATGCCCTCTCGAACTACGGCTGCGAAAGCAGTCGGTTCGCGCATACCGGCGGCATTGATAACGGTCTTGACTCTGGATGGTCAGTCGGGAGAGCGTTGAAATGTGCGACGAGGGTGCGGCAAGGAGCAAAACCCGGCGGTCCAAGCGGGTCTCTTGCTGCAGCACGTGGCGAGCACCGTCGATCACTACTCGTACTCCCTGAATCCCAACATGCCCAATTGCGGAATCGGCGACGCGGGAATGTGCCTGGCCCAAGGAGAGGGCTGCTGCACCGACCTCAACTCCTTGTTCATTTCGCTGGCTCGAGCCAAGGGCATTCCCGCCCGACTGAATATGGGTTACCGCTTGCAGGAAAAGAAAGTTGGCCACGATCGCTGTCACCTACAGCAGGTCGCGGATGGAACATTTCATGAGGTTCTCCGGATAGTGACTTGTACGCGGGACGGCTCAGCGACCCCCAACCACGGGCAAGCCATAGCGTTTCGGTAAGCGTCACGAAGATGTCTTTCATGAATTGCCGACACCCACAAATCGATATCTTCTCTCCGGAATAGTGAAATTATCTCTCCGTGAGCAACAAGGCGAGGGCAGAAACGTCCTGGAACGATGTCCACACTTTTCTTTTCAATTGCTACAGAAGCAAGTTGCACTTTGAGCGATTCGAATTGTTCATCGTATGAATCAGGCGAAGCGCTTCTGGATGCGGAAATCTCCAATAATAGGCGGCTTTCTTCTGCCTAGTGAAAAACTGCCCACCGCCGCAAGTAATCAATCCTACCCACCACGGCCCCCAGCACGACGCACACGAGCGTGACCACAATCATCAGGCTCCCTAGACTGTACTTCATGAGAGTATTCTAGTCGGTGGCGCATGCAAAAACCCTGGGAATTCTTCCCAGGGCCAAGACTGTTTACGGTTCGCCTGGGCATGCCGACTTCCAGTCCCGTGGAGCGTGGGAACAAAGGGCGAATCGCTAGGACGACAAAACGTCGAGCCACTTGTCCTTGGAACGAGTGCTCGACCATTCTTGCAGGATGGCGAGCAGGGCGGCTGCGTCGTGATCCAGGCGGGTCGTGCCGCCGTGCAGCAGATCGCTGTCGGTTCCGTCGGGGAACATGTCGTCCCCCAGGCCGCCGATGAGCATGTCCAGGCCGTCGCCGCCGTAGAGCCAGTCATTGCCGTCCCCTCCCAGGACCAGATCGTTCCCAGTCCCGCCGCATATAATGTCGTTGCCGCTGCCGCCAAAGATTACGTCGTCGCCGTCGAGACCTTTCAGGTAGTCGTTCCCTTTGCCGCCGTCCAGGTAGTCGTTGCCGCGGTTCCCTTCCAGGCGGTCATTTCCGTCGCCGCCGATGAGCAGGTCCCGACCCGAGCCGCCGATCAGCATGTCGTCGCCGTCTTCGCCATAGACTTCCACGGCCAGGCTCACGCGGGGATCGATGCCGACCACATCGTTTCCGTTGCCGCAGAAGACCTTGACATGGCCGCCGGGTGCCGGCGTGTAGGGGCCCGTGCCGAAATTGCTCCGCCAGACCATATAATCGCCGCTGTTGCTCGCGGGGAGGACGAAGATGCGGTCCGCAAGCGACGTGCCGTGAATGACTAGGTCGCCGTTCACGATGGCCACGGGAGGCAGGGCTTCGGCAATATCGGTGAGGTTTACCGTCATGACCGCGGAGCCGCTGAGGGCCGGGTTGCCGTTGTCCGTGGCGGTGACGGTCAACTGGAAGACGGGGTTGGTTTCGAAGTCGAGCGGAGCGAGCGCCGCCGTGGCGATTTGCCCGGTCAGGGGATTGATCGAGAACGCGCCGCCGAGGTTGCCGCCCGTGATGGCGTAGGCAAGCTGCTGGCCGGCGTCCGCGTCGCTGCCCAGGACGACTCCGACGGCCATGCCGACGGCGGAGTTCTCGACTAGGCTGAAGGTTGCCGCGGTCACCACTGGAGCATGGTTCTCCGCGGGCTCCGCAGCGAGAAGCTCCTGGGCGATGACGCGGCCGAACTCAAGGGCGCTGTCGTAGTTCTCGGCCGTAATGATGCGACCATCAACAACCACGTCGTCAGCGACGGTTGCCGGATTGCCGATGGCACCGGACCGGGCGGGAGTGGTCGCTCCGTTGGCAATGGCCTGGACGTTCTGCATGAGCTGCCCAGCCGAGTAAGTCTGCCCGTTATAGGTGCCGGCCGGCGAGCCGAGCCAGGGAACAGCGACCTGGTGACCGCTGATGGGGCTAACTCCATCGACCCGGGCCCAAGCCAGCACGGTCACGCCGTGGCAGATTGCCGCGACATGCTTGCCTTGGTCGGTGAAATCGTCAATCAGCCCGTTCACGACCGCTTTCGTCGCCAGGTCGCCGTTGTAAAGTGAGTTTTGATAAGTGCCTGGGTACGCATATTGATACATCGACGAACCCCAACCCCCGACAAAAACGACGGCGGAGTAGTCCGATGCCTGGGCCGAGTCGAGCCTTAGCTCGGGGGTGATGATGCCGCTGGTGGCACCTTGACCGGAATTGTAATGGGGGGTGCTGGGTAGCGTGGTCGTGGCGGCCACATCCACTTCCAGGCCGGCCGCTTCCAGGCTGAGGCGGGTGTCGTTGTACTCCTGGTAGTAGAAGTCCTGCTGGTCGGCGATGACCATTAGCACCGGCAGCGGGTCGGCAGTCATCACTTCGCGGCGTTCCAGGCACTCGGGGGCGGACAACCGGCGGGGCCTCTGGCGAAGTGGTTGTAAATGACTGTGGCCAAACAGCTTGCTGAGGAACTTTCGCATGACTCTTCTCCTGGTTGAATGGAAAACATGGTTTCGACCTGGAGAATAAATGGGAGCAGCGGGGGAAACCTTTCAGGGATTTAGGGATTTTTTGCAGGAATGGATTCCAGTAACAGCCGGGCGAAGGCCGGGCCGGCTCTGTCGTCCTGGCCGGTAATGACATTGCCGTCGCGTACAGCGGGATTGACATCAGCCACGCACCCAAATTCCTCGTACTGGGCTTTGAGAAACGTGCTGCGGGCCACGCGCAGATCCTTGCGAAAATACCCGTGATGGGACAGAACTTCTTGCCCTTTGCAAATTGCGGTGACAAGTTTACCGCGGTCAGCGAAGTCGCGAATCAAGCGTGCGGTCGCGTCTCTTTGAAACTCCGCTGTGTTAGCCCCGCAAAAGATAATAGCGTCATAGTCCAGGGCTGAGATTTTGTCTTGGCCAATGACCAACTCAGGGGACACGCTGGAAACTCCCGTATCCCAGTTGTTACAGGGTCCACTTTCCGTAGACGCGACCGTGACGGAGGCACCCGCAGAGAGTATCGGCATAACTTTGTGAAAGTCCGGCGCGTATATTCCATTATGGGGCACGCAGAACAGCACGCGCGGTTGATTGGATTGGGGTTGGCTTGACACGGTCGCTGGGCTGGCCGTTGAAACAACGGGTCCAGACTTCGTCGCAACGGGGGATGCATTTGCGATTTCCTTTGTCTGAACCGACTTCGCCGGCTTGTCCCTTCCAAAGAACTTCCCCGCTCCCCAGACGGCGAGCACGCCCAAGAGCAAGCAGCAGGCGATGGCGGCCGCAATGGCGATGGGCCGTTTGTTTTCGGCGAACCAGTCGGAAATATCTCCCGACGAATCAGGACTTCGTGGCGGGGAAGAATTGGAAGTGGATGAATTCACTGGGATCGCCGGTCCCGCCGGAATGGCGGCCAGGTCAATCCCCGCGAAAAAGTCGTCGGCCGGCTTCAGCTCCTCGAGTTTGGGCTGAGAGGCCCCAGTACCCTTCAGCACGGCGCTCAGATCCTTGGCGATATCCGCCGGCGTCTGGTAGCGCTCTTCCGGTTTCTTGGCCATCATCCGCAGGACGATGCGGGAAACCTCGGCGGGAACGTCCGTCCGCTTGAGCCCAACAGCAGTGGGCGTTTCGTGCATGTGGGAGGCCAGCTTCTGCATCACGTTTCCCTTGGGAAAGGGGGGCTGGCCGGTGAGCAGGAAATAGAACGTGCAGCCCAGGCTGTAGATGTCGGCCCGAATGTCCGCGCTGCGGGAATCGGCGGCTTGCTCGGGGGCGATGTAATCGGGGGTTCCCAGAATCATGCCGGCGGTGGTGGCGTCGGCCGGCGAATCGGGGCCCAGTGAAACAGTCTGCGTTTCGGTCGCGACCAGCTCTCGCGCCAGCCGGGCCAGGCCGAAATCCAGAATCTTGAGCTGTCCCTTGCGGGTCACCATCAGGTTGGCGGGCTTGATGTCGCGATGCACCATCCCCTTGTCGTGGGCGTGCTGCAAGCCGAGCGCCGCCTGGCGGATCAGTGAGCAGGCTTGCGGAATCGTCGGCGGCCCTTGTTTGGCAATCAGCCGATCCAAGCTGACCCCTTCGACGAATTCCATCACTAGAAAGTGCAGCTCGCCAGCCTGCTCGGCGTCGTGCGCCGTGACGATGTTGGCGTGCGCGAGCCGGGCGGCTGTTTTGACCTCACGGCGGAACCGCTCCACCGCCTGGGGGTTGGCCGTGAACGAACGGCTGATGACTTTGAGCGCGACCTGGCGCTCCATCAGACGATGCTCCGCCTTGTAGACCGTTCCCATTCCCCCGATGCCGACGAGCCCGAGGATTTTGTATCGCGGATGGTCGGTAAGCTCGGATGGAACGGCGCTGTTTGAGTTGTCACTGCGGGGCGTGGTCGCTTCTCCCGCCCGGAAGGCCTCGGTGGCCGCTTCGCGGGCCATTTGCACCAGCGTGTCTTCCGGCACATTTTCCAGCACCTGGCAGCAGGAATCGCACTGGGCGATATGCCGCTCGACCACAGCCATCTCCTGCGCCCCCAGCCGGCCGTGGGCGAAGGAACGGAGCTCGGCGGACGAGGGATGGTCTTTGAGTTCGGTTGGCATGGCACGGCTCCTTGGATAGCGAAGGCCCAGTTCATCATACTGACCCAAGGTAAATGGTGCCTGATTGGCGAACCTTTCAGAGATTTTGCTTAGCCGCCGCGCCCTCGCGGCGCAACTCCCGCGTGGGCGCGGGGGCTAAGCTCTCATTCCAGCAGCCCCTGGGCCTCTTGCCGCAGGCGGGCTAATACGCGGGATTTCGCGATGAATACGACGTTGGTGGTCACTTTCAGCTCGCGGGCGACTTCGGCCGCGGAGAGGCCGTCGAGAGCGAACCGCTGAAAGGCCTGCCAGGTTACCGGCTCGAATTGCGGGCGTAGCAGCTCCAGCAGCTTGCGGGTGACGTGCCGGTCGTGGTCCTGGTTCCAGATTTTCGTCAGGCCGCTGGCGGGGTCTTCGAGCTGGGCGAGAAGCTCCTGAAAATCGCTGTCACCAGTGGCGGTCGGGCGATGCTTGCGGCTTCGCCAGAAGTCCCGCAGGCAATTGACGGTGATCGTCCGGAGCCAGTTGCGAAACGCCCCCTCCCGCCGATTATGCTCAAACTCCGGCAGCCGGCGGATTACGACGGCCAACACCTCCTGCGAAATGTCGTCGCTGTCCGCTTCCCGCACTTGATGCCGCCGCAGCCAGTTCTGAATCAGGGGCGTATAGATCTCCACCAGGTTCTGCCACGCCGTGTCCTTGGGATCGGCTCGCAGGCGTTCCAGGAGGCTGAGGGAGGTGGACATGGGGGGGATGCAATGTTCGTGGACCCAAGAGTCGATTACCACTCGGCTCATTTTAACAGATTGCGGCAATTCCGCCTTTGGAAAGCCACGCGGTAGAGTCGAGGGAGAGCCCAATGGAGAGAAGTGAGGGCCGTCACTATCATGGAACGGGTGACCCACAGAAGCGAGTTGCTGCAAACTGCTTTCCTCTTGCCTCCATCCTCTCCCATGCACTTCCGCACTCGAGCCATTCACGTTGGCAATGCACGCGACCCGCAGACCGGGGCCGTCGTGCCGCCGGTGCATTTGGCGTCGACGTTCGTGCAGCCGGGGGCGGGGGAGTGGGGGGAGTTTGATTATTCCCGGAGCGGTAATCCGACGCGGAAGAATTTTGAGACGACGCTGGCTTCGCTGGAGGGGGGCGGGTATGCCCTGGCGTTTTCGACCGGCATGGCGGCGACGACCTGCGTGACGCAGCTTCTGTCGACGGGAGACCACATCCTGGCCGGGGCGGATATCTATGGGGGCACCTATCGGCTGCTGCACAAGATTGTGAACCGGGCTGGGATTGAGGTGACGCTGGCACCCAGCACCGACCTGGCGAAGTTCGAGGCCGCGATCACGCCGAAGACGAAACTACTCTGGATCGAAAGCCCCGGCAATCCGCTGATGTCGATTACGGATATTCGCGCCGTCGCCGCCATCGCCAAACAGCGGAAAATCCTGCTCGGCATGGACAGCAGCTTCGCCACGCCCGTGCTGACGCGGCCGCTGGAGCTGGGGGCCGACATTGTGATGCACTCGGTTACCAAGTACATCGGCGGGCATAGCGATTTGCTCGGCGGGGCGCTGGTGGTGAAGGACAAGGAGCTGCGGGACAAGCTCTATTTCATCCAGAACGCCACCGGTGCGGTGATGGGTCCGCTGGAAGCCTTCCTCGCCAGCCGCGGCTTGAAGACGCTGGAGCTGCGTGTGCGGGAGCAATCCCGCACGGCGATGAAGCTCGCCGAATGGCTGGCTCAGGATTCGCGAGTCAGCCGCGTGCTCTACGCCGGACTGCCAAGCCATCCCGGCCACGCCGTTGCCAAGTCGCAGATGGACGGCGCGTTCGGCGGGATGCTCAGCTTTGAAGTCCGCGGCGATTTCGCCAAGACGAAGAAAGTCTGCGAATCGACCAAGCTCTTTCAGCTCGCGGTCAGCTTGGGGGCGGTCGAGTCTCTCATCGAGCAGCCCGCGTCGATGTCACACGCCAGTTACGACGCAGCCGCCCGCGCTACCTTCGGCATCACGGACGGCTTGATTCGCCTCAGCGTCGGGCTGGAGGCGTTTGAAGATTTGCGGGACGATTTGGACGGGGCATTGGCTTCGTAGCCGGCACACTCCGTTTGCCAGCATGTCCGCTCACAGAGTGAGCGGACTACTTATGCTTACCGCAGCGGGTTGTGCGGTATGGCGATCGAGCGCCGCGAGGACTGCGTGGCACTCTCGCTACCGATGGGTGCCGTGGCGCTGGTCCGTTTCACGACGGAGAGGGGTTTCTGCGGCGCAGGAGCCATGTGATTGGCCCGGCTCACCGGTTGTTCCGCTGATTGCGCAGCGCGGGTGAGGACGGATTTGGTGGCGGGGCGGGTGCCGGTCGCTCTGCTCGTGGAGGCTGGAGCGGAAGCGTATTCGCGCGGGGCCCGCATCGTGGGCTGGCGGCGGGTCTCTTGCGCCGCCGGCTTGGGGGGCACCGCGGGCATCGGTTGGTCGTCGATGAAGGGATTCGTCACTCCGCCGCTGCATGACGCGCAGCCACTAGTGCAGCCCGCTCCGCAGCCGGTGTTGCAGCAAATGGGACCGCGGGGAAGGATGCAATCGAGAACGCAGCCAATTTTCCGAACGGTATTGGGAATGATGCAAAGCAACGGTCGGCAGCAGGGATTGCAGCCGGCCGGAGCGCACGAGCCGCAACTTCCGCACCCGCCTCCCCCGTGATAGCCCGCGGGCTCGTAGTCGGCCCAGGCACCATACGAGGCGGGGCGTACACCCGAGGCGTGCCGCGAGTTACAGCCGCAGGGAGCTTGTCCCCAAGCGAGAGCCGGCAGACCGGCAAAAACAATGGCAAGTGCAACGATTTGGCTCTTCATCCCTGAATCCCCCTGAAGTGCTACAAACGGAATAGCTGTCAGGAGTCATCGAACCGCCACGCCAGGAATGGCCAGAACTTTCGCTATAGGCGGTAAGGTTTGCCGCGATGGGGAATCTCCCCTATTTTTTCCAGATTGAAGTGCGGTTCTGGATGGCACGCCCGCGCTAGGTCGGAGAGCGTGAAGATTTTCGTGCGAAGGGGCCAATATCCTCCACGGCGGTGCGAACTAACTCTTTATTGACGCGAGGCTTGTCGCGCCAGCAAACTCCATTTTCCAGTCAGGCCAGAGCAGGAGAACGCCCATGTTTGGTAAACCTAACTGGTTTCGTGCCAAGACTTTCGGTTGGGGGCTCACCCCCATCACCTGGCAAGGCTGGGCCTATACGGCTGTTTGGGGAGGGGTGCTTGTTGCCCCGTTCTTGCTCCTTGTCACGTCGGAACGGGCAGTCGAGGCGCTGGTGTGGCTCGCCTGCGGCTCCGGCCTCCTGATTTACGATGTCCGTGGCATTCTTACCGCGATGAACCCCCCCGTTGTTAAGCATCCCAAGGATGACGTGCTGTACATCGGCCCTGAAACGGGGGCTGCCGAGTTCGCCACCCGTAAGTACGAAATGCGGCTGCGGTAGCATCTTCGCTTAGCCGCCGCGTCCACGCGACGCTCCCCGGCGTGGTCGCCGGGGCTAAGCTTTCAGCATCCTCTTTGCCAGGGCCGTTCCCTGCTCGTCGTCGTTGTCCCAGAGGTCGGCCAGCGATCTCTTGATCCGCCGCCGAGCTGTTCGCAGGTAGTAGCGGCCGGTTTCGAGTTGGCCGACTAGCCCGTGGCGGTCGTCGTGGCTCTGCCGGATGAGATGGTCCAGCCGGTTGAGGACGCACGCGCTGACATAGATTTCGGTCGCGGCATCGGCAATGCGGCCAAGCTGAAATTGCCGATCGACGATCTCCTTCTGATGCTTCGCCAAGAGACTTTCGACATTGCTGCCGAGAGAGCCGATGAGCCTGCCGAGTTCCGCGGCATCGGTTTCCAGTTCCGGGCTGCGAACAGGCACTGGGGGCGACACGAGCAATGAACCGAGTTTTCGGCTGGCGAAGCGGCCGAGTCGGGTGAGGTTGCCGAGCGGGTTCGAGATGGCGTTGAGCACTCCTTCGAGTTCCAAGCCGACGTCCCGCATCCCGACCAGGGCGGAGAAGGCCCGCAATACGTCGTTGGCCCCTTCCCCAATCATGTTGATCCGAGCATCTCGCATCATCCGCTCGAACGGCTGGTCGGTGAAGTAAGCCGTGCCGCCGTGGATCTGAAAGGTATCGTTGATGATTTTCCACAGGACTTCGGTGGAGAATACTTTGAGCATCGCCGTCTCCAGCATGAAGTCCCCCTCGCCGGAGTCGATGAGAGCGGCCGTTTGATAGGTGCAGGCTTCCATCGCAAACGCCCCAGCTTGCATGTAGGCCAGCTTCTCTTTCACCAGCTCAAAGCTGCCGAGCGTTTCGCCGAACTGCACCCGGGTGTTGGCATGGGCGACCGCTCGGGCAACACAGTACTTGGCGGAACCGGTGCAACTCGCACCGAACGTGGTGCGGCCGAAGTCGAGGACGGTGAGGGCGACTCGCAGCCCTTTGCCCAGTGGACCGAGGACATTCTCCTTCGGCACAAACATGTTTTGGAACTCCAGGCGGCTGGTCGCCGTGCCGCGGACGCCGCACTTGTCCATCCGCTTCTCGACCACCTGAAAGCCGTGCATGTCAGGGGTGACGAGGAACGCGGTGATTTTCGATTCCCCAGGCTTATTGGTCGGTGTGCGGGCCATCACGGTCAGCACCTGGGCGATACCGCCGTTGGTGATCCAGCGCTTCTGGCCGTTCAAGATATATCCCTTGCCATCCGGCGAAGGCGTCGCCGTCGTTTGCACGTTCGCCGCATCGCTTCCCGCCTCCGGCTCCGTCAAAGCGAACGCGCTGATCCATTCCCCCGTCGCCAGCTTCGGCAGCCATTTCTTCTTCTGGTCCTCAGTGCCGAATAGCACCAGCGCTCGCGGGCCAATCGAATGATGGGCGTTTACGAACAGGGCCGTGCTGCCGCAGTGCCCGCCGAGAACTTCCAAAATGCGGCAGTAGGCGGCCTGTGACAGGTCCATCCCGCCGCAGGCCACCGGAAGGCACGCCCCGAGCACGCCGAGCTTTCCCAGCCCGCTGATGACCTGCTGAGGAATCTCTGCCTTTTTATCGATGGCGACCGCATCGACCTTCTCGGCACAAAACTGCCGCAGGTCCGCCACGAGCTGATTCACGAGCTCATGTTGCGAAGTATCTGGATACGGTAGCAACTTCTCCCCCAGGAACTGCCCAAAAAACAGCCCCTTGGCAAAGCCGACGTCCTGGAACTTATCTCCGAGGATCTCCTCTGCCTGCTTCATCTGCTCTTCGCGCTGGGCCTGGTTCATGGCTGTTTTCCTTGGCTGTGTTCAATTGCCGCTTCGCATTCCAATCATACGCCACTGGCGGAAATAGCTAAGTCTCTGTACGAATTGCCACTCCCTGCTAGAATGCCAGGATGATCGAGACTCTCTTTCATCCCCTGGTCTGGCAGTGGTTCTCCCAGCGGTTCTCCGCGCCGACGGAGGCCCAGACGCTTGGCTGGCCGAGGATTGCGGAGGGAACGCATACGCTGATTGCCGCCCCGACCGGCTCCGGCAAGACGCTGGCGGCCTTTCTGGTCTGCATCGACCGGCTGGTGCGGAAGTGGCTGGAGGGGACACTGCCCGATGGGATTGAGGTGGTCTATGTCTCGCCGCTGAAGGCTCTGAGCAACGATATCCAGCGGAACCTGCAAGGGCCGCTCGCGGAAATCGCGGAATTGGCCGCGAGAAACGGCTTGCCGCCGTGTCCCATTCGCACGGCTGTTCGCACCGGCGACACTCCCGCCGCCGAGCGGCAGGCGATGCTCAAAAAGCCGCCGCACATTCTGGTCACGACGCCGGAGTCGCTCTATCTATTGCTCACCTCTCCCAAGAGCCGTGAGAAATTGCGGACGGTGAAGACGGTCATCGTGGACGAGATTCATGCTTTGGCCCGCGACAAGCGGGGAAGCCATCTGACCCTTTCGCTGGAACGGCTCGCCGCATTGTGCGATTCGCCGCCGACCCGGATCGGGCTGTCGGCCACGCAGAAGCCGATGGACGAGATTGCGGCGTTTTGGGTGGGTTGTTATCCCCCTCTCCCCTTGGGTGTGGGCCGGGGTGAGGGTGTAGCTCCTTTGACCTCTGAAGATGGTAAGACCCTCACCCTAACCCTCTCCC
>SXOA01000148.1 GCA_005778405.1 Planctomycetaceae bacterium
GCGTGATGCCGCAGACGGAAGAAGCACTTAGCCATGCCAAGGCGGCTGAGGTGCCGATTGTGGTGGCGATGAACAAGACAGACTTGCCGGGCTCGGACCAGCAGAAGGTCCTGCAGCAACTGGCGACGGCCGGTCTGCTCCCCAGCGAGTGGGGTGGCGACGTGGAGGTCATCCGCACCAGCGCCATGACCGGTGCCGGCATCGACGACCTGCTGGAAACGCTGCTTGTCACCGCCGAACTTCATGAGTACAAGTCCAATGCCGATCGCGATGCGATGGGAACTTGCCTCGAAGCCGAGCAAGAGTCGGGCCGCGGCGTCATCGCCAAGTTCATGGTGCAAAGCGGCACCCTCAAGGATGGCGATGTGGTGGTCTGCGGCGCGGCTCACGGCCGCGTCAAGGCAATGTATGACACGCTCCGTCCCCGCGTGAAGGTGAAGTCAGCCGGCCCTTCGGTTCCGGTCAACATCACGGGGCTGGACGTCGCGCCGCAAGCGGGCGAGAAGTTCTACGTGCTGCAAGACATTACCGAGGCCCGCGATCTGGCCGCGCAGCGGGCCGGCGACACGCGTCAGGAATCTCTCTCCGGCAGCAGCACCAAGGTATCCTTCGAGGACTTCCAGCAGCGGCTGGCGGAAGGCAAGCTGGCGCCCGACGGCGAAGTCGCCACGCTCAACCTCATCATTCGGGCGGATGTTCGCGGCTCCATTGAGGCCATCCTCAACGAGCTCGGCAAGCTCGACCATCCCGAAGTCAAAATCAAGGTGCTGCAGGCAAGTGTCGGCGGCATCACCGTGGCGGATGTCACGTTGGCCCACGCCTCTGGGGCAATCGTCGTCGGCTTCAACGTCATTCCGGACGAAACGGCCAGGAACCTGGCGGAAGAGCGGAAGGTGGAAATCCGCCGCTACGACATCATTTACAAAGTCACGGACGACATCAAGGCGGTCCTGGAAGGGAAGCTCAAGCCCGAGGAGCGGGTCATCGACGTGGGCCGAGCGCTCGTCAAGCAGGTCTTCGCCATCAGCCGCGTCGGCAGCGTGGCCGGTTGCCAGGTCATTCAGGGAAGCATCGAGCGGGGTTGCCGCATCCGCATCAACCGCGACAGCCGCACCATCGGCGACTACGCCATGGAATCGCTCAAGCGGGAAAAGGACGACGCCAAAGAAGTCGCTCGCGGTATGGAATGCGGCATCAAGCTGGCAAACTTCAACGACATCAAGGAAGGGGACATATTGGAAGCGTACAAGATCGAGGAAGTGGCCCGCACCCTGTAATCGACGGTAACCGACCCACTTAACTATGTCCTCCCGCCGCGTTCTCAAAGCCGCCGAAGCCATCCGCGAGGTGGTCAGCATGGCCATCCTCACCGAGGTGCGGGATCCGCGCGTCAAAAACGTCACCGTCACGCTCGTGGAACTTTCGGGCGATATGAAAACGGCCAAGATCCATGTCTCCGTCATGGGAGATGCCAAGCAAGAAAAATTGAGCCTGCTTGGCCTGCAAAACTCCGCCGGATTCCTGCAAAGCCGCATCGCCGATCGGATCGAAACCCGTTACACGCCTCGGCTGTCCTTTGAACTGGACAAGGGTGTAAAAAACTCATTGGAAGTCGCTCGCATCCTGGCCGAAGTCCTCCCCAAGCCACCGGCTTCGCCCCCGGTGGAAATGGAAGACGGCGAGGCCGAGGAAGAAGAGATGCTGGACGCAACGACCCTGGATGAGGAAGACGATGAGACGAGCGAGCCACGGATGGAACACGGATGAAACACGGATAAGAAATGCAAAGACCGTTTGTTTGATTACATGGACTTCATCACTCTGCCTGTTTTCTGCCTTTTTCGTGTTCAATCCGTGTTTCATCCGTGGCTAAACTATTATTGTTTGCTTTTCCCCCGCAATTGCACTCTGGCATGACGAACACCAACCGCTCCGCACAACTGACCAAGGTCCACAAGGTCCTGAAGAAGCACTACAAGCCGGTCGTTCCCCCGGCGGACCGGACGGCGCTCGAGCACCTGCTCTATGCTTGCTGTCTGGAAAACGCCCGCTATGAAGCGGCGGACGAAGCCTTCGCCCGGCTCAAGGAAATGTACTTTGACTGGAACGAAATCCGAGTGACGACCGTCTCGGAGTTGGCCGAGGTGATGGCCGGAATCCCCGATTCCGCGGGAGCCGGACAGCGGATCAAAAAGGCTCTGCAGTCGGTGTTCGAGTCGGCCTATTCGTTTGACATCGAAGCTCTCCGCAAGCAGAACTTGGGCAAGGCCGAGAAAGACCTGGAAAAAATCCAGGGGGCCAGCCCGTTCGTGCGGGCCTATGTTGCCCAGAATGCTCTCGCCGGCCATTCGATCCCCGTCAGCGAAGGGGCGATTGAAGTCCTCTACGCTGTCGGCGTCATCAGCGAGCAGGAGGCAGATAAAAAACAGGTTCCCGGTCTGGAGCGGGCCATTCCCAAAAACAAGGGAGTGGAGTTCGGCTCGCTTTTGCAGCAGATTGCCGCCGACTTTTATGCGTCGCCCGGTTCTTCCAAACTCCGCGCGATTCTGGCGGAAATTGACGACGGCTACAAAGAACGGCTGTCGCAGCGGACTGCCAAGCTCGAAGAAGCGGCTGCCAAAGCCGCGGCCGACAAGCAGCGTTCGCAGTCGCGCGGCGCAAAGATGTCCGAAATGCGGCCATCGCAGCCTTCCAAGGAGTCCAGCGCCGCCGCCAAAGAAGCCAAAGACCATGCCAAGCCCTCCAAACCCGGCGGCGATAAACACGCCGACAAGCCGCACGCCGAAAAACCGCACGGCGAAGCCGGCAAGAAGGCCAAAGACAAGCCTTCGCCCCCCCCTGCCCCGAAGAAGAAAGAAGAGCCCCAGCGTCTAGAAAAAAAGAGCCCCGCGAAAGGCTTCGTCAAGAAGAAGCCGCGCTAATGTGGGCCAGGCCTCCAGCCTGCCCAGAAAAATGGACTGGGAGAGAATCATGCTCATCAGAACTCCCTCTCCCGTCTTTCTTCGTTCCCTCGGTTTTCTTCTGTTCAGCATCTGCTGCATTCTTCCCCTTAGCGCTGCGCCGTCAAATTCTGACGCAAATGTTCCGCGAGAGCCGCTACCCGAAAAGCTCGTTCCCGCCAGGCTGCGTTCGGAAGAAGATGAGGACCGCATCGCCGCCGCCGCCTGGTTTGCGCAAGGTCGCGTTTTGCAGCAGCGGGAGGATTACGCAGGAGCGCTCCGCTGTTTTCAGCGGGCCGCGCGGTGGGACTCGCGTGGCGCCGCCGCTCTGCAAGAGATTGTGCCGCTGGCCTACGAGCTGAAGCGCATGGACGAAGCCGCCCGCTATGCGATCGTCGCCGCCGAACATGTGCCGCGGGACCCCATCCTGCTCCGCCGGCTGGCAATCTACCTGACCGAGAAACGAGAGTGGACGCGGGCGGCAAGCCTGTATGAGCAGGCCCTCGGCCAACAGCCGGGCGGTGCCGAGAAGACTGAAGACTTAGGCGCTGCCCTCGTCCGGTTTGAACTCGGCCGGCTCAACTTCCTGGCCGGCGAATATCCTAAGTCGGCCCGCGCGTTTGCCCAGGTGCGGGACTTGCTCCTCGATCCTGCCGAGCCGCTTGGAAAAACCGCCACCAAAACGCTGCTCGGCAAACCGGAAGAAACCTGGCTGCTGGTGGCGGAGAGTTTTCTGGCTGCCGGTCGGTCTGACGAAGCGGCGGCGCTGTTCGTCAGGGCCAACGACACTGCTCCGGACAAGCCGCTGCTCGCCTTCCGACTTGCCAGAGTGGAAGCAGCCCGCAAGAACAAGGCCGCGGCGCTGGTGAAACTCGACGAGTACTTCGCGTCGAAGTCGACGGAAGGGGGGACCGAGCCTTATGCCCTGCTCTCCAAGCTGATGACCGACGGAGCCCTCGACGCCAAGGCGGTTCACGCGGAAGTCGTTCGGCGGCTGCAGAATCTGCTCTCGCAGGACGAGAAAAACGGCACGCTCCGTTTCTACCTGGCCGAAGAACTGCTGGACGCCGGCGACTTGGCCGAGGCGGAGAAGCACTATCAGCAGGGGCTGGCTGATCGGCCACACAGCGAGGCCCGCGGCCGGCTGGTGGAGCTTTATCGCCGGCAAAAGGACGGGGCGAAGCTCTTGGAGACCGCCGGCCCGGCTGTGGCCAGAACGGTTTCGCTCGATGCGATTCGCGAACCTGCACACGCGATCGCCAGCGACCAGGAGTTGCTCGCCAAAGTCATCGCCGCCGCCCGCGTTCTGCTCAAGGAACCGGCCGACAAACGGTCGCGGGGCGCACTTCTCACTGCGGCCCTGCTGACGCTGGAAGGGAAGCAATTCGACGTCGCCGAAGAGTTTTTCACCGCAGAGCTTGCCCAGAATGCGGAGAAAAAGGGAGAGGTGCTTCTCGCCTGGGGGCTGGGACTGCTGGGGGACGATCAGCATGCTCGCGCGGCCAAAGTGCTTCAGCAAATTGTCGACGACAAGCTGCTCCCCGACCGCGCCGCGGTCGTCCATTATTTTCTGGCCGGTGCCTATGCGATGGCCAAGGACGATGCCCGCGCCCTGGCAGCCGCGAAGTGGGGAGTCGAATTGGACCCGGCCAATCCTCTCTACGAAAGCCGCGTTGCATGGGTCTTTTACCATGCCAAGGATCTGGCCAATGCCCGGCGGTCGTACGACGAACTCTTGGCGAAGTACGAAGGCAACTTCAAGAATTCCGCCATCCGGGACGTCGTTCGCGACTGCCGTCTGGCGCTGTCGAATGTCGCTTTCCGGCAGGGGGATTTTCCCAGTGCTGTCGAATATCTAGAGCAGGTGCTAGATGAATTTCCCGAAGATGTCGGGGCGCTCAACGACCTGGGTTATCTCTGGATTGAAAAGGGGATGCACCTGAATCGGGGTGTGGCGATGGCGGAAAAGGCGGTCGCCGCGGAGCCCGGCAATCCCTCCTACCGGGACACTTTGGGGTGGGGATATTATCAACTTGGTCGATATCGTGATGCCGTCCGCGAGCTGACCCTTGCCGCGGACAAGGACACTTCCGGCGTCATTCTGGACCACCTGGGGGACGCCCACCACAAAGTCGGCGACACCGCCAAAGCCCGCGCGGCGTGGACGAAAGCAGCAGCCACGTTTGAGAAGGACGGCGACCAGGAAAAACTGGCAGCGGTGAATAAGAAGCTGGCCGGATAAATAACTTCGGCTTTCGGATTTCGTGCTTAGGATTTCGGATTTCCGATTTGGAGCCCCCATGGCTGGTCATTCGCATTCCGCCAACATCGCCCACCGCAAGAACGCGGTGGATAGCAAGCGGGCCAAGCTCTGGAGCAAGCTGGCGCGGGGGATCATCGTCGCGGCCAAAATGGGGGGCGGGGACCCGGACGCCAACCTCAAGCTCCGGTACGCCATTGCCGACGCCAAGGCGGTCTCGATGCCCAAGGAAAACATCGAACGGGCCGTCAAGAAGGGGACCGGCGAACTGGAGAGCGAGGCCCTGGATGAGTGCCTGTATGAGGGATACGGCCCCGGGGGTGTCGCCGTGCTGTGCGAAATTCTGACCGACAACCGCCACCGGACCGCCCCAGAAATCCGGAAAATCTTCGAGCACCACGGGGGCAAACTGGGAGCCACCAACTGCGTCGCCTGGCTCTTCGAGCGCAAAGGTGCCTTCGTCATCTCCGCCGCCAAAGCGAGCGAAGACAAGCTGATGGAAGTCACCGTAGGCGCGGGAGCCGAGGACATCAAAAGCGAGGGAGACGTGTTCTTGGTCACCTGCCCGGTCGAAGCGTTCATCGCCGTGGCCGAAGCCCTGGCCGCAGCCGGCATCGAACCGGAATCCAAACAAATCACCCGCATCCCGACCAACACCGTCGAAGTCACCGACCCCGAAGTCGCCAAAGAAGTGCTCAAACTCGTGGAGCTCCTCGACGACCACGACGACGTGCAAAGCGTCTCCGCCAATTTCAACATTGCGGATGAAGTGATGGCAGTAGTGGAGAAGTAGCAGCGTGCAATTAGAACACAGACCCGCGGATGGCAATGGATTGCGTCTCTTGCAGCGTCCTTTACCGTCTGGTTTTCTGACCTTTGCTCCGCCGAGGCAGTCGCGGCGGGGGCGGGATTGAGGCGGAATTCGGTTTTCAAGAATTTGGCAAAAAATGGTCCGTAGGGGCTTGCTTGTGCCAACCGACATGTATACATTTGTGATTGTTAGCGGCGCCGGTCTGCGCTGGCACCTTCGCCGGTGCGGGCGGTTTGATCTTTTCCATCCTGGTTGTGGTGATGGGCGGGCGGCAGCGCTAGGGTTCGCTGATGGGAGGACGGGATAGGAATGCCAGTCTCCGGGGTGAGCCAGACCCCATTTCCAAACGCTGCACTCTTTGGAGGGCCCCCAGGGTTTTTGACACGGGGCTGGCGTAATGAATCAAGAATGGAGTCGAGAATCAAACTTGCGGCGGCGTGAATCAGCGGAACATGTGTGTACATAACGATTTGCAGTAGGATAAATCGTCGTAAGTCCCGGAAAAGAAGTGGTGTGAATCATGAATCAAACAGCACCATCGGGGGGGGCAATGGCGATCGTTCTCTGGCCGCCTGATGGCGGGATCTCAGCGCTAGTCCTTCCCTGGGTGCTCGATCTGCTTCCAGTATTTCTGGAATGTCTTGTCGCTGAAGTCGGGGTCGTTGTCGCCGTCGTGGCACAGGGCGCAGCGGGCTTCAGCTACTCCGCCGGCGAGGGGGAGCTTCATTTGGTCGCGCAGTTTTTTGATTTCGTCGTGGCCGATTTTGGCGTCTCCTGATTCGGCAGCGGCGTGGGCGGAGCCGGGGCCGTGGCAATTTTCGCAGCCGTTGTGAGTCAGCAGCGGAGTTTTTTCCAGACCCAAGTAGCCAGTCTTGTAGGGATAAAACTTCTGCGGATCCCAGCCGGTGACGTGGCAGGAGAGACATTCCGGGTCGTGATGGCGGGGAATCTGGGTCCGCGCGGTGACGGCTTCCTTCGGCGGCTTTTGCAGGGAGTCGGTGGCGTGGGCGTGGGGCGTTTTTTCCCAGGCGGCCAGGGCCTTGGTGTGACACTCGCCGCATTTGGCCGTGCCGACGTATTGGTGCCCGCTGGCGTGGACCAACTCGGTTGCGCCGAGTTCGGCGAGCCCCATCTGCTCAAGCTGGGTCTGGTATTCGGCCAGCAGCTTGATCATGTCGGCGTCGTCCTCGTACTGGCTGGTGAGGGGAATCCGCTGATAACGGAGAGGCTGTTTGGTGTCGTCAAAAAAGCCGACGACACCGGCATACATTCCCTTGGTGCCGACCTGGGCGAGGAGCGCCTTGGTCTCCTTGATGGTCTCCAACTCATGTGTCGGCTCGCCGACTCCGCCGGCGGTGACGACGAGGTCGAAGATGGGGACCGCTTGGGCCAGCTTTTGCGTGTCCTCCAGTGAGGCATGTGCCAGTAGGACATACAGATCGCACTTTTGTTCCTGCACCTCAGCAGAGGCCTTCGTCAGGGCCGCCAGCGCGGCCTCATGAACGACTTCGTCCCCTTTGAGCTTTTTCTCCGCTTCGTCGCCGAGCACGGCGATGATGCCGATTTTTTTCCCGCCGGCTTCCACCACGCGGAACCGGGGGGTGAGGTTGCGATCGAGCAGGGCGACGTTGACGCTGGTGAAGATGCTCGACTTCTCATCGGGATTGGTTGCGGCCAGAAGATCGCCGGGAGTGAGCTTCAGATCGTCCGCACCGAGGGCCACGGCCTGATAGCCCATTTTTCGCAAGGCGTCTGCCGTCTTCTGGAATTTGATTTCCGATTGTTTGCCGTAGCGCTTGATCTGGCTGCCGACATCCACTGGCACCACTTCCCAGCCTCGCTTTTCCCGGAGCTCTCTGATGAGAGACGCCCGCCGCGCGAGTCCCCCCTTTTGATTTGCCAGCCCCGTGCAGCCGCAAGGCTCGATGTAGCCCATTTGCTGGCCGGAGAGGAAGAGGACCAGCTTGGGCTGGGGCCAGGCTTTGAAAAGTTCCGGCTCGGTAGCTGGAGCTTTGGCGGTGGTGTCGGTTGGCGGCCGGTCTTCGCCCGGTGTACCGGGATCCTGCGGGGGAACCTGGTTGGGGCCAGGAGTGGTAAGCGTTGCACCGGGCTGTGTGACGGTGGGGGTTCCTGATCCCTTGGGGACTGGCTTAATCACCGGTGGAGGAGTCGCTCCGCAGCCGGCCGAGAGCAATGTGAGGCAGAAACAAGATGTGTAAGCGACGGCGAGTGCCGCCAGCAGCAGCGGCCAGATTGTCGTCACTCGGTACGCGGCGGTTTCCTTCGCTGGCGCTTCAGGCTGGTATATGACGAATTGTCCTGGCATGGTCGCCTCTTCCCTGAATGTTGCGACGGCTATCGAACGAGGAAGTACACGGGGATGACGATTTGCTTGAAATCGGGATGGGTCGTTTTCAGGACGATTCTTCCGGTCTTGGCGGCTTCCGGACCAAGATAGTTTCCGAGGGCCGCGCCGGCAGGAACTTCAATCTTGATCGGGATGCGCTTCACATTGGGGATATCCGTCAGCGGAGGTTCCAGCGTCGCCCGGAGCGAAGCGGGTTCGGCCCTTTCAACCTCGATGTTCGTCATGTCACGATACGGGCCCTTGATATGCAGATAGACGGTGTGGGTCATGCCGGTTTTCTGATCAATCGTCCCCAAAACAACGGAAGTCGCGCCGGCGGCAACTCGGGGACCGAGCAGGTTGATGTCGCCGACGATTCGGATGCGAACGGGAACTACTTGATTTTCAATTCCATCGTAATTCGTGGTCAGCGAAATCATTTGCCGGGTGATCCCAACGGGCAGTCCGGGTTTCAAAGCCACCCTCATGGTCACCCCGCCCTTAGCTCCGTGCCTGAACGCTTCATCCGAAGACATAGGGGTGAAAGTCGCTTCGAGAAAATCTTTCGACGAAAAGTCCTGCCAGACGTGCTTGGTGATCTTCAACTCTTCGTCGCGATGGGAGTAGATCGAAAGCTCCTCGATTGCGGACTCGGTCGCCGGGATGCCCTCAAAGCTGACGGTCGAATCACCAAGCTCGACGGCCTCGACGGTCTTGCCGTGAATGAGGAGCCGCACGATGTCTCGTCGCGGGTCATTGGTCGTGAACTCCGCCGACTGGGAGAACTTTTCCTGGGTGGTTCTGATGGCCCACTCCAAAGTTACAGTAAATGAGTCCCCCGGACCAATGCTCTGCTTGTCCCCCTTGGTCATCGATTTCCCTTCCACGGACATGGCCGTGCACTTGCACGTCGTCTCTCCCATCGTGATCTCGAGCGGTTTGGTGCCGACGTTGCGGAACACAAAATCGTGCTTGTCCTTCGAGCCTCGGTCCATGGTGCCGAAGTCGTGAATTTCGCCCCCCTCGACGATGACCTTGGGGCCATCGCCCGGAACGCCGCCGCTGTCCCTTTCCGCGAGCACTGCCAGTACGCTCTTGGTCGGCAGCCGCTCGTCCTCGAATTCACGATAGGAGGTGTAGACCCCCACGGCGATGCCGACGGCCAGAGCGATCAGAGAGGAGAAGATGGTTTTCACAAAGCAGCTCCGGGGAAGATCGGCAGATGGCTATTTTCGTTGAAGCGGGGAGTTTTTGCCAGGGCAAGAATGCTGCGGAAAGAGCGGTTAAGGTTTGGGGCGCAAGCCTTTACGAAGCTCGAGCATGGTTTGTTCTGTCGTTTCGGACCGAGCAATGGTGACCACGGTCTGCTCCGCCTCATCCCACTGGTACCGCGGAAGATGGTGGTTCTTCAGCTTGAATTCTCCATGCGGATTGAGCTTGTCCAGCCGTAGGGCCTCCTCGGCTTCCATCTGAGCGGCGGAGTCGTCGTCGGCCAATTTCCAGACGGCGGCAAGCTCGGCATGGATCCGGGCACTGGCGGGGGAGCGATCGGCCGCGAGGCGAGCGGCTTCGATCGCTTGTTCGAGGTCGGCCGGCTCTTGGGAGCGGACGTGCATTTGCAGATACCAGCGGGCGCGGTTCTCGGCGGCGCGCGTGGAGGGAGCTTCGCGGCGGGCATATTCATCCGCTGCTTTCTTGAAGTCCTCCAGGTCGCCAGCGAAGCCATTGCGCAGCCATGCGGCCAGCCTCAGCTCCGCAAGCCGCTCCCACGGTTCGGCGGACCAAGGGTCCGCGGCAGCAGCGGCGGAATATTGACCGGCAAGCTGGTCGCTGGATTGAAAGGGGATCATCTCAGCGGCGGACATGGGGAGGCTGCTATAAATGATGGGGGAATAGCTGGTGAAATAGCAAGCCGCCGCAAGGACGGCGCTCAGTCCGGCGGCGACGAAACTGCTCCAGCGCGGGATGGCCAGCCGCGAGACGGATTCCTTCAATCCCAGGGCGAGTGGCATCAGAATCCAAGCGGTTTGCGCCACGCCGGGAAAGCTCGTTGCTCCCGCGACCAGCAGGTTCACGCCGAGTACGATCATGCCAATGACGAGCGGCGAGGGTGATAATTCTCCTTCCCAAATCCAGTGCCACACTCCCCACAAAAAAGCGGCCGCGATGGGAAGTCCGAGCAGCACCAGGCCGATCACGACTCCCCCGTTGTGGTAACCCAGAACAATGTGCTCCGTCATGATGGCCAAGGCGATCCCCAGTAACATCCCCACTGACGCTCCTCCCAAGACAAAGCCCGGATGTTGGTCCGAGACTCTGTTGACCTTGGGTGCCGTGGCCCCTTCCGCGGGTTCCGCGATCCTGGAGCTTCGGCGGGCGAGTTCGAAGGCGAAGGCGGCGAGCATGGCGAGCAGGGCAATCAGAGCCGGCGAACCCGCGGTCGCCCAGACTTCCAGCAGAAAGTTATGCGGGTCGGCAACGGTTTCGCTGGCTTCGGGAAGTTTGTATCTGGCGAAGAACGCCTGGAAGCGTCCTGGCCCGACTCCCTGTAGCGGATGGTCGGAAATCATGGCGGCGGTAGAGCGCCAGTATTGAAAGCGGTAGAGCAAGGTCTTGGGAGCTTCGCTGAGGACTTGGGCATCGAGGCCGCCAGCGACGACGACTCCCAGCCCAATGAGCACCAGCAGCCCTACCGCGACGGCCGGGATTTTCCAGCCCACTTTAAAGCCGTCTGGACGGCCATAGAGCAACAACAGCAGTCCCCCGAATCCGGCGGCAAGCATGGCTGTGCGGCTTTTGGTAAGGAGCAGGCAACCGGACATAATCAGGACCGCGCACGCAATAGCGGCAAGGGTACGGCTGTTTCCGCCTTTGGTAATCGCTCCCAAGCCGATGCCCGCAGCGATGATCAGCCAAGGGGCCAAAAAGCCGGCCAGCGAATTAGTCAACGAGAATGTGGAGACCGGTTCGCGACTGAAGAGGCGGTCTTCCAAGTGCTTCCGCTCCACCGATTGCTTGTCGGTGCTGTAATCTGCTTCTTTCAGGAACTTCTCAGGGTCGGCTTTGTAATCCGCTTGAAAGGACGGTTGGCTGACGAAATACTGATAAACGGCATGCGTGGAGAGGCAGAGGGCCAGCGCGATCATCACGGCGACGACGGCCCGGGTTTGCACGGCGGACGTGATGAGCTGCCTCAGCAGGAAGGCACCGATGCCGTAGCTCACCCAGACCCAAACCGTATTGAGCGCGGGACGGCCGCCGCCGGTGCTGCCCATGATAATGGCGCTCAGCGAGTGCAGCCCTATCAGGACCAGCCCCGCAATCATCGTCCAGTCCAGCCGCAGCGGGGGAACCAACTGCACCGCTGCCGCCGCGCTCCAACAGCCGAGCAGCAGGCACCAGAGCATGCCGATTGTGGAATGGGTACCTTCCGGCACGGCAGCTTCACTGGGAATCAGCGGAGTCGCAACGAGCAGTGCCACGGTGGCGGCGAGCAGGATGCCAGGCACATGCTGAGCCAAAGAGGCCGTCGCAGGTGGTTTCTCTCGGCGCTTATCGATGTGGCGCTGCTTGGACATTACTTCTTGATGGTGCGGCGGGCTGTCGCTTCCAGAATGCCGATGAGCGTCAAGATGCAGCCGACGAGGAGCATGATGATGATAGCTCCGGCCATTTCGACTTGATGAAGCAACAAGGCGGCGAGTCCGCAAGTTGCGGTAGTGAGATAGACCGTCAACACCGCCTGCGTCCGGGTCAGCCCTAAGTCTACGAGCCTGTGGGAAAAATGGTTCTTGTCGGCTTGAAATGGACTCTTGCCGGCGCGGATGCGAATGAGCAGCACTGTCAGCATGTCATACAGTGGCACTGCCATGACGAGGACCGGTGCGAGGATGGCATGCCGCTTCGGAGTCTGGTATCCGGCGTAAGTGGCAAGGAGCGTGGCAACCGCGATGCAAAAGCCGATGAAATAAGCACCGGAATCCCCCATGAAGATTTTTGCCGGCGGCTTGTTGTGCCATAGGAAGCCGAGGATGGCTCCCACCACCACCAGCAGAAATCCTGCCACGAAGAGTTGCGGGCGATTCGTTTGCGGGTCCGGGTTCAGCAGCAGCACAGCGGCGAGCATAGAGGCGGAGATAGCCGCGACTCCACCGGAAAGGCCGTCCATGTTGTCGAGCATGTTGAAGGAGTTGATGAGTCCGACAATCCAGAGCACGCTAAGCAGTCCTGTCAGCAGCGGCATGTTCATGAAGGCGGTCAGTTGCAGGTTCTTTACAAAGAAGACGCAGGCCGCGGCCACACCAAATTCGACGGCGATGCGAACTTGCCAGGAAAGGCCTTTCCGGTCGTCGAACAGGCCGAGGACCATCAGTAACGTGCCGGCGGCCAGCAGGATCCAGAGGTTCACCGACTGATTGACCACCCCGGCCAAATGTTCGCGGGCGAAGTCCGGAAGGAGATTGGCAACCGCGGGCACATTGAGAGCTAGAACAAGCATCAATTCGCCGACAGCAAATGTGCCGACAACTCCCAGCCAGATGCCGACGCCTCCGCCCAGTGGAGTCGGTGACGTATGCACCTTCCGCTGAGCGTTCGGCTGATCGATCAGGCCGAGCTTGGGTGCATAGCTCCGAATCAATCGCGTGGCGATGAGCGCAATGAGGAGGCTGGGAAGAATCGAGCCGGCGAGGAAGAGGAGAATTTGGCTTGTGGTCATCGGCGGGAATCATTCCTCTACGCTGGAGTCCTGCCTTCAGGCGGAATCCTCTTTGTACCGCCGGCGCAGATACTCCCGGCAGCGGGTGAAGAATTCATGGTAATCGGCCCGCTGGTAATCGGGATAGGTCCACGGCCGGGTTTTCCAAGTTCCCTCGTTAAAGTACAGCGTCCCTTCGGCGTAAACGCCGTCCCGCAGATAGAGGCGGTGGTCTCTGTCCTTCGTGGAGGCCAACACAAGCTTGGCCTCTGTCAGATAGCCAGGGTCCAGGTTCAGCGGACGAGTCTCGGGACAAACAGAGACTTGTTTGTACTCATCCTCCCACGCATTCGCACGAATCTTGAGTTGTGGCAGGACACCGGGGTCAACGAGCTGCTGGAAAGCCCAAAAGGTCTTCTTGAGGCCAGTCCCCATCGAGGCGTCGTAATAGTGCGTCTCGGCGTGATCGAAGAGATCACTTTCCAGGACAATTGGCCCCCACTCGATCTCCGCTTGCTCTCTGGCCCACTGCAAGGCATCCGGATAGCGGCTGAAGGCAGCGACAATGAGTAAGACGCGGCGGTAAGAAGCAATGGCACCCATATCTCAGTCGTACCGCCCTCACCCATTCGCCATTCGGACTTCGTCATTTCCTAATACGCCTTCCCAAACACCGCCCGCCTCGCACTCGGCTTCCCCGTAAAGATGCACGTCCCCATCTCCGCCGGCTGGTCGAGAGGGATACAGCGAATCGTCACCTTATGCTTCTTCAATAGCTCGTCCACTTCCGGCCCTTCCGTGAAGTGACAATTCGCAAAGCCGCCGTGGATTTCGGGTTTGTCCTCGCTTTGGGGGGTGAACCAGGCGAGGAAGTCGCCGAGCTTGTCGATGGTCCGCGTGTTATCTTCGCGGAGCTTGAGCGCCTTCGTGAAGAGTCCGTCTTGAATTTCCTTGAGCCGCTGGCCGATGCTGGAGACGAGCTCGGTGCGGTCCACGCCTTTCTTCTCTCCCGAATCGCGGCGGGCGAGGAAGACGGCGTTCTTGGCGATGTCCTTCGGCCCGATTTCCGCCCGCAGCGGCACGCCCCTCTTGATGTGATACCAATTCTTCTCGCCACCGCGAATGTCCCGATCGTCCACCATCACGCGGACCTTGCCGTCGACGTAGTCCTGCGCCTCCAGTTCCTTCTTCAGACTGTCAACGTATGGAATCACTTGCGATTTCTCTTCGTCGTTGCGATAGATCGGCAGCAGCACGATGTGCTTCGGGGCGAGACGCGGCGGCAGTACCAGGCCGTCGTCGTCGCTGTGGGTCATCAGGAGCGCTCCGACCAGCCGGGTGGAGACGCCCCAACTCGTGGTCCAGGCGTACTGCTGCTGGCCGTCTTTGTCGGCGAATTTGATCTCCTGGGCTTTGGCAAAATTCTGGCCGAGGAAGTGGCTGGTGCCGGCTTGCAGGGCTTTGCGGTCCTGCATCATGGCTTCAATGGAATAGGTATCGACTGCTCCGGGGAACCGCTCACCGGCGGTCTTCTCTCCCTTGATGACCGGCATGGCCATGAAGTCCTGGGCGAAGTCGGCATAGACCCCGAGCATTTTCATTGTCTCTTCGCGGGCCTCCTCCGCGGTGGCATGGGCGGTGTGCCCCTCCTGCCAGAGAAACTCCGCCGTCCGCAGGAACAGCCGCGTCCGCAGTTCCCAGCGGACGACGTTGGCCCACTGGTTGATGAGGATCGGCAAGTCGCGGTACGACTCCACCCATTTCGCGTACATCGCCCCGATAATCGTCTCGCTCGTGGGCCGCACAATCAGCGGCTCATCGAGTTGGGCGGCCGGGTCGGGCTGCAATTTGCCGTCCGCCCCCGGCTTCAGGCGGTGATGCGTGACGACCGCACATTCCTTGGCGAACCCTTCCACATGGTCCGCCTCCTTCTGCAAAAAACTGAGCGGGATGAAGAGCGGAAAATAGGCGTTCTCATGCCCCGTCGCCTTGAACATCCCGTCCAGCACCCGCTGCATATTCTCCCAAATCGACCAGCCCCACGGCTTGATCACCATGCACCCCCGCACCGGTGACACCTCCGCCAAATCCGCCGCCTTGATGACCTGCTGATACCATTCGGGATAATCGTCGGCACGGGTGGGAGTGATTGCGGTTTTGGCCATGGGAACGCTTGAACGGCGAAAAGTGACTTGGCGTGTTAGGTAATTGCAGCCCGGCATTTTACGGACAAACGCCGTCGCGCGGGAGGGCAGAAGCAAAGACGGCGTAGATCCCTTGGAGGTTCGGCGGTTGTAATTTGGTTTGAAACGTTCAAAGATAAGCAAAGATGAATAACGGGTGGCTCAAGATGAACCGTTTGCGACTCCTGTGGATAGGCGTGTTTCTTGTATGCGGCGCGGCGGCAGGTACTTTCACTGGCCGCTATGCCTTGTCGTTCTTTTACTCAGGGGCAATCGTCGGTAGTATGTGGATGCTTTGGCTGGTCATGAAGCCGCACGTCTTAGGTCATTGCCCAGATTGCGGATCTAGGCCGGGCGAAGTACACGACTTCGGCTGTGATGTCGAAGAGTGCCCGTCTTGCCATCAGCAACTGATTAGCTGCGGCTGTTGGGATCTGGCTTCGGACGACGATGATGAAGACAAAGCAGACGAGGACGATCACGAGAACGGCAAGACGTTGGGGGCACTCAGTCAAGTTGGTCGCATTCCGTATGGAGCCGAGTCGCGGTTTTCACCTTCGACCGCGAGATGAAGCCAGATGCCCCATGATATCGAGCGATCCATGAATCCAGTCCTTCTCATCCGCAAGGAATTTGCCAGCAAGTACGAATTGCAGCATGCGGAGAAATATTTCCCTGTCGAGGAGAGCCGCACGAAATGCGCGGGCTCGCTGGTCATCGGACGCTATTCGGTGGTACCGTTCTACGACGAGCTCGAACGGGATTTGGCCTGCATTGGCTCGCAAATCATCAACTCATTCGAGCAGCACCAGTGGATCGCCACTTTCGCCTACTACAAGGAGTTGAAGGAGTACACGCCGGAGACTTGGGACGAAACGAACTTCGCTACTTGTCCGCATCCGGGGCCGTTCGTCGTGAAAGGTAAAATGTCGTCCAAAAAGCGACGCTGGAAGACACACATGTTCGCCCAGACCAAGCGGGACGCACTCCGGCTCGGCGAGCGACTGCTGGAGGACACGAACATCGACGACCAGGGAATTGTGTATCGCAAGTTTGTTCCGCTCCGGACCCTTGAAATGGGGCCCAATGAGCTACGGTACACCAACGAATGGCGGTTCTACTATTACCAGCAGCAGCGGCTCTCTTGCGGCTACTATTGGTCCATGTCCGATTGTGCGGACAAAGCGGAGCTAAAGCCAGAAGCACTCACGCTGGCGGACCAGATCGCGAAAATCGCGTCTAGGCACACCAACTTTTTCGCGCTGGACCTGGCTGAAACCGAAGGGGGAAACTGGATTCTCATCGAGCTCAACGACGGCCAGTCTGCCGGTCCGTGCGACAACGACCTCGACGAGCTCTATGGCAACCTGCGAAGCGCACTGCGATAGCACCGTCACTGTCTCCCGCCTTTGTCTCCCCCACCCTCGCTGCTAAACTGCACACCTTCTTCTCCTCTCTCCTTCTTTCTGTCTCTCCGTCTTCCCCTTACCTCTGCCCTCTAACTTCTGCCCTCTCCCCATGCCCCGCCGCTACGTCAACCAGCTCGCCGAACGGGATTCCGTGGACCAGATTTTTCTGGTCGCCGACAAACAGTTGCGGGCCAATCGGCAGGGGAATTTCTATCTGCAATTGCGCCTGGCGGATAAGACGGGGTCGATTACGGGGATGTTGTGGAATGCGAGTGAGAAGCTGTATGGCTCGCTGGAGAACCAGAATTACCTTCGCGTGCAGGGGTCGACCCAGGTCCACAACGGAATCCTGCAGATGATTGTGACGCGGGTCGAGCCGGTGCAATCGAGCGAGGTGGAGGAGAGCGATTTTCAGACCGTCAGCTCGGTCGAAACCGACAAGCTGGCGTCTCGGCTGGCGGAGATGCTTCGGGGCGTAAAGAACGTGCATCTGCGGAGCCTGGCGGAGTGTTTTCTGATGGACGATGCCTTCATGGCCAAGTTCACAGCCGCCCCAGCCGGCGTGAAGAACCATCACGCCTACAAAGGGGGGCTGCTGGAGCACGTCGTCAGCTTGATGGAAGTCTGCCTCGTCGTCGGCCCGCGGTATAAGGATATTGACGGCGACCTGCTGCTGCTGGGAGCGTTCCTGCACGATGCGGGAAAAATCGACGAGCTTACCTACGACAAGGACCTTGGCTACAGCGACGAGGGACAGCTCATTGGCCACGTGGTGATGGGTGTGAGCATGGTCGAAGAAAAGGGCCGTCAGGCAGCGGCCCTCTCCGGTGACGAATTTCCCCGCGAGCTCCTGCTGCGTCTGCAGCACATGGTCGTCAGCCATCACGGCGAGTACGAATTCGGCAGCCCCAAACTCCCGATGACCCTGGAAGCCATCGCACTGCACCACCTCGACAACCTGGATGCCAAACTCTACTCGGCCGTGCAGGCGATGAAAGAAGACGTGAATAGCGATAGTAATTGGACGAGCTATAACCAGGCGATGGGGAGGAAGTTTTTTCGGGGAGGGAAGGAAGAGTAAAGGGTGGAGGGCAGAGAGCAGAGGACAGAGCTGAGAGACTGGCCCACCCGCTCGGGTGGAAAACCATTACATCCGTCGCAGTCTCATAAGAATCAGCTTGACTCTGCAAACCCCCCAGTTTATCACTAGTAATGTCCACCGAGTCTATCCGCATCATGAGGGACGTGCTGTGTTTCGCTGCTTGTTGGCCTTGGGTTTGGTCGCCCTTCTCACCACGTCCACTTTTGCCCAGCGGAAGCCCTATGACCCGTATGCGAAGCAGACGGAGGAAGATCTGGCTCCGATTCGTCCCGATGGCAAGCTGAATTGGCCCCCCTTCTTCAAATCAAAGGCGATGGAAGTCCGCTTTCAGGGCTACTTCGCCCAAGGCACTTGCACCGGGTCCAACAAGCGGATTGTGAACTATCTGGAAGCCAACAAGGTCGAGGTGAACGCCCTGCCCGAAGAATCGCTGCTGGGATTGGCCGCAAAGGCGGATGGCGACACGCTGGCCATGGCGAGCAAAGACGGCGTGCCTGTGAACGTGGTTACCCATCCGGCGGGCGTCTCCAAAGTGACCATCAGCGGCAAAATGAATCCCGCGGACTTGCGACCCGGCATGATGGTCAAATTCTCCGGCCGGGTGAACGAGCACGGCAAGGGAGTAAAGCCGATTGAAAGCCTGGAAGTCTTCACGCCCGACGCCAAGTTCAAATGGAAAGCCATCATCACCGACCGCCAACAGAACATTGCGGCAACCGTTCTCAAAGCGGAAGGCTCGATGCTCCAAGTGCAGGTTCCCGCTGGCCGCGTTCGCAAGCTCACTTTTCAGGTGACGGAGAATCCGGAAATCATTGTCACGGGATCGACTCTTGACATGGTCTCCGCTGGCGATGAAGTCTCGACAAAGGGTCGTGTCTACCTCAGTGGCGAAGGGGTTGGCGGTGTACCGGTAGTCTTCGCCAGCGAAATCATCGTCAAGAAGGCCTTCGCCCGCGACAAGGCTGCGGAAGCCAAGGCGGAAGAAGAGTTGGCGGCCAAGAAAGTAGCGGCAGCAGCGGAAGAGAATTAAGACGGCTGCCGCACTCATCTCCACTACTGGTTCCCAAGCAGAGCCTGGGAACTAGGCGCTTGGCGAGACTACTTCCCCCGTGCCTTCTCCAACACTCCCTCAATCTTTACCGGCGCTCCCCCCTGCCCTTTGCTCTCATCCGCCGCGGCTATGAAGGCGAATACTTCGGTCGTCTCTTCCGGTGTTACGGGCGACACTTTGGTCTTGAAGAACTTGCCGATTTGAATCGCGGTAGCCTCGTAGCCCATGTAGCGGTCGTTGGTTGGCACAATTCCTTTCACGGGCACTCCGTGGCCATAAATACCGGCAGTCGAAACACCCTTGGCGCCAAAGACGGTGGCGCTGTACTTGGGTGGTCCCTTGAGAATCGCCCGGTAGGTGCCGATGCGGCCGTCCTTCCAGATGCCGGTGACCACGTCGGCGGTGTCGGTGCTGGCCCGAGTCACGCTCACGCAGCCAGGGCCCATGATGCTATACAGCGTCTCGATGCCGTGGATGCCGTGCCAGACCAGGTCCGGATGATGTGGCTCGCGCGGGCAGCCGCCATAGACGTCACAGCCGAGCACGTCGCCGACTTCCTCATGATTTTTCATCCCGATAAAGCCGGGGCTATAGCGGTGCTGTGAGCAGGAGAAAACCGGCACATTTTTCTCTTTAGCGAGCGAGAAGATCGCGATCGCGTCTTCCAGCTTCGCCACCATCGGGCGCCCGATATAAAGCGGCTTGCCGGCGAGAATGACCGCCTTGGCCTGTTCGCGGTGGGCCCGGCCATCGATGCTCATGATCATCACGGCATCCACCTGGCTGAGCAGGATATCCACCGAGTCTACTATCTTCACGCCATAGGTCTGAATGTCCTTCTGCCACTTGGGCAATTCGCGGACGCTCTCCTCAATATCCGGGCTCCCCGCCGGAAACGCTGCCACGACGCGAATCCCTGCCAGGTCCCCTACTGCCTTCGGATCGTGAAAGAGCTGTGTGAAGGCCACTGCCTGATAGTTATCCAGCCCAAGCACGCCGACCTTGATCGGCGGTGAGTCGGCAGCGGAAAGTGCCGTGGCGAATGGGAATAGTAGAGCGAGGCTGGGGAAGAGAAGTCGTGAGCAAGAAACCGGCATGGACGTTGACCTCATGGGCGGACGAAGTGTTTGTGCAGCAACGACGCCAATTCTACTATGCCCGCTTCTTTTTCGCTGGCGGCCGGACCAGTTCATACAGCCGGGCATTGCCCGCTTTGCCGCACTCCGTTGTCGCGCCGCATTTTCGCAGCACGTACGCAATTCGCTGGGCAAACCAGCGTTTCACTTCAAGCTCGTGGGCGAGGTGTCCCGTATGGAATGGCTGGGGAAGTGCCGGCGGAAGCAGCGAGAGCAAGTCCTGATTCGTTTTGAAGCGATGCGTCTCGTGAATGGCGACCAGCCGCTGGTCTTCGACCAGGAAGTCGTTATCCCGCCAGCGCCGGCGGCGGCCGTGGCCGGGATAACGGAGTTCTTCGACTTCGACCAGCGGAGTTTCCAGAGTTAGATTTCGATGCGGGAAGACGCGGGTGAAGTAAATCAGCTCGTCAAACAAGGTAAGGACGCTCTCCACCTTCGGGCTCCGCCGGCGGGTGAGGACGGAGCCCCCCTTGGCATCCTGGCGGATCAAGGTCTTTTGCAAAATCAGCGGCTTGACGACTAACACGCGATGTTTTTCGAGCAGCCGGCTGATTTTGTCGCGAATCGCCGCGAGGGAGCCGTGCTGAATCTCAATGAGCTGTTTGCCGCGGATGGCATCGATGCGAAAACCGTCCAAGCGCTCTTCGGTCCGCGCTTCTGCGCCGGCATACATCGCTTTGAGCTGGCGGTGGAGGGAGGTTTCCATGGGGGAGTGAGTGGTGAGTGGTGAGTGGTGAGTAGGATCGAATACCACTCACCACTCACC
>SXOA01000149.1 GCA_005778405.1 Planctomycetaceae bacterium
GAAGGCTTTTTGCGGAGCGAGACGTCACTGATTCAAACCATCGGCCGGGCGGCCCGCAATGTGAACGCCAAGGTCATCCTCTACGCCGACAAAATCACCAACTCGATGCAACTGGCGATGGACGAGACCCGCCGCCGCCGCGAGATTCAGGAGAAGTACAACACCGAGCACGGCATCACTCCCGAGACCATCAAGAAGAACATCCACGCCGGCATCGAATCGTCGATGTCCGCCCACCGCGAAGCGAATGCCGCCGTCGGCCGGACTGACGAAGCCGAGTACATCACCGAAGAGTTCCTGGCCGAGCTCGAAAAAGAGATGTTCGAAGCTGCCGAGAAAATGGAATTTGAGCGGGCCGCCGCCCTTCGTGACCGGATCACGCAGTACCGCGACCAGGTCGGCAAGAAAACGACCGAAGTTGCCGTCGACCGCTACCAGCCGCAGGGGAACAAGCGGAAGAAACGCAGCGGCAACTCCGCCTTGGGTGCCAAAGTGCCGCGGCCGAAGAGATAGATGCCACTACAGCGTAACCGGTTTCGCTTGACCCGATTGGTTGGGAAGAGTAGGAATGGAGGCTCCTGGACAAGAGAAGTGCCATGCAATTTCAGCGAGCGCAGCAGAGCAATTCCAAAAGGAGCGTTTCTCGCCGGCGTTTTCTGTCCGCCAGCTTGCTGGCCGGCGGTGTCGGGCTGGCACTCGGAGACATCCTGCGGCTGCGGTCGCTATCGGCAGCGGAAGAGAGGCCCACGCCCGATACGGCAGTGATTCAGATTTGGCTGGGGGGCGGGCCGAGCCAGTTCGAGACGTTCGATCCCAAGCCCCTGGCGCCGATCGAGATTCGGGGGCCGTACAAAGCAATCTCTTCCAAGTTGCCCAGTGCTCCGGTCTGCGAGATGCTCCCGCTGACGGCTGGCGTGCTCGACAAGACGGCGATTATCCGCAGCTTCTCGCACGAGTTTGACGATCACTTTGGGCTGACTCGCTGGTGCCTCGCCGGTCGCAAGGAACCCGACAACAAGAATGCCTATCCTTCGGTCGGCTCCATCGTTGCCCGGTTCCGCGGTCCGCGGCAGGCAGGGATGCCGCCATACGTGATGCTGTCGGAAGAGCCGGTGCTGCACCATCACCTGTTCGATGCGATGGGGCCGGGGTATCTCGGCGTGGCCCATTCGCCGTTTACCGTCTTGCAAGATCCGTATGCCACCGAATTCCAGCACGATCAACTGGCGAAGGCGACAGGCAGCTTTGAACTCGCGAGCGACGTGACGCTCGACCGCATTGGCGACCGCAAATCGCTGCTCGCGCATCTGGGCCGCATGCAGCGCCGCGCGGACTCGAAGGAGGTGCAGGAGGGACTCGATCCGTACCAGCGGCTGGCGCTCGACCTGATCACCAGCGAGAAAGCCCGTCGGGCCTTTGATTTGCAGCAAGAATCCGCCGCCACTCGCGAGCGTTATGGCGCGCACCGCTGGGGACAAATGGCCCTGTTGGCCCGGCGGTTGGTGGAAGCGGGCGTCACCTTTGTCACACTGAATACCGCGCCGGACTGCCTCCGCTGGGACTGGCACGTGAGCATCACGAAGGAAAACCGTCCGCAGCCGGACCCCGGCGGTCCCAACGTCGGCATGGAGCATAGTGGCCCGCCGCTGGACCGGGCGCTATCTGCTTTGATTGCCGACCTCAGCGAGCGGGAACTCTGCCGCAAGGTGCTGCTGGTGGTGTGGGGTGAATTCGGCCGGTCTCCCAAAATCAATACGACCGGCGGCCGCGACCATTGGCCGAAACTGGGAAGCGTGCTGCTCGCAGGGGGCGGACTGAAGATGGGGCAGCTCATCGGGGCTTCCAGTCCTGACGGCGGCCTTCCCACGGATCGGCCAGTCGGCCCCAGTGATGTGCTGGCCACTCTCTACAAGCACCTGGGGATCGACCACAAGCAGAAGATTGTCACGCAGGGGCGGCCCATTCCGCTGCTGCCGGAGGGGAAGGCGATTGAAGAGCTGTTCTGAAGCGGCTGAAAGTAGGCCGCGAGTCCTCTCGCGAGCCAGCAGAGTTGAGGTTGAATTGGCAATGGGCTCTCTTACCCAACTAACGTCCGCATTGATGGCGCGCCACGGAGTGGCGGCCTACTTTAATTGCCGAATCTGCAGCGCGTAGCGATCGACAATGTGGAACAGGTTGATGCCGACGCTCGCGCCGGCCAGGCACAGGAATAGCAGCGCCGGAAAGCTGACTTGCGAGATGGGTACGACCAGCGGCCCCCGATAGACGGGCCTGTGTTGGGCATCTTCGCTGACCGTTTGCAGGAAGCGGCAGGCGGACTCGCTGTGGCTGAAGGCATAGTCCATCCGCCAGGCCCCGAGCATGAACGCGGCTGCGGCGGTGATGGCCAACATGTCCGACAGCGAGAATTTCCACCGACGCGAATACCAGCGGACAATCAGCCAGTGGCAGGCACCCCAGATGGAAAGAGCGGCCGCCAGCCAAACCAGTCCGTTGATCAGAAAGAGGGTTCCTTGACCACTGTTGCCATGAGGATAGAGCAGGACATCTTGAGGAACCCCCTCCCAAAAACGAAGCGGAGAACCGGCGAAGCGTTCGTTCCTCGGCACGAGACTTGGGTTGGTGATTACTTGGGGAACGCAGCTCAGGGCAAACGCGAGTGCCCCCATCAGCAGCGACAGGGCGAGACAACTAATGCTCCACCAGGTGACCCACCCTTTGCGTTCTGCAATATAAGCCGAAGGAAGTCCTTCCACGGCCGATTGCTGGCGGGCGTTTTTCCGCACCGATTCCTGCGTCTGGGCTCCCCGAGCAGCGATGCCGGGCAACAGCCGAGCGAGCTTGGAATCATCGGAAGGCATAGGCCCATCGTACTATCTTGATTCCGGCTTGTCCCCTGCCGGTTTATTCTTGGCGGGGACTTCGTCGTCCCCTTCCGGCACTTTGGTCTTGGCGGGGTCCGGCTTTTCTTCGACCCCCAGTTCGCGGGCCAACAGGGCATTCGTATGACCAGCGAGGGCGAGAGTTGTGTAGAGTGTCTTGGCCCATTCACGGTCGAATTTCTCATCGCGGGCTTGCTTGTCGACGATTCCAAAGGCGATCATCGCCAGTCTCTTGTTCCGGTCCTCCCGGGTACTTTGAAAAGCCAGCGCCAAAGCCGCCTTGGCGTGAATCTCCATCAGGGGGGAGGTGTGCTGGTTGTCTCCAATCTTGTAGGTGACCAGATCCCCTTCGTGCGAAACGAGCTCATATTCTTCTTTGCGATAGCTGAACTTCTCGCCGGTGGGGACCTTTCCATTGATGGCGGCGTCTCGCACCAACGACCAGAACTCGCCGTTTAAGTTCAGAAGTTCGCGGAGGAACTGAACCTGCTCCTCGTGGCCATTTCCGATGTTGGCATGAGCGTCGAGCAGATTCTCTGCTGTCACGACCTGAGTCTTACACGAGTCAATATCACGAGTTTCCAATGCTTGCCGACCCAAAAACACGGCTTGGCGCAAATCGTCCTCAATCGCTCCCTTGTCAGCCTTCTTTGGCCTCGGCGGCAGGGGATTGGGCTTCTCGGTCGTGGAGCTGCCGGAATCTGTCGATGTTTTCGGAGGGACCGGCTTGGGCGGCAGGATCGAGACGTTGACTGGCTCCTTCTTGTCCTTCTCCTTAACGGCGGTGCCGATGGGAAACTTCGTGGGTGTGACGGCCGCCTTTTTGGGATGCTTTTCCGCCGACTTGGAAAACGCGCCGCTCAGCGCAACCGCCGCTATGCCGCCTCCAAAGAGTACGAACAGTCCGATGAAGGCGATCGCGAGAGGAATCGACGTGCTGGACGATTTCTTGTAACGATAGGAAGAACGGCTGGAGCCGCTGACCATCAGCGGCGCGGGGGTCAGCGGAATCGATGGCGACAGCCGCGGCGGAGCCGCCACCACAGTCTCCAGAGGCATCGGAATGGGAACAATTGGGGGTTCAGCCGAATGAGCATCTTCCGCATCGGTCTTCCACCGGGCGGAAGGCAATCGCCTGACTCCCGGCACCTCCTCGTGCGGCGTTTCCCCGTAGGCGTAGGGCTCTTCGTAAGCCGGCGGCTCTTCAATCACTTCCGAGGTCACGAGCAAATTGTCGGAAGAGAGCTTCCCTTCCGCGGCAAGTTTGATTCGAAGTTGGTCGTCATAGGGCGCTTTTTTCTCGGCCTGCAACAGGCAGAGCTTGGCCATCGTCAGCTCTTTGAGAATCTTTTGGGAGAGGGCCGAGTGCTTGCCCGATTGAAACGTCCGCACGTGGGCCATCTGCCGCGTGGCTGCATTCTCGATGACGTCCGGGTCGTCCTCGAAATGAGCAATCCCCAGTAGCCGATAATGGTTGGGAGGCTGGTCCTTGGGAGGAATGCCCAGCCACTTGCGATAGGGATCGAAAGGCTCGGACATAGTGGCGACTGCCTGGGCGTGCTGCAGAATCATGACTGGGTCGCCTTTCATTATCACCAGGACGGGGGAAAGTGACAAGCGCATTACGCGCGTCTGGTCCTTTGGGATCAATCTCACAAGTCGCGAAATGCCAAGGCATTAGGGCGGACTTTGTACCGCTTCACGGGAACTGGAGGAGGCGCTCACCCGGATCGGCTGCACTTAGATAATGTGGCTGCCAGGCGGCGGGATGTGACAGCGCAAGGCCTGGTTATCGGCCCATCCTCAAGATGAAGACGGCTGAAGAGTAATTCCGTTTTGAACAGCGGTTGGCTTCAGCTCCACCACGGTCACGTCGGACTGGCGCTGAAACTGCCGGCGGACCGCAGGGTCGCTTGGCAGCACGAAGAGCCGAAACGGGCGTCGAGGAGAATGGCGCAGTCCCGTGGTGAACGACACGCTCAGCCGTTCTTCCAAGGGAATGAGTTGCCACAAGGCGGAAAAGACCGAGCCCGCGGGAAGCACAGAGGCCAGGCCGACAGATGAACTTTCGAGGACGGCAGCCGCCAGATTGGAGAGCGGCTCCGGTCCCAGTTGCTCGAGCATTTGCTCGAGGTTGTCGAGGTCGGCTTCCCCAGCCCTGCCGACCAGTGGAATGGAACGCAGCCGTGGCGGCACCTCGTCATGAGTGGCAGCGCGGCCGGCGGCTTCGATGACGCGGAGGATCAGAAATGGATTGTTCTCAAACCGCGAGAGTGCTTCCCGTGGCAGGACGAACATCTGCGTGTAAATCCGCGCTCCCGCCCGGCTGCTGTATTCGGCTCCGGCGGAACTCGTCAGCGAGAGGCAAAAATGGTCAGGCCCCAGCGGATGGAAGTTGACGCTTGGCTCTTCGGTCGATTCATCCAGCAGCGAATCGTGGGCCGGCCCCCAGGAGGTCAATTCCCTGGCCAATTCGTCATCGATCCCGTCGCTCGTGGCCGCCAATTGATAACCCGCAATTCGCTGGCCGCGCAAGGAAGTGAAAATGGCCTGGGGAATACGCATGAAATGGTGGGGTAGGCTTCCAGCCTGCCCGGCAAATACTTTCTGGGCCGGCTGGAAGCCTGCCCCACCCCACTACGCCGCCAACTCTTCAACCAGCCAGCGAAACGGCTCGACGATGCCACGGGGTTCAATCCGCAGTGGCACATGGACCCGACCAAAATGGCCGCTGCGGAAGGCGCTGGCCCCCGCTACACCCACGCCAAAAAAACGATGCTTCGGCAGCCGCTCACGGCACTGCTGGTACAGCCCCGGCGAGTGCTGGCGGGCAAAGGTGTGCGGATCTTCAAAACAGTTTTCACATTCGTCAGCCTTGGTGAAGACCACCGAAACCGGCCGTGATCCCCAGGACTGTTTGGTCTCGCACTTCAACTCGCAGAGATAGCTGATGAGCTTCATGGTCTGAAAATCCTCTTCGGATTCTCCCCGCCCGAGGCGGGCGGCATCGACCATCACCAATACGCCGGAGCATTTGGCGAGAAACGCCCGCACGACGGGATAGGTATGCGGATGTTCGACCTCTTCCATCAAGGCTTCACCCGCCAGGTCCGGCAGAATGAGCTCCACGGGCCGATGTTTGCGACGGAGAACCTGGCAATGGACCCAGTTCCAGCGATCGGGCTCGCTGGGAGTCTTGGGAGGGAATTCACAGCGCGACAGGGCTGACATGGTGGTCTGTTGCAGGCCAATGGAGAAGGCACCGCGAGAGAGCATCTGCATCGGCTCCAACTGCCGCGAGAGCATGTCGGTGAGCATCCCCAAATAAACCGTTTTGCCGGCACCCGAAGGGCCAATGGCGGCAATCATTTTGGGGTGGAGTTTTTGAGAGGTTGCCTGGTGTGCCAGGGCCATGGGTGCGAAGCAATGGCGGCAGAGCTCGGCGTCGAAATTGTTGCCGCCGCCGCAAATGTAACAAGGTGCCGACTCCGCGTATTGCGACAACCGGTAGGAATCGAGCAGGACCACGCCGCTGGCTCTCATGATGACACCTCTTGTTCGCTCTCGACATGGTTCTCGAGACCCGGTTCGCAGATTTCTTCATCGGCGACGACCGGAGGAAGATCTTCGTTCTGTTCAGCCACATCGCTGAATCCGACGGCGCAACGAAAGCCAATGTTGTGCTTGCGGGCGAGCGGGCTGTCGCCCGACTGGAACTGGCACTGGGCCTGAGCGTCAAAGTAGGTATCAAAGGCTCCGCCGCGGAGGCTTTTAAGCGGAATGTCGGATTCCAATCTGACCGCAGTCGGCTCCCAGACGCCGAAGTTGGTGCTGGTCCACTCCCACACATTCCCAACCATTTGGCGTACGCCCCCCACGCTCGCTCCTTCGGCATGCTGCGTGACGGGGATGGTGCCCCCTGGACCGCTTCCCCACAGATTCGCGAGAGTACGATCCATCGCGTCTCCCCAAGGGAACTTTCGCTGCATCAAACGCGAGCCCTCCGCCGTCACCGGCCAGGCGGCAGCTTTGACCCACTCGGCATCACTGGGCAGCCGTTTGCCGGCCCAGCGGGCATAGGCCGAAGCTTCAAACCAGGAGACGCCGATGACCGGATGGTCTTCCTTTCCCGCGGAATATCGGCCGTTTTCCCACTCCCGCGGACCGGATTGGCCCGTACGATCGACGAATTGCAGCATCGCCGGCCAGATGTCTTCATCCCACAAAGTGAGCTGTTCATAACCGCCGGCATCGACAAACTTCTGGTACTCGCGGTTGGTGACTGGGAAGCGGTCAAGATAATGGCCCTCGACATCCACATTCTTTTCCACCTTGTGGCGATTCTCGTCCGCCACGTCGTCCACGCGCGTGGACCGCATGACCACCGTCCCTTCCGGCACCACTGCCATCGCGCCATCCAGCACTTCGTGGGCGAATTCAAACTGCTCTGCGGAAAGGTTTTCGGCAATCTCTGGCCGGAGCAACAGCGCGTAACGACCCTGGGACAGCATCTGATCCACCAGGCTTCCCTCGCAGTTTCCGGAAATGACGCAGCTACTTGTCTCGGCCAACGTCGCTTCTGCAATTGGATACGCCTCTGGCAATGGCTGCCGGAAGAAGCGAGCCAGCGGGTGTCGGGCCTTTGCCCCTCGAGACAGCGGCGCTGCGAGCCCTGCCAGACAGAGCAGGGCCGCCAGCCCTCCGGCCATGACCACGCCATGCTGCTGCGACCATCCGGCGGCCACGCAGGCGAACGCTCCGCTCCCGACGAGCAGCAACAGAAGGATGCGATAAACTGCAGTCATTAGGCCACCTCAATTCACTTCTTTTTCCGCCGCTGGGCGATGTCTCGCTGCAGCTTGGCGAACTGGGCCATTACGGAATTCACGACGGGATTAGCGGGTTTGGCGGAGTTTTGTTCGGGAACGGAAACGGGGACTGGGGATGGTGCCGAATACTGTTTTTCCGCGGGGGGTTCATGGTGCGCGGCTGGTTCGGAAGTCTCTGACACTTGCTGGACAAACCGCCCTCCTTGCTCGGCGATGAGTACTCGCAGTTCCTTCAGTTCGGCATTCACTTCCGACTGCTGGACAGCCAGTTCGCGCTTCTGGCGAGTCACGGTTTCCTGCAAATCGGCGCTGCGGGCCCGGACCAGCTCCAATTCCACTTCGAGCTCCTGCCGCTCTTGCTGCAGGGACTTGAGCTGGGTGACTTCCGGCGGATTTGGTTGCAGATCCTGAATGCGCTCATGGAGAGCCGCAAACTGCTCAGAGAACTGCGCGGTGAGCGCCTGGAGTTCTTCCTGAGGGGCGAGCGCAGCCTCCGGACGATTGACGAACTCAGCTTGCATCGCGCGTAATTCTGCCAACGCGAGCATGAGCTGGTTCTCTTGCTGCTGGAGCAGCTCTTGCTTGAGAATCTCCAACTCCGCCTGGGTGACTTCCGGCGGATTTGGTTGCAGATTCTGAATGCGCTCGTGGAGAGCCACAAACTGCTGAGAGAACTGGGCTGTGAGCGACTGGAGGTCTTCCTGAGGAGCGGGCGCAGCCTCCGGACGATGGACGAACTCGGCTTGCATCGCGCGTAATTCCGCCAACGCGAGCATGAGCTGGCTTTCTTGCTGCTGGAGCAACTCCTGCTTGAGAATCTCCAACTCCGCAGCCGTGGTTGGATTGGGCTGGGAAGCCGCCAGTTGTTCTTGGAGGAGACTGAACTGCTCGGCAAACCTATCGGAAAGGCCTTGGAGTGAATCCGCGGACAAAACCGCGACAGGGGGCGTCGTTGGCTCTCCATTGCGCGATTGGCTGGCCTGGTTTTCCGCAGCTTTCAATCGTTCCAGCAGAGTGGCTCGTTCCACTTGCAGTTCCGTGATTTGATGCCGGAGGCCGTTGAGTTCGGGAGTGAAGTCAGGTGCCGCCACTGTCTCGGGACGATTCGCCAACTCCGCGCGAAGGTGGCGCAGCTCGGCGAGCGATTCGCTCAAAAGCGTCTCCTGCTGCTCAAGTTGGTGCGACATCCTGGCCGATTCCTTCCGCTGCTCCGCCAGTTGGCGACCGCGATCGGCAAGATGGCGGCGACTCTCCTCGAGTTCATCAGCCTTGGCTTCGAGTTCCCCTCCCAAGCGTTCCAAATCCGCAAACAGCTCTTGCGTGAATTGCTCCAAGGACGAACATTCTTCGCGGAACGCCCCGGCCGCGCTGTGGAGCGGCAGCCAGGAGGAAAGGGGCATAGAGGTTTGGAGCGTGGCGTTCACAGTTTCGATACTGCCGTTCATGGAGTTTTACGCGGAGAAGTGTCTGATTCGCCCCTTCCCGAAAATTCGGGATTGCTCCGCGCGGCACTGGCCTGGTGGTCAGGCAGTACCATCGGAAACCTAGGTCACGGAAAGTCGCCAGGCAAATCGAAACCAGCGGTGCACTTCCCGAGGACGCCCTTTGCCAATTGTGTCGATTGTGCCATCCTGGGGCGATGTCGAAGAAGAAGAAAAAGCGCCCTCAGCCTGCGCCACGGGCCACGACGTCCCCTCCAATGACGCCCACTGGCGAAAGCCGGCCGTCCGTCGCAATCACAGTCGCTTGGATGCTCTCGCTTCTCGTCACTCTGGCAGCCGAGGTCATCGCCATCCCAGCGGTCATCATTTCGCGGGCCAATCCGCAGCCACCCGGCGAGGGAATATCGACTGTCCATGTCGCGGACCTGTTTCTCTTTCTCTCCCTCGTCACAGGCCTGGTCACGGCGGGGCTGGTGCCGCTGGTTTACCGGGTGCGTGTCGTTCCCCCTCCGCAATCCATCGTTGTCACAGCCTTGGTCGCGGGAGCCATTCCGCCGATTACAATGGTCCTACGCTGGCTGCTTTGACCTCCAACCCTTTGAAAGAAACGCCCAATGGACGGTCGCGATAAGAAACGCCTGGAAATCATCAAGCAGAAACTGCAGAAGCTCAAGCAGCAGTTGGCCGGTGCCAAGAAGCAAGACGACGAGCCTGGCGAAGTGCAGGGGCTAGAAAAGGAGATTGCTGCCCTCGAAGCCGAAGCGGCGAAGCTGCGGTGATGAAGTAGGATGATGCCCTTCAACCATTTCAACCGGCAAGTCTTATCTACTCCTTACATTTCCACGCTGCCGGTTATACGGATGGGCCATCCTTTGGCGGACGATCCCGCAAAGCTGTTACCTGCGTCACCACGCTCCGATGAGACCAAGAGGGGCAAGCACGGGAACGGATTTCCGCTAGCGATTTCGCCCCCATTGCTGCCTGACGCATGGACCGCGCTATGGATGGCCGAGGTTTTCGTTGCTTTCTCCTGGCGACCATCGGCCTGACAGTCCTGGCGAGTTGCGCCATTGCGGAGGACGAGGTCAGGAGACCCTCGCCTCCTTCACTGCGGACCTCCACCTACGGACCCATTGCCAGGTTGCCGGCGGTTGACGACGATTTGCTCCTTCCAGAAGTTCCCCCCGAGCGAGAGCCGACGAAAGCCCGTTTGCCCCTCGTGGAGGAATCTGACGACGACCTCTTAACTCCCAAGCCTCACGCGCCGCATTCCGTCAAACCAAGGGCACCATTAACCGGCGAAGAGAATAGCGCAAGGCAAGTCCCGCCCGGTGTCGATCCGCACGCCGCCTGCTTTTCCACCACAAATTACCCGTCTGCCGAGACGTGCGCGGAGTGTCACAAGCAAATCTATGACGAGTGGCGAGTCTCCTCGCACGCGTATGCTGCCATTTCGCCCATGTTTCACAAGTTCGAGCAGACCATCACGGAGCTCTCGCGGGGTACTGTCGGCTATTTCTGCATGCGCTGCCATGCTCCGATCGCCACCATTGAGGAATATCCACGGCACCTCCCTATCATCGATGCTCCCCAGGTTTATCGCGAAGGAGTCACCTGCGTGGCCTGCCACCGCGTGGCGGAGCGTTACGGCCGAGTCAATGGCGAACGGCGGATTGAACCAGGAACCATCAACGACCCAGTCTTCGGCACATTGGGCGGGGAGGGCATTCGCGAGGTCATCGCCAAGAAGGATTTCTACAAGGTAAAGCCCAATCCCGAGGACAAAGGTCCGGGGACGCCCATTCATCGCGAAGCTATCCAATTCGAGCAGCTCAACCAAAGCTCGTTTTGCGCGTCATGTCACCAGGTGACCGTCCATCCGGGCATCGCGCTGGAAGTCGTCTGGGCTCAATACCGCGCATCGCCCGCGAAAAAGTGCGGCGTCTCCTGCCAGGATTGCCACATGGGAAAGGTCCCTGGCGTTGCCAGCGGCTATGAGATCGGCCCCGCGGCCATCATGGACGGCAAAGCGGTCAATACCAAGCGCAAGCACTCCAACCACGCGTTTTATGGACCCGGTTCTTCGATCGCTCACCCGGGCATTTTTCCGCAGAACAAAAAGGCCGCGCGCTGGTCCGCCGATGCGTGGCTCGCCTTCGACTATCGGGCCGGCTGGGGAACCGAGAGATTTGAAAAGCAGCTTGAGAAGGCCGGCAGCGGGGCGATTCCCTTTCCGCCGGAATGGAAAAATGTCGACGACCGGATGGATGCCGCCGAGGTTCTCAAGGAGAACTTTGCCCTCCTGCAAAAGAAAGACGAGTGGCGAAGCCAGGTGATGGAGAACGGCATGAAGATTGAAGGGCCGTTCTTCAATTCCAGCCGCGCGATCGGACAGGACCTCAAGTTCGAGTATGTCGTCGTCAGCACCAACGGCGGACACAACACTCCTTCCGGCTCACTCGGTGCCCAGCCGCAGCTTTGGCTGAATGCCGTGTTGACGGGGCCGCGCGGCGAGCGGATTTGGGAGTCGGGCTACCTCGACGGCAATGGGGACATCGCGGACCAGCACTCGTTGGAAGTCCGGGCCGGCACCATCCGGCGCGATGCTCAGCTCTTCAACTTGCAAACCAAGTTCCTCACCACCAACGTCAAGGGAACCGACCGCGAAATGTATCTGCCGGTCAACGTCGATGTCGATCCGCTTCCGTTTCTCAGACCCGGCACTCTTCCCATTACGGTCCTCAACCACCCGCCGCTGATTCGCATGGAGGCCCACTCCATTGCTCCTTACGGCAAGCGGGGGGCCAGATACCACGTCCCCGGCGAGCTGCTTTGCCAGCCGGGCCGTTATCGGCTCTCGGTCCGGATGCGAAGCCGGATGGAGCCGATTTACTTCATGCGATTCTGCAAAGCGACGCCGGACATGGAGCTGGCGATGAACGAAAAAATCCTCGATGTCCATGCCTATAGCGTGGAGTTTGACGTGCGGTAACTATGCCTCGCGCATTTCATCACACTTGCCTGACGTTCGCTGCACAGGGGGCGATTCTGATCGCCGCGGTGGCTGCCGTCGCGGCTGCGCGAGGTGAAGATTACGATGACGCTGAAATCCGACGATTGCCGCCAGTGGTGGAACAGACGCCCAGCGAAGAGCTCCCCCCTCCCGGCCAGCCGTTCCTCGGAGACGCTCCTGGTGCGGATCCGGCCGCTACCATTGCACCTTATTCGCCACTCGATTTCAGCCCGGAGTCCTATTCGTATATTCCGGGCGACGAGGAAAACTCTGCGGACGCCACTTACCGCTCCAAACATCCGGTCGGGGTTCAGCGCACATGGGTCGAATGGGGACGCGGCTTTTATCTGCCGGGGCAGTACCCCGCGGGTGGAACTCTGTTCGGCTCGACGAACCTGACGCTGCCGCATTTTCTGGTCTACGGCGATCTCCGCACCGTGTTGGCATCCAACCAAAGCAACGACATCGACACCAACGTCTGGGCCACCAAGCTGCAACTGGAAACCGACTGGAAAATCACCGCGACCGAGCGGTTCCACGCCCTGTTCACGCCGCTCAATCGCCTCAACGATGTAACCCGCTTGCAGCATCAAACCGGCCAGGGAACAGAGTTTTTCGATGTCTTCAACGCCAATCCCACCACTGCCTTCTTCGAAGGAGATGTCGGGGCCATCTTCGGCGGAATGCGCGGAATCGATTCGCCGTTTGAATTGCCCATCACCGTTGGCCTCATTCCACTGTTCTTTCAAAACGGCGTGTGGATGAACGACGCCATCGCCGGCGCAGCCGTGAACATTCCCGCTAGGAACAGCCCGCTGCTCGACTGGCCGAACTACGAAGTCACCTTCTTCTGTGGCTTTGACCAGGTGACCAGCGACGCCTTCTGGGGGGACAACCAGGCGGCGGATGTATTTGGCACGGCAACATTCATTGAAGCTTATGGCGGCTACATCGAAACCGGCTACGCCTTTTTGAACGACGACACCACCAGAGATCACAGCTACCACAATCTGACGGCGGCGTTCACCAAGCGGTACTTCGGCCGGGTTTCCAACTCGGTCCGGGGGATCGTCAACTTCGGCCAGGACGGCGTGAGCCCGCAAACGGCCGACGGCCTGCTGCTTTTGATGGAGAATTCTCTCATCACCCGTGACGAGCAGCACCTGGTCCCCTACTTGAACCTGTTCGCCGGCTACGGCTCGCCGCAGTCGGTCGCTCGCGGGGCGGCAGCCGGCGGTGTGCTTTCCAATACGGGCATCTCGTTCGAAATCGACAACATCACCAACTATCCCACACTCGACGCCACCGGCCACAACGCCTGCGGCGGAGCCCTGGGCCTCGAACTCCTCGGCCCGGAGTTCTATTACCAGTTCATCGTGGAAACCGCTTACGTCCACGTCTACGGCAACCCAGCCGACCGCCTCGCCGTTGGCGACCAGGCCTCCATCAGCGGGCGCTTTCAAATCGCGCTCAGCAAATCGGTCATCCTCCGCACCGATCTGATCTATGGGGCGCTCAAAAATGCGCCGGATATCCTGGGTGGCAGGGTGGAGATTCGGCATAAGTTCTAGCGAACGGCGACTTGTCCTGAATCACCCAAACTCGGTGGCAATCCGAGCCGCAAACGGCTATCATATCGACAGACGCTTATGGAACTGTTCCGTTAGCGCCCTGGGGAGATTTCGTGATGCGAAGCCCGCTGTCGAAGAAACTGCGCGGTGGTTGGCTTGGGAACCCGATGTTCGCACTCGCTATGGTTCTGGCGCAGGCCTGCGCGGCGGACGAGCTGTTGCCCCCCGATAAGCCGGTGGAAGAGGCCATTGACCATTACCTGGATGTCCGGCTAGCGAAAGATGGCGTGACGGCAGCAGCTCAGGCGAATGATGCGAATCTGCTGCGGCGGACGATGCTGGATTTGGTCGGGCGGATTCCGACTGCCGCCGAGGCGAAGGCGTTTGTCGCATCCACCGACCCAGGCAAGCGGGTCGCACTCGTGGATCGGCTCATGGCTTCTCCCGCCTACGTCCGGCAGCAGACAGCGGAGCTCGACGCAATCCTCATGCGGGGGACGAATCAAAGCCTCAAGGAATACCTCGCCACGAGTCTCGAAAAGAATGTTCCGTGGGACCAGATGTTTCGCGAAATGGTTGTCGGGCAGGAAGGGGACGCCGAGCAGAAGGGGGCCATCAAGTTCGTTCGCTCGCGGGCCAAGGACACCGACAAATTGACAACCGATGCCGGTGTGCTTTTCTTCGGCGTCAACGTGAGCTGTGCCAAGTGCCACGACCATCCGCTGGTGCCGACCTGGACGCAGGAGCATTATTTTGGCATGAAGAGCTTCTTCAGCCGCACCTATGACGTGGGGGAGTTCATCGGCGAAAAGGAATACGGCATCGTCAATTACAAAACCGTGCAGGGGGAATCGAAGGACTCCCGACTGATGTTTCTGACCGGCGAGGTGCTGACAGAACCGGAGAGCAAGGAGCCCGACGACAACGCCAAAAAGGAAGAGAAGAAAAAGCTTGAAGAGCTGAAGAAGGGCAAGCAAGCTCCACCGGCAGCTACGTACAGCCGCCGGGCCCGGCTTGTGGAGATTGGACTTAAGGAAGGGACGCAGCCGTACTTCGCCCGGGCCATTGTGAACCAACTTTGGAATCGGCTGATGGGGCGCGGGATGGTGATGCCGCTCGATCAGATGCACGATCAGAACGTGCCGAGCCATCCGGAGCTTCTCGCTTGGCTTGCCCGTGACATGCAGACGCACAAGTACGACCTGCGGCGGCTGATTCGCGGCATCGCGCTGAGCAAAGCCTACAGTCGCACGAGCGAATGGGATGGGTCGAAAGAGCGGCCGTCTGACGAGCTGTTTGCCATCGCCATCGTTCGGCCGCTCACGCCCTGGCAATACGGCACCTCGCTCCGCGTCGCTGTCGCCAGCCCGGAGTATTTTTCTTCCGACTTGAAAGAGGACGAGTTCGATAACCGGGTGAAACAGATGGAAGGGGCCGGGCGGAACATCGCCGGCTCGCTGGAATATCCGGGAGATGATTTCCAGGTGAGCGTGGATGAGGCTTTGCTCTTCAGCAACAGCGACAAGGTCAAAAATGAGCTGCTGCGGGACGGCAAAGAAATGCTTTCCACGAAGCTGACCGAGACGAAAGAACGGCGAGAAGCGATGGATACGGCGATTTGGAACATCTATTCCCGCCCGCCGGCCGATGAAGAACTACAGGCCCTGGAGCAGTTCTTGCACAAGCACGAAGACCAGCCGGCCCAAGCCTGGAAGCAGGCTATCTGGGCAATGTTGACGAGCGGAGAATGCCGGTTTAACTACTGAGTGAGTAGTGAGTGGTGAGTAGTGGTTAGAAAGGAAGTGGGTACATGCAATCTGAAATCCGAAATCCTAAATCTGAAATTGCTTCCCGTCGGATGTTCCTCGGCGCAGCTGCCGGACTTACTTTCGCCGCGGACATGACGGTGCTCAATGCGCTCAAGAGTCCCGTGCTTGCCAACGAATTGAAGAAGAACGACAAGCGGGTGATCCTGCTGTGGCTGGCGGGCGGCGCGAGTCAACTGGAGACGTTTGATCCCAAGCCGGGTCGACCGACGGGTGGGCCGTTCAAGGCAATTCAGACTTCCGTCCCCGGAGTGCAGATATGCGAGCTGCTGCCGAAACTGGCGGATCGCATCGGAAAATACACCGCCATCATCCGCGGCGTGGACACTGGCAACGGCGACCACGGCAGCGCCGCCCGGATGATGCACCTGGGCCGCCGCGATGAGCCGAGCATCAAGTATCCGGACCTGGGGGCGGTGATTGCTCGCGAACTCGGAAAGGCGGACAGCCAGGTGCCCGACTACGTCAGTTTCTATACGGCGACAGAGGGGCGCGGCAACGCGATCAGCCAATCGGGATTTCTGGGTGCCCGCTACGGCGCGATGTTCCTGACCGAAGGGAACTCGCCGCCAAACCTCCGCCGCCTCGAGGAAATCACCGATCTCGATCATCAGGAGCGGGCCGATCTGCGGAAGCTCCTTTCCGACCGCTTCGCCCGCAGCCGGCAGTCGGCGTCTCTGTCCAGCCACAACGAAGCCTATAGCCGCGTCCGCGGCCTGATGGCCAGCGAGAAGCTGTTCGACCTCTCGCAAGAGCCGACTCCCATGCGGGACAAGTACGGGCCGACGCTCTTCGCCGAGCAGTGCCTGATCGCCCGCCGCCTGGTGGAAGCTGGCGTGCCGTTCGTCAAAGTATCGCGGGCCTGGTGGGACAGCCACGGCCAGAATTTCGAGACGCATCTGGAGCTCGCCACGGAGCTCGACCATGTGATGAGTACGCTGCTGGATGATCTGCAGGAGCGGGGGCTGCTCGACCACACGCTGGTCATCACGCTGTCCGAGTTCGGCCGCACGCCGCAAATCAACGCCAGCCTCGGCCGCGACCACTTCGCCAGCGCCTGGAGTGTTACCCTTTCCGGCTGCGGGATCAAGCGGGGCAGCGTGCACGGCAAGAGCGACGAAGCGGGAAACACGGTCATTGAAGGCAAAGTCGGCGCGGCTCAGATCTTCGCCACGATCTTCCAGGCCCTCGGCATCGACCACCAGAAGAACTACCACGTCGGCTCCCGGCCGTTGCCACTGACCGACCCAGGGACTCAGCCGATTCGGGAAGTGCTGGCGTAAGGGGATACTGACCATCAACCATATAGAACTCCTTTACTCATGATTGAACCCCAGTATGCCTTTGATCGCCGACAGTTTTTGCGCGTGAGTGCCGCGGGAGTCGTAGGGGCTTCGTTGCCCTTTGTCGTGCGTCGCGGTGCTGCAGCAGATACTGGGTCCGGACGGGCCAAGTCGGTGTTGCTCGTGCTACTCAGTGGCGGGCCGAGCCAGCTCGATACGCTCGACCCCAAGCCGGATGCGCCGGCGGAAGTGCGAGGGGAGTTTTCGGCGATTGGAACGACAGTTCCTGGAGTCAAGGTCTGCGAACATCTCCCCAAGCTGGCGCAACAGATGGGGCGTTGGTCCATCGTTCGCTCGCTGGCCCATCGGGAGCAGAATCATCTGTTGGCCACGCACGTGGCGCTCACCGGCCGGCCGACTCCGCTGCCGCGGGGGGCGAGCGATCTGGACCGGGTCGAGACTCGCAACGACTTTCCCAATTTCGCCGCCGCGCTCGATTTTCTCCGCCCTTCACAAGGCGGAATTCCCACCGGGGTTTCGCTGCCGAACTACTTGATTGAAGGTCCGTTGACGTGGCCCGGCCAGCATGCCGGCTTTTTGGGAACCAGGCACGATCCCTGGCAGATCCGCCGCGATCCCAACGACCCGAATTTCAAAGTGGATGCGTTGAGCCTACAAGAAGGCGTCACCGTACCTCGGCTGCAATCACGGCGCGAGCTCCTGGAGACTTTCAATGGCGGCAACTCGCCTCTGGCGGGAAGCGGCCGCGCCGCTTCGCTTGGCGAGCAGCAGCAGGCGGCCTTTTCGCTGCTGACCTCGGCTCGCATGGCCACAGCCTTCGAGCTGGGACAGGAGCCAGCAGCCGTGCGGGATCGCTATGGCCGCAACAAGTTCGGGCAGTCGCTCATGCTGTCCCGCCGCTTGATCGAAGCCGGCGTGCCGGTTGTGCAGGCCACGATGGGAATCGTGCAGACTTGGGATACGCATGTGGACAACTGGGGCAAGCTCAAGAACACGCTGCTGCCGCAACTTGATCAGGGACTGACGGCGCTGATGGATGACCTGGCGGCATCGGGGCTGCTGGATCAAACGCTGGTCGTTGTGATGGGAGAGTTCGGACGGACCCCGAAGATTTCGACGCTCCCCGGCGAAAAGATCCCCGGCCGCGACCACTGGTCGGCAGCATACTCGGCGCTCTTTGCCGGCGCGGGCGTCCGTGGCGGCCAGGTGATTGGACAAACGGATTACAAAGCCGCCTACCCGATCACGACAGCCTGGTCCCCAGCCGACATTTGCACGACGATCTACGATGCGCTGGGGGTCAGCCCGGACGCGATTTTAAAAGATCCGCTCGACCGCCCGCACCATTTGCTGAACGGCGCAGTGATCTCGCCGCTCTACTCGGGAGCGAGTACCTGAGATTTCCAACCGCCCAATTCGAAACAGAGTTTCGCACATGCCCCTCCCCACCACTCTCAAGCTCCTCAAAGACCATTCCCGCCAGGAAATCTTGTTCGGCCTTGCCAGGATCCCTTCTTCCAGCCGCTTGTTTCTCGGTGCGTCGGACGGCAAGGTCTATGACGTCGATGTGTTGGCGGAAAAGCCCGAGTGGAAGGCGCTGGAAGGGCATTCGAGTTACGTGACCGGCGTGGCTTTGGCCAACGGCAATCAGACGCTCATTTCGGGCGGGTATGACGGAAAACTGATCTGGCGCAAGGTGGAAAGTGGCGAGGTGATTCGCACCATCGAGGCCGCGCACAGCAAGTGGATTCGCAAGGTCCTCTCTTCCCCCGACGGCAAACGGGTGGTGAGCATCGGCGACGACATGGTCTGCCGCGTGTGGGATGCGGAATCGGGAGACAAACTCCACGAGCTCAAGGGGCATGAAGAGAAAACGCCGAACCACTTTCCCTCGATGCTCTATGCCGCCTGCATCTCGGCGGATAACCGGCTTTTGGCAACGGGAGACAAGGTTGGCCACGTGGTCATCTGGGACCTAGCCGCGGGAAGCAGGTTAGCAACTCTCGAAGTTCCGGGGCTCTACACCTGGGACCCCAAACAGAGGATTCATTCCATCGGCGGCATTCGGTCGCTGGCCTTTTCACCCGATGGGCAGAAGCTGGCGATTGGTGGCATCGGGCACATCGGAAACATCGATCATCTCGATGGTCCCGCCCGCGTGGAGCTCTTCGCCTGGGAGAAGAGCGAAAAGCTCCACGAGTTTCTAGGCGACGGGAAGGGACTGGTCGCGAGCCTCGCCTTCGGCCCGGACGGCAAATGGCTTGTCGGCGCGGGAGGGGACAACGGGGGCCTTGTGCAGATCTACGACCTTGAAGCAAAAAAGGTCGCCAGGTCCGAGAAAGCCCCGATGCACATCCACGCGCTCGCTTTGGTCGAAAACGCCGAGACGCTCTTCGCCTGCGGCCACAACAAGGTCGCAGTCTTTGAGCTCAAGGCTTGATGGCTTAGCTGGCCGCTGGCAGGGCGGTCGAGATCGTGTTAAACGTGTCGTTGGCGCGGGTGCCGATCGTGGTGATCGTTCCCAAGCAGACAACGACGATCAGGGCGAGCATCACGGCATATTCCACCGCGGTGGGGCCGTCCTCGGAAACGAGCAAGTGGCGTGCGCGGAGCAGCAGAGCATTCATAGAAACCTCCCCATAGGCCCGCGAAAGCAGCCGTTGGTTGCTGACGCGAAGCGAGAAATGAAATGAGCGGCGCTGGCCGCCCGTGGACCAAAACCTCATTCCTCGGCCAAACCCTTCGGCAACTGGCTGTCCTTGATTCGAACGAATCCGGACCCTGTAGTTTTGCGTCCCGGCCTTGCGACCGGTTTGCCGTTTTCGAGGATGGAGGTCAGCAAGCAGCCGGCGTGACTCGCCGCAAACCGTTGCTTTGTCTGGACAAAAGAAACACTACGTCAACCTGCGCGATAGTCAAATGGCCGCGCAGAAAAACCTCACACCGTCGCGACTACGTCTCGCGGCTGCATGCGGCTTTCGGCAAGAGCCGTATTGGCATTAAGGACGAGCGTGAGCGTCCAGCGGCCTTGGGCGTCGCCGAGGACTTGCCAGTGGGGATACAGGCAGACCGACTGATGGACCAACTCGAAGCCCCCTTCCGACTGGCTTACCGTCTCGATCGGGAACGCCCAGAGGTCTGTCGGCCGGTTCGCTGTCAATTGCACGTCAATGCCGAGCCACTCATCGGTCAGGCCAAGTTTCTGAATCCCCTTCAGGTCGAGCTGGCTGCCGAGTTGCCCGAGCCGCTGGCCATCCAGGTCATGGAAGTAACGATCCTCCGCGCCGGATGGAAGTCCCGCCAGATTGAGCTCTACGGCAAAGTGGAGAGCTTCGCCGAGCGGCAAGTTCTCCAGAAGGTAGACGATTTCCAGCGCCGGGCTACGCGACACCATCGTCACCCCTTTGGTGATTTTGATCTCGCGGCCTTGCACGAGGCCCGTTCGCGATAGTTGCACCTGCACCCGATCTGCTCCGCGGCGAATCTTGGTGTCATAGATGCCGGTGAGGAAGTCGCCTCGCTGGACAGCATCATTTCGGGCGACCTGTTCCAGCGTAGTGTTCTCCGCAAAGAAATGATCGAGCAGACTCTTCCGCGGCGACTTGTCGTATTGCAGGCGCTGCTCTAGCCCTGCTTGCTTGAAAACAACCCGGTCGTGGATGCTGGCGACGTTGCCATTGCCGTTGTTCGCGCCACCGAGAACCTTTTTGTGATAAGCTTCCGGCCGCCGCGTCAACGTCGCGAGCAGGTTGTGGCAGATGGTGCGGACGTCGAGCTCATACATCTGCCCGCCATTGGAAGGCGCGAACAGGCAGATGAGCTTGTCGCCGGCCAGACGGACTTCTTGACGCAGGTCAAAGTTGTAATCGTCCACGGTCGCTTCGACAAAGCCGCCCGTTTTGCCGATGGCTTGGTCCAACAGGTTTTCGCTGGCAATGAGCTGGTTGTAGACCGCGTTGCGCAAGTGCGGCAGATAGATTCCACCGAAGGCTCCGTGCCAATAGGGGCAATTGCACTGGCCGCGATAGAGCGACTGCCGGGCCAAGCGAAAGGCGTCCCCATCCACCCCTTGCTCAAGGGCCTGTTCGATGCGGCGGCTAGCCATCATCATGCGGGCGTACATCTCGTTGGCTTCGGGATACTTCACCTTGAAGTTCCGCCAAAAGCCGCCGCGAATGAACCGCTTGATGCGCGGCCAAAGCGGATCGTGCTCCAGATCGTGAACGACACTGTCATATTCCAGCTGCTGGCCGACCGGTAACGACCACTCCGTCATTTCCCGATAGCTGCCGTCGGGGAGGTAGACTTTGCCGATGGGCGGCACGTTTTCGACGGCGTCCGCCAGCGTGCTCAGCTGCAGCCAATCGCGATTGGCAAGCAGCGCCTCGAAAAACGTCCGCAACCAGCCATTTTCATAGACATGCTTTTTGGTATCGGGCCAGGTGCCGAACTTTTCGCCATCATCGCCAAAGACCACTACCGCATTTAAGTGCCTCTCGGCAATGCCTCGCAAATAATCAATCGAGTTTTGCGGCGACTGGAAGGGAATGGTATAGCGAAGCGTCTCGCTGCCGGGAAAAATCGTCAGCAGCTTGCCGTCGTCCTCGGTCAGGTAAGAGCCTTGAAGTTGGTCTTCCACGAGCCCGGCATTCTTGAAGTGGAAGTCGTCCAGAACCGTGTACTTCATGCCGGCCGTGGCCAGATCGCTCGTCAGCGACTGCTCCCAAACCCGCTCCGGCATCCACAGACCCTGCACGTGCGCACCGAGGCGGCTTTCGAGCCAGGCGGTGTAGCTTTCAATCTGGCCAATCCGATCCCGCGGGGGAATCATCGTCAGGATCGGCTCATAGAAGGGGCCGCCGATGATTTCAATCCGCCCGCTGCTGACCAGTCGGGCCAGCCGATCGACGTAGTCGGCGTGATGCTCGTCGAGCCATTCCATCAGCGGACCGCTGGTGTGCAGCGAAATCCGCAATTCGGCCGGATACGACTCGAACAAATCCAGAAACGGCAGATAGCTGTCTTGATACGCCTGCTCAAACACTCCGCCGAAGTTTCCCACCGGCTGATGGTTGTGCAGAACGAGGCAGAGGCGAAGCGGATTCATGATGCAAAAGTTAAGAAAGCGAGCCAACAATGAAACCAATGCCAGCGGGAAAGTGCTAGCAGACTATTCGCTGCGCAGTCCTCAGCATTTCACCCTACTATCGGCAGAATCGGTCTAGTTTTCCTGATTTTTGCACCCGTCAGGGAGAGGTCCGGAGCGTCTGGGCAGCCGCTTCGGGGCTGACGGTGTTGATGAAGATACCGGTGCTCCATTCAAAGCCCGCCACCTTCACAAGGCGGGGAAAAATTTCGATATGCCAGTCATACTGACGGGGAGAGGCAATGTCAAAGGGCGCGGGCCTTAAATAGTAGTTATAGGCGACCGGCCCGAGCGCACGTTCGATACGACCGATGATCTCACGCACAATCCCGGCAAGTTCTCCAAGTTCGCCAGATTGCAACTCGTCAAATGGCGATCCGGAATTCTCAGCCACTACGCAGACTTCGTACGGGAACCGGCTGGCGAACGGACAGAAGGCGACGTAGGAGTCCGATTGGACGACGACTCGCGTGCCAGCGGCTAGTTCTCCCTGAACAACCGCTCGCAGCAGGCTTCTCTCCGTGCGGCGAAAGTAGCTCTCCGCAATCGCTGCGTCCCGCTGGATGTTTTGCGGCAACTGCTCCAGCGCCATCAGTTGACTGTGCGAGTGCTCCATCGAAGCCCCCGCCAGCGGCCCCACATTCTTGAAAGCTTGCACGTACCTCGCCTTCCCCGCCGCACGATGGAAAGCGATCCGGTCCCGGTAAGCCCGAAAGAGCAACTCCGTCTCCGCCGGCGTCAGGTCCGTGAGGCTGACGACGTGCCGAGGCGATTCGATGATCACGTCGTGCTGGCCAAGTGCAGGAGCGGCTCGAAAGAGGCAGTCGTCGTTGCACTCGGGCCGATCAACGGGAGTGCACTCCGCCGCGGTAACTGCCGGATACTTGTTCGGCACCACCCGCACGGACCAGGCGTCCTTGGAACCACGGCTAGTGTACCGGACCAGCTCCTCGGGTGTCTCGTGTTCATTTCCCAAACAGAAGGGGCACGCCGCACTGTCACGGCGTGCTGGCTGGTCCAAGAATTCACTTGGCCGAGTCTGCCGCTCGCTGCTGAGGATAATCCATTCCCTCGTCAGCGGATTCTGGCGGTACTCGGGCATCGCTTGTAGTAACCCGCTTCAGCGGGTTTTCCGGAACTGGCTGAAGCCAGTTACTACGAGCCGCTAGAACTGGTACGAACTGCCGCAGCCGCAGGTCTTCTTCGCCGCGGGAATGTCCAGGTGGAAGCCGCTTCGCTCCAGCCCGTTGATGAAGTCCAGTTTGGCGTCCTCCAGGTACAACTCGCTCTTCTTGTCGATGACGACCGGAGCGCCGAAGAAGTCGTACTTGCTGTCGGCCTTCTCGTCGTAGGTCTTGTCGATCTGCAGGCTGCTGTTGTGGCCGCTGCACCCGCCGGCGACGAGCCGGATCCGCAGGAACGATTCGGGACCAGCGCTCTCGATGTATTTCTTGGCTTCGCTCGCGGCAGATTCGGTCAACGTAAGTGACATGCTTCTTACCCTTGTTTCAAACTGTTGGTTACAGCGGGAATTTTGACAACCGCCTATGTCTTAAATATACCACCCCGGAAGGATTAGGAAAGGTGGATTCTGGGGGAGAAAAGCGGGGGCCGAAAAGCAAAAAGCCCGCACGAACTGGCCATTTCTCAGCCCTGACCCCTCCACCTCAATTTGCCTCGTTTCGAGAAACCAGCGACCTCGCGAAGGCTCGGGCTCGCTGCAGGTCTTTTTCGCTGGGATGGTTGCGGTTAATTCCTCCGATCCAGGCCAGCGGACCGACCGTATCCCAGCCGCGGCAACTGAACTCGCCCACGACGTTGCACCCGCGAGACTTCAGGGATCCGCGGAGACTGGAATGGAACCAGGATCGCAGGAACGGAAGGCCGGCTGTCGAGAAGAGGAAAGCCTGACGCGGCTCTGGCGGCAGGCTCTTTGCCAGGCGGCAGAGCGAATCGGCATGGCGGGAAAAGTAGATTCCCGATCCCCAGCCGACCAGATCGTATTCGCCAAGTTGTCCCGCCCGGACTTCCTCGGGAGTCCTGATCGTCGCTCCGATTTCCTCCGCCATGGCCTCGGCGA